>NZ_DASSYD010000010.1:0-33748 GCF_035703485.1 Dokdonella sp. | reverse complement strand
TAAGGAGGCACCTCGCTGAACGGATAGCAGAAGATGCGCGTTCGGCGGGGTGCGATTCGGCTGTCGATGAAATGCGTGGCCGCGGTGATTTCCTGCCGTGCACGAATTTCGTTGTTGACGTCGAGAAACGAGCCGCGTGGCATGCCGTCCACGCCGGGCATCGATAGTGCCGGGTGGTTGTGATCCCAGCTGTGGTTCTCGATTGCCATCAAGCCGGAATCCAGAGCTGCCTGCCACCAGTCATCGCTCATCCAGCCCTTGCCGATCAGACAGGCCTTGTCGATCTGATCCCTGGCCTCGGGTGAGGCGATGACGAACGAAGTCAAGTGCAGATCCGCTTGCGCCTGGCTGCCGCGCTCGGCAATGAAATCGAGCAGGCAGTGGTAGAGGCTGCGCTGGATGCCGTGATCGGGGTGCTGCAGATCGTGGAAATCAAAGTCGGATCCGTCGTCGCAGGTCAGCGCGACGCAACCCTCGAGATCACGCTTGGCGACTCCGGTGAGCTGATCGACAACCCAGTGCAAGGGCACGATGCGCAGCCCCAGATCATCGATCTGGCGCAGATCGGCAGCGAACGCAACATGATCATTGCTGGCGTAGTCGTTGCCGGAAATATTGACCGCGTGATAGGCGAGAACGGGTATGCGCATGGGTATTTGGAGGCTGGCGGGGCCGTCAGCATAGGGTCCGCCACGAGCATCGCCAAGTGTGCGATGGCGTTTCGCGGTGTCCGCAATGCGCGTGGACGTCTACAATAGCCTGCTTTGCCACTCCCGGAACCCTCTCATGGCTGCCACACCCCTCAATCCCGTCGATCTTTACGATGTCCGTTCCCTGCTGACCGAAGAAGAGCAGGCTGTGCAGGATACGGTGGCGCGCTTCACCGATGAGCGCGTGATTCCGATCATCGGCGACTGCTTTGACAAGGCCATCTTTCCGAAAGAGCTGATTCCGGAAATGGCTGAACTCGGCCTGCTTGGTTCGAGTCTGCCGGCCGAATACGGTGGAGCCGGCATGAATGCGGTCAGCTACGGCCTGATCTGCCAGGAGCTGGAGCGCGGTGATTCGGGTATTCGCAGCTTCGCCTCGGTGCAATCCTCGCTGTGCATGCATCCGATTTATGCCTACGGTACTGAAGAGCAGCGCAAGCGCTGGTTGCCGGATATGGCCGCAGGCAAGGTCATTGGCTGCTTTGGCCTGACCGAGCCGCAAGGCGGATCCGATCCGGCCAGCATGAAAACGAATGCGAAGAAAGATGGCTCGGACTGGATCATCAATGGTTCCAAGATGTGGATCACCAACGGCAACCTGGCGGACATCGCGATCGTCTGGGCATTGACCGATGAAGGTATCCAGGGTTTTGTCATCGAGAAGGATTTCCCGGGTTACACCGCTCAGGAGATCCACAAGAAGATGAGCCTGCGTGCCTCGGTCACCTCGGCTCTGTACTTCGACAACGTGCGTGTGCCGGAAGCCAACCGCTTGCCGAACGTGAAGGGCCTCAAGGGTCCGCTCGGCTGTCTGACCCAGGCCCGCTACGGGATCACCTGGGGTCCGATTGGTGCGGCGATCGCCTGTTTCAGCGAGGTTCTCGAATATTCGAAGAATCGCATCCTGTTCAAGCAGCCGATCGCCTCGCGCCAGGCCGTCCAGCTCAAGCTGGCCGACATGGCCCGACGCATCACCACGGCGCAGTTGCTGTCCTTGCAACTGGGTCGCTTGAAAGATGCAGGCACCATGCAACCGACTCAGGTCTCGCTGGCCAAGTGGAACAACTGCCGGATGGCCATCGATATCGCCCGCGAAGCACGTGACATCCTCGGCGGCGCCGGCATCACCACCGAGCATTGCCCGATCCGACACGCGCTGAATCTGGAATCGGTGATCACCTACGAAGGTACCGAAACCGTGCATCAGCTTGTGGTTGGACGTGAAGTCACCGGCATCAATGCGTTTTGACTCTGATTGCGATGTTGCTTCCATCGTTTTGCAAATCATCAGTCTCAACAGGAAATTGACATGCGCCATGCCCTGATAACCGTGATCGCCTCGTTTGTTGGCGTCATCGCGGCCTTGTTCGCGTTCTATTCGTATCGCGATGCCGAGGAGTCGCGTGCGCGTGCGGCAAGCGATGCGGACCAACAGGCGCGCATCGAGCAGGGCCGCAATCTGGTCGAGCAAACCATCGCCGATGAGCGTGCCGCGGCAGCGATTCGCAACGATATCGCGGCCATCAGTTCGGCGAGAGCGGCAATCACCGAAAGCTACATGAACACAGGGCGCATGCCGGCATCGAATGCCGAGGCGGGTTTGCCCGAGCCCGAAAAGTACAAGGGGCAGAGCCTGCAATCCATGACCATCAGTGACGGCGGACGGATTCTGCTCAGCTTCGACGCCGCCTCTGGCGTTGATGGCGGCATGATCGAGTGGCTGCCGGATCCGGGGGGCATCGAATCGATGGGTTTGCAATGGCACTGCCAGACGCATGACTACCCGATGATTACGCGCATCGTGCCTTCCTGCGAATATGTGCCCGCCGGAAAAGCCGAGATCCGGGCGAAGCGGTGAGTCGTCGCTGCTGGGGGCCAGCAATGCCCCAAAGAGTTCGGCAGCGCGCGCCCGGACAGATACAATAGCGGTTTAACCAACTCCCGATTCCGTCCATGGCTGCTGTCACTTCCGCTCAGCGTCCGCCCATTGCGGCCCGTCACCGGGGCCTCAATCGTGCCGATATCTGCGATCAGAACTTTATCGAGTATGTGCGTGACTGGGATGGACCGGTCCGTTCCGCACCGGCAATGGATGAGGCGGTATTGCCTGGCAGCGCTTGCAGCGCCGAGGCATTTCTGGATTTGTTTGAATCGCAACTGATCTCGCGCCATCTGGACTTGATGGCACGGGTGCTGCGCGTGCGCAACAAGGTCTTCTACACGATCGGATCAAGCGGTCACGAAGGCAATGCACTGGTTGCGCGGCTGACCCGGCACACCGACCCGGCGTTCCTGCACTACCGTTCGGGTGCGTTCATGGCCGAGCGCTTCCGCAAGTTGCCGGGCATGGATCCGATCCTGGATTCGGCCTTGTCTTTCGCGGCGAGCAAGGATGATCCGGCTTCCGGCGGGCGCCACAAGGTCTGGGGTTCAAAGCCGCTTTGGGTCTTGCCGCAAACCTCAACCATCGCCTCACACCTGCCCAAGGCTCTCGGCACCGCGCTGGCCATCGAGCAGGCTCCGCGACTCGGCCATGAGCTGCCGATTCCGAATGATTCAATTGCCATCTGTTCGTTCGGCGATGCCTCGTCGAATCACGCCACGGCACAGACCGCATTCAACGCGGCGGGCTGGACCTCCTACCAGAAGCTGCCTGCGCCGGTACTGTTCGTCTGCGAAGACAACGGCATCGGCATTTCGGTGAAATCACCCGGCGGCTGGATCGAACGAAACTTCAGTGAGCGACGTGACCTCGACTATTTCTATGCCGATGGTCTCGATGTGGCGGCGGGCTATGCCGATGTCGCGCGCGCGGTCGAGCATTGCCGGCGTACGCGCCGACCAACTTTCCTGCATCTGCGCACGACGCGGATCATGGGTCACGCCGGTACCGATTTTGAAATCGAGTGGCGCAGTATCGAGGAGCTGGTCGCCGTCGAGGCGGGCGATCCCTTGCTGAGGACTGCCGCGATTGCGCTTGAATCCGGCCTGCTCGGCAAGGACGAATTGCTGGCCCGTTACGAGACGATCCGGGCCAATTGCTTTGCCGCGGCCGACGATGCCGATCACCGGCCCAAGCTGGAGAAGCTCGAAGACATCGTTGCACCGCTGGCGCCGTACTCGCCGGATCGGGTCAAGGCTGAAGCCGAGCGCAGTGACTATCTCGAAAAGCGCCTCGACATCTTCGGCGGTGAACAAAAGCTGCCGGAAAACCTGCCGCCAAGACACCTCGCAATCCAGATCAACCAGGCGCTGCACGACCTGTTCTGCAAATATCCGGAAGCCCTGATGTTCGGCGAGGATATCGCCCAGAAGGGTGGTGTCTACACCGTGACCAAGGGCATGCACAAGGCATTCCGCAACAAGCGCGTGTTCAATACCCTGCTCGATGAAACCACCATTCTTGGTCTCGCCCAGGGCTACGCGAACATGGGCTTGTTGCCGATTCCGGAAATCCAGTACCTGGCCTATCTGCACAATGCCGCGGACCAGATTCGCGGTGAGGCGGCATCGTTGCAGTTCTTCTCCAACGACCAGTACCGCAACCCGATGGTGGTGCGGATTGCCGGCCTTGGTTACCAGAAAGGATTCGGCGGGCATTTCCACAACGACAATTCGATGACCGCCTTGCGCGATATCCCGGGTCTGGTCGTCGGATGTCCGAGCCGCGGTGATGATGCGGCGATGATGCTGCGAACGCTGACCGCGTTGGCCAAGGTGGATGGCCGGGTCAGCGTCTTCCTCGAACCCATCGCGTTGTACATGACCAAGGATTTGTACGCGGCCGGCGACGGCCAGTGGCTGTTTCCGTATCCGCCGACAGACCAGTCGATGGCTCTTGGTGAGGGCCGCGTGTATTCGCAGGAAGCTGATGATCTGGTCATTTTCAGCTATGGCAACGGCATACCGATGAGTCTGCGTGCGGCGCGTGAGATCGAGGTGAAGCACGGCTGGAAAGTGCGTGTGGTCGATCTGCGCTGGCTGGTGCCGCTCAACGAGTCGTTCATCGCCGAACAGGCGCGTGATGCCCGTCGCATCATTGTCGTTGACGAAGGGCGCCACAGTGCGGGTGTCGGCGAGGGAGTCATTACCGCAATCGTCGAGGCTGGCTTTGGCTCCAAGCCATTGAAACGCGTGGTCGGTGCCGATACCTTCACGCCGCTGGCGGGAGCAGCTCTGGCCGTGCTGCCTGCGGATTCTGATATTGTCACGGCTGCCGCTGATCTGGAGCCTGTTCACTGAATGACTTATGATCCAACGCAATGAGTAAGAATTCCACGCTGACCATCCTTTTCGCTGATGTTTCCGGCAGCACCAAGCTGTTCGAACTGCGCGGCAATGTCGCGGCACGTGACATCATTGCAGCGGTACTCAATGCATTGACCGAAGTGGCCCATCGTCATGGTGGCAAGCTGATCAAGACGATCGGCGACGAAATCATGTGCACGTTTCCAGGTGCTGTCCAGGGCCTGCTCGCGTCTACCGACATGCAGCGACGCATGAAATCCGACGTCGCCTTCGTGCAGGACAACATCGGCATCCGTATCGGCCTGCATCATGGCGAAGCTCTGGTCGAGGAAAACGATGTGTTTGGTGACGCGGTCAATGTTGCCGCGCGCATGGCTGCAATCGCCAAGCGTGACCAGATCGTGGCCACGGCAAGCACCTCACTCAAGATCACCAACACGGCCGGTGTCCGTGTGCGCTCGATCGGTACGGCTCGCGTTGCCGGAAAGCTGCTGCCGATCGAGATTGTCGATGTCATGTGGCAGGAAGATATTTCCCACGTCACCACCGTGCAGCGCGTCGTCCAGTTCACCAAGACCCAGCGCGTTGTCCTCAATCTGCGTTTTCTTGATCGCGAATTCCATATCGACGAGTTGTCCGACCCGTTCACCCTCGGTCGTGAGGAAAGCCACACCCTGACGATCGAGTCCGATTGGGTATCACGCGACCACGCCATGATCGAGTGGAAGAAGGGACATTTCATCCTCACCGATCGCTCGACCAATGGCACCTGGGTCAAAATCGGCAACGAGGAGTTTCTCGTCCACCGCGATGTCTACCCCCTGCGCCGCAGCGGCACCATCAGCCTCGGCCAGTCACACGTGGCCGAAGGCGGAAATTTGCTGCATTTCGAGTGTGGGGAGGCCTGAAAGGCCGGGAGTGGGGATTGGGAAATAGGGAGTCGGAAATCAAAAGCTCGCGATCCCGCAACCCGTAGTCCGCAACCCGCTTTCTGTAGGAGCTCGTTCACGGGCGAGGCAACTCGCTGGTATGGCGTTACAACTCGCGCTTGAAGGCGCTCCTGCACCTTGGCGAGAAAGCCGCGTTTCGCTCCTTCCACTCCCCACTCCCGACTCCCGCTCCTTCTACTCAAAGCCACTCGCAAATAGCGAGTCGTAGCCTGTCGGGAGCAGGTCGGGGCCCTGGAAGATGCCCATTGGCGTGTATCCCGAGTAGCCTGGGAAGACGTAGTAGATGTTGGGGTTGGCCATGCGCCGGATCAGGGCTTCGGAGATGATGCGCCGGTAGTCGGTGGTGACCGCGACATCGGTGCCCTGATAGAGATCTGCATTGGCCAGACCCGGGAAATTGCCATAAATCTGGCCGCCATTGACTGAGCCGCCGAGCGCCAACATCACGTTGCCATAGCCGTGATCGGTGCCGCTATCGGCATTTTCAACCACCCGCCGCCCGAACTCGCTGACCACGATCAAGCTCGTCCTCTGCATGAGGTTGCCGGATGAACTGTTGGCCAGGTCGGTGTAGAACGCGCTCAGCCCTTGCGAAAGGCTTTCGACCTGGTTGCCGAAGTAATCGTAACTGTTGGTCGGATTGCCCTGGCCGACATGAGTGTCCCAGCCGCCGAGGTCGATGGTGGCCACACGCATGCCAAGATCGCTTTTGATCAACTGGGCGATATTGCGCAACTGACTGCCAAAGCTGCTGTTGTAGTTCAGGCTGTAGTTGGCACCGCCAGATGGTTGATAGCCCCCTGGGTTGCTGCCCGCGTTGTACAGACCGAAATTGATCGGACGCAACAGATCGAGCGAAGCGAGGGTCTCGACGCCGGCGCTTTCGAGCTGGGTGGCATTGCTGTTCCACAGATCGTGCATGCGTGAGACCGCACCAACCAGGCCATAGGCCGGATCATCATCTTCCCACGACCCATTGAATCCATCGAGACGGAAATCCGACGCGCTGTTCATCGTGATTGCATCCGATGAACCGAGCAGGCTGCTGGCGGTGATATTGCCCAGCGAAGTAGCCGGCAACGGCACGACGGAGGGCAGTCCGCCACTGGCCAGATGCCGGGTTAGCCAGCCGACGTTGTTGCCGGTGCCGCCACCAAAGCCGAACTCGAGATTGGCCTGAGCATCGAAGTGGCTGCGGATGACCGGCTCCGGCTGGGCCTGGCCGGCGGCGACGATGAAAGCCAGATGATTGGCGTTGTAAAGTGCGCGCAATCCGCTGGCACGAGGGTGCAGTGCCCAGTTTGTGCCGTTGAGGGACAGTGCGGCACCATTTCCGGAAACCGGAATACGCGTATTGTTTCGGGCAGACTCGTAATCCGCGCGATGCGGGCTGCTCGCACCCGGCGGCAAAAGGCTCAGTCCATCCATCGCGCCGCGCAGGAAAACCACCACGAGTGTGTCGTTGGTCGCCGCGGCAGGTGCGAAATCGGTTGGTGCGAAGTAAGCGAGGGCCTGGCTGCTGGTTCCGGCGGCGAGCGTCGCAACGGTGCAGGTCTTGAGGAAATCGCGTCGATCAATATGGGTCATCTCGGTGCTCCTCAGCGGCGCAGGAATTCGGGGCTGCACAGGATCAGACTGACAGCGGTGCGCAGGCGGGTTTGGGTGTAATGCTCGGACAGGTTGGACTTTTTCCAGTTATTCGTGCTGAGATCAATGAGCGCATCGGCGGCCACGTTCTGGCGGAAGAAATCTACGGCGACCGTACGAACCGGTTCAGGACGGTAGCCGAGGATGCGATCGCACCAATAGCCGATGACATTCGTGGAGCTCAGCAGATTCGAACCCAGTGCGGATATCGTCTGACCCTGGATGTCGATCAGGAACGGATGGGAGCTGTTGTAGCTCTCGGTCTGGTGCATCTCGAGCAGGCGCGGCAGCATGCGCAGGGTCATGCCGAGTGTGCCCGTGCTTGACCAGGCTACCGGATCATCGGGATAGCCGTTCGGCGCCGGCCAGTAGAACAGCTTGTGGCCGGCCGCCTGCAGACGACCCATGAATTCCTCGGTGGGTGTGTAGATGCTGCTGTTGTAGTCGGGTTTCGGCGTGAAATCCGCACCGGTCCCGCGCAATGCGCTGACAGCGCTGAGCGCAGGACGTTTCATGCCGGTGCCCCAGCTGGTTTTGAACTCGTTTGATTGCAGGATTGCTCTGAGCACCTGGGCAATCTGGTCGTTATCGTCCGAGGCCTGGATGAATGTTGCCGTGGCGCTGTCAATCAATGTGGAGGAAGGATTGCTGCCGACAAAGCGCTTGCAAATCTTGGTGACCACATGGCGCGCGGTGCGCGGATGGCGAGCGAGCATGTCGAACAGGTTCTCGCCGTCGGTTTGTCCCTGCGAGGCGGGAAAATAGCGGGCAAGAATGCGCTTGACGCCTTGGTCGTGGGCCGTTGAATTGTAGGCAAACTCGCCGAGTGGTCTGCCGTTGATCGGATCGTATGGCCACGTCGATCCGGAAATTGTCCAGCCGGTCAGCG
Source organism: Dokdonella sp. (assembly GCF_035703485.1). Lineage (GTDB taxonomy): Bacteria > Pseudomonadota > Gammaproteobacteria > Xanthomonadales > Rhodanobacteraceae > Dokdonella. Next base: position 25,304 of record NZ_DASSYD010000010.1, on the reverse strand, counting down.
CGCGCGCAGCTTCGTACACGTCGTCGTCGACATACTTGAGGCGCTCTTTCTTGCCGTCGACTGGGGAGTAGAAATAGCCAAGCTCATCGATTGCAGGTGGGTTGTCGGGATCTTGGACGATACCGCCGTAGTTCTCGGCGCCCATGGTGTGCAACTCGAACAGTTCACGTGCGTAGTTCTCGTTCGGATGCCCGGCCTCACTCGAGTACAGATCAAGCATGTACATCATCGAGGCCGATTTGCCCACTTCCTCAAGCATCGTGCGGAAATTGCCGAATACAAACGGTCTTATCGCCAGCCGATCAAAGGCTGGAAACATCGGTCCGCCGTCGTAATCCCAACCAAACACACTGAAATGGTCGTGCCAGAAATCGACCATGACTTCGAACAACTGGCGCTGGCTGTAGGTCTGCCGGATCACCGTCATGCTCTCGGTTTCGGCGATCGGCTTCATGCGCAGCGAATAGTCGTTGGTCACCGAATGATGATCAGTCCAGAGCTGATTGGGCGTCTTGTTCAAGGTGACGAAACCCGCGCTGGCGACGCGCGCATCGCAGGTGCTGTCATTGATCAGAGCCGGATCGAGCTGGCGATTGACCCAGGCAGTCCAGCGCGCGTTGTCGTTGCCACCCAAAGCATTGAAAGCGCTCAGTTCGGCATAGGTATAGCCAAACGTGCAGCGTGTCAGCCAACGCACCGGTGCGGGTGGAAAACTCAACGCGGCGGGGCTTTGCGGCAGGTCCTTGGGCAGAAAGCCATTGCGCCCAGGGCGGCGCTTGGAGAGGCCCGGATCAATATCCTCGACTCCGGCACTGCTGAACAAGGCGTTGAACAAACGACGACGCGAGGCGATGAAGGCGATACTGGCAGGGGCAGCGGCCATGGAATGAACTCCGAGTGACGTTTTAGGCAATCTGGAACTGCTTGCGCCCTCAATTCACGGATTCGGGCGTGAAAGCAGATGCCAGTTCATCACAAACCAGTCTTGCCGAATGTGACGGATCTCCCGTGAAATCAATGGCTTTACGCCGTTTGGCGGTTCGAGCGAGTAAATGTTCCGGTCGCTGCTACAGCACCAGTGGCTCGGGCTCGAGGAGGACGCCGAAGCGTTCCAGTACGGCTTTTCGAATGCACTCGGCCAGTGACCAGATCTCGCTGCCCGTGGCCTTGCCACGATTGATCAACACCAGAGCATGTTGTTCCGAAACCGCTGCATGTCCTTGCTGCAAGCCTTTGAAATTGCAGGATTCAATCAGCCATGCCGCCGAAAGTTTCGTGAGCGAATCTTCGCTTTTCCAGGCCGGCATCGACGGGTTTTCGCGGCGTAACCTGTCGGCAAGTTCCTGTTCGACCAGCGGGTTTTTGAAAAAACTGCCGGCGTTGCCGACCACGGCCGGATTGGGCAACTTGCGCGTTCGCAATCGCGAGATCGCTTCGGCGACACTGGAGGCGGTTGGTATATCCACACCCAGGCTGTCGAGCTCCTCACGAACGCCCGCGTAGTCGATCTGCAGCTCGCGCTGGCGTGGCAGCAGGAATTCGACGGCGGTGACGATGTACCGGTCGCGCTCGTGCTTGAACAGCGAATCCCGATAGGCGAATGCACACTCGGCGTTGTTCAGGCGTATCAGCTGATCGGATTGGCGATCCCAGGCTTCAACGACATCGATAAATTCGCGCACCTCCGTGCCATAGGCACCGATATTCTGGATCGGTGCAGCGCCGACCGTGCCCGGAATCAGGATGAGGTTTTCGAGGCCGCGCAAACCGCGCGCCAACGACCAGCGTACGAAATCGTTCCAGTTTTCACCCGCTTCGACGCGCACGCGGACGGCGTTTCCGTCATCTTCAAGAATGTTGATGCCAAGGGCGGCCATTGAAAGGACGACCCCCGGCCAGTCGCGTGTAAACAGGATATTGCTGCCTTCGCCGAGGACCAGCAGCGGGCCATTCCTGATCATGGCAAAGCCAAACAGTTCGGCCAGGGCGTCGGTCTTGCGCACATCGACAAGCAGGTTCGCGCGAGCTGGCACTCGAAAGGTATTGCGACCTTCCAGCGAAGCATTTTCGACAATCGTGTAGCCGACACCTTCAGCGATGGCTGAGGGGACCTGGTAGCGCTTTTCGCTCACGCCGCTTTCCGCGCGGGCAGGGCGCGAATCGCATCAACCGATTCGCCGATCAATGCCGGACCGCGATAGACCATGCCGGTGTAAAACTGCACAAGACGGGCACCGGCCTCGATTTTGGTGGCGGCATCGGCACCGCTGAAAATGCCGCCGACGCCGACCAGTGGCAGCTTGCCATCAAGCCGTTCGGCCATGCCACGCAGCACTTCTGTTGATTTTTCGAATACCGGTTTTCCCGACAATCCGCCTGCTTCATTGGCGTGGCGATGCCCTGCCACGGCATTGCGGTCAATGGTTGTGTTCGTGCAGATCAAGCCATCGATGGAACTCGCCAGCAGTACGTCGGCGATTGAATCGAGTTCGGTTTCGCCTAGGTCGGGTGCGATCTTGAGCAGGATCGGTTTGCGCTTTCCATGCTTTGCCGCATGCCGTTCGCCGGCTGCACAGATCTCGCCAATGAAGCGACGCAGGGTTTCCTCTTCCTGCAGATCGCGCAGTCCCCGGGTATTCGGCGAGGAGATATTGACCGTGACATAGTTGGCGCGCGCGTAGACGCGCTCGAGGCAAAACAGATAGTCGTCGATTGCCTTCTCGTTCGGCGTGTCCTTGTTCTTGCCAATATTGATTCCGAGTACGCCATCGAAACGCGCGCGCTCGGCATTCGCCACCAGCGCATCGACACCGCCGTTGTTGAAACCCAGTCGGTTGATGACGGCATCGTGCTCGGGCAGGCGGAACATGCGCGGCTTCGGATTACCGGGCTGCGCCCGTGGTGTCGTCGTGCCGACCTCGATAAAGCCGAAACCGAGCGACGCCAGCGCGTCAATGTGCGCGGCGTTCTTGTCGAGGCCAGCAGCGAGGCCGACCGGGTTCGGGAATTCAATGCCGAATGCCGAGGTCTTCAACGGCTTGGGCCGCGTTGCGAGCAGCGGATTCAAGCCGGTCCGGTACGCGGTTTCAATCGCTGTCAGCGAAATGTCATGCGCACGTTCGGCATCAAGGCAGAACAGTAGCGATCGGGCGAGGTTGTACATCGATCAATGCCAACCGGCCAAGCCGAAACCGAGAAAGAGAATGCCAATCAGGAAAAGGACGCCAAGCACGCACAAGGCCAGTTGGGCGTAACCGAGGATCAATCCGGCAATCGCCATGCCATCGCCATCGATCGTGCCAGGTGGCATGCGGCGGATCTCGCCGCGCGCGACATGGCCGCAGATCACCGCAACAAGTGCGCCGATGAAAGGCACGAGGACCCAGCTGAGGATGCCGAAAACAAGGCTGGTAATCGCGGTGCCGCTGGTACGTACAGGTTGATTCATGAGTTCCTCCGGGCTGCCAGTTTACGGTGCGGTGCGGAACCGTCAACGAGGATGCTGCAAGGAGGTTGATGAAGCGGGGGGATAGGGGCATGAAGCCGACCGGCGGAACCCGCGGCACAGTGAGGAAGAATCCATGGGAACCCGGCGCGGCTGGCGATGCCGGAGGTTATCGCTGCTTCGATGCCGTTCGTTCGAAACGCAAAAGATCCGGCGTGCCCGCAACGAGGCAGCCAGCGCTGCCTCGGTCAACAAGTCTCTGCGTCGTGCAGCAGGTTCTACTTCACTGCAGGCGGTGCGGGTGGCAGATGCAGCGTAAACGCAGGCAGCGGAGCTTCGACACCCGGAGGCAAGGCCGTCGGCGCGGGCACGCCGGCTTTGCCGAGTGAGCGCGTAAATGCCCAGACCGCCTCAAGGTCATCATCGCTCATTCTGTTCAGCGCCCAGTACGGCATCGGCGGGCGCAGCACGACACTGCGGGCAAACGATTTCCACGCGGGCAGATCCATTTCGGCCAGGCGCAGGCGCAGGTTGCTCGGATAGGTGGTGCCCCATGGGCCCGAATAGCCGAGCGTATCGCCCTTGAGCCACTCGGACTCGACAATCTTGCCACCGCTGCCAGCGTAACCGGCGGTGTGGCAATCGTTGCATCCACTGATTTGAACGACATAGCGGCCGCGCTCGATTTAAGCGGCATGATCGGCGTCCCTGGCCGAGGCGAGGGATGAGGCGGCAGCGAGGAAAAAAGCGATCGACAATACATTGCGCATGATCTTCTCCGCAGACTGTTGCAGAAGGACTCGACAAGGCGCGCCGCGGCGAGCAGGCAGGGTATTATCGTGGGCTGGCCTGGCCTGGGGCGAATTATAGGCGTGCCGAATCCGGCGCAAATGACCCGCAAGTCATGCCCCTCGCAGCGACCCGCAGCCTCCCTGTCTGCTTGCGCAGGCGCAATCACGGGCAGAAAAAAGCCGGCCGCCAAGGCGACCGGTTTCGTTGCAACGCCGATACCCGAGCTGGATCAGAACTCGAACTTGATACCCTGGGCCAGCGGCAGTTCGTCGGAGTAGTTGATCGTGTTGGTCTGGCGGCGCATGTAGACCTTCCACGCATCCGATCCGGATTCGCGACCACCACCGGTTTCCTTCTCGCCACCAAATGCACCGCCGATCTCCGCACCCGAGGTGCCGATATTGACGTTGGCGATGCCGCAGTCCGAGCCGACCGAGGACAGGAAGCGCTCGGCGTGCTTGACGTTCTGCGTGAAGATCGCCGACGACAGGCCTTGTGGCACGTCGTTGTGCATGGCGAACGCCTCGTCGAGTGTCTTGAACTTCATCACATAGAGGATCGGTGCGAAGGTCTCGGTCTGCACGACTTCGTCGCTGTTCTTGAGACCGGTAATGACGGTCGGCAGGACGAAATTGCCCTTGCCTTCCTTCTTCGCTCCGCCGGTCGCCACGGTACCGCCAGTGGCCTTGGCCTTTTCAATGGCGGCGAGGAAGTTCTCGACCGCATCCGGACTGTTGAGCGGACCCATCAGGGTCTTGGCATCAGTCGGGTCACCGATCTTGCCTTCGACCTGCTTGTACGCCTTGACTACGGAGGCAACCACTTCGTCATGAATCGACTCGTGCACGAACAGGCGACGCGTCGAGGTGCAGCGCTGGCCGGCGGTGCCGACTGCGCCGAACACGATGGCCGGCAAAGCCAGCTTCAGATCCGCCGTGTCGTCGACGATCATGGCGTTGTTGCCACCGAGTTCAAGCAGGCTGCGGCCCATGCGTTTGGCAACGCGCTCGCCAACCGTGCGACCGACCTTGGTCGAGCCGGTAAAGCTGATCAGCGCGACGCGACGGTCATCGACGAACGCCTTGGCCAGATCGGTACCGGCATCGTTGAACAGGAAGAACAGATCCGGGTAACCGGCATCCTTCAAGGCCTCGTTGCAGATCTTCATGGTCGCGATCGAGGTCAGCGACGCCTTGGGCGATGGCTTCCAGATGCAGATGTCGCCACAAGCCGCGGCGAGCATGGCATTCCACGCCCACACCGCAACCGGGAAATTGAAGGCACTGATGATGCCGACCACGCCAAGCGGATGCCACTGCTCATACATGCGGTGGCCCGGACGCTCGGAATGCATGGTGTAGCCGTAAAGCATGCGCGACTGACCGACCGCGAAATCAGCGATGTCGATCATCTCCTGCACTTCGCCGTCACCCTCGGGCTTGATCTTGCCCATCTCCAGCGAGACCAGCGATCCCAGCGCATCCTTGTGCTTGCGCAGTGCTTCGCCACACAGGCGCACCGCTTCGCCGCGCAACGGCGCGGGTGTCGTGCGCCAGATTTCGAATGCCGCCTGGGCGCGCTTCAGGATCAGGTCGTAGTCAGCCTTGCTCGATGCCTGGACTTCGGCGATCACCTCATTGGTTGCCGGGTTGATCGACTGGATTACGCCAGCATCGCTGGTCTTCGACCATTCACCCTGGCCGAGGTAGGTGCCGGAATTGGACTTGGACAAGCCGAGAGCGTTGAGAATGTCAGTGGACATGGAATCTCCAGTTTGGGGTTGAATAATGGTCGCGCCGTGACGTCGCGCAAAGATTGGGTTCAATCGTGCATTCGCAAGCGCTGCAACCGCGATCAGTTGCCTGTGCGGCGTGCCGAAAAAGAGAATTCCAGAGTGAAATTCGATTCGGCGAGTCCGGAAAATTGCGTCGATGCAGCCGGACAGGATAGCTGAAACTGGTTCCGACTGAAACCATCGAGCTTGCCGGACGGTTCAATTCCGGCTTCGATGAGGCAGATGTGCGCGTGTCCTGTCGAAGGTTCGCAGCAATCGGTCCGATACCTGGTCGATCCTGCCCGACGCAAGTCGCAATGCGACAAGGATTTCAGGAAATATCCTGCAGCCACTGTAAATAATGGAGTCGCGGCCCCATTCTTGTACATGGCACGCCCACCGTGCAGCCAGTCATCATGAGCACCGAAGACCTCGACACCCTACTCAAAGCGGTCCGCGCTTGCCGCGTCTGTGCCGCCCATCTTGCGCATGGGCCACGTCCGATTGTGCAAGCCGGTGCAAACGCCCGCTTGCTGATCGTCGGCCAAGCTCCTGGTGCGCGCGTCCATGCCAGCGGCATTCCATGGGATGACCCTAGCGGTGAACGCCTGCGCGACTGGATCGGCGTCGACAAACCGACCTTCTACGATCCGCAGCAGATCGCGATCATTCCGATGGGCTACTGCTATCCGGGCAAGGCTGCCAGCGGCGATCTGCCACCACGCAAGGAGTGCGCCGAAATCTGGCTTGATCGGCTGCTAGCCAGTCTGCCGGACATAGAGCTGACCCTGCTGATTGGCCAATACGCGCAACGCCACTTTCTCGGCAAGGCCGCAGCCGGCGGCGTCGGCAGGACCGTCGCTGCCCATGCGCAATTTGCGCCTGCGATGATCCCGCTGCCACATCCCTCGCCACGCAATGTCGCCTGGTTCCTGCGCAACCCATGGTTCGAAGGGGAGTTGCTGCCGAATCTGCGCCGTCAGGTGCGCAAGGTTCTGAGTAAAGACAACGAGGGTTCGACATGAGCAGCAAGACAAAACCAGCACCTGTCGAGATCCGCCTGCAACGCGCTTACGAAGAGCCCGGGGCGGACGATGGTTATCGCGTTCTCGTCGATCACTTCTGGCCGCGCGGGCGCAGCAGGGAATCACTCAAACTCGACGAATGGGCGAAAGATCTCGCCCCCGAGGCCGAACTGATCAAATGGTTCGGCCACAAGCCCGAGCGCTGGCTGGAGTTCCGGCAACGCTTTCGGGCACATCTGGATGAAGCGCAGCAGGTTGCGCGACTCAGGGAGTTGCTTGACGCGGCCACAGGCACGCGCATGACGCTGGTCTATGGAGCAAAAAGTGAAACCGAGAATCAGGCGGTCGTGATCCGCGAGGCGTTGCTGGAAATGGCAATGACTCGTTGATTCGGCTTTCTTCTCCCGGCCCTGTTCTGGACACTGCGCCGAACCAGTACACTACTGGCCTCGTCAGGGGATTTCGTCGCATGCACGGTGAATACAAGATTCCAGGCGGCAAGCTGGTCGTGGTCGATTGTTCCGAGGTCAACGGTCGCCTGGCCGAGGTTCGTGTCAGTGGCGATTTTTTTCTGGAGCCCGATTCGGCGCTGGATGTGATCGATGCGGCGTTGAACGGTCTGCCGATTGATTCATCGCAGGATGCACTGGCCAGCGCCATCGAGGCCGCCCTCGATGACGATGTCATGCTCTACGGGATCAGCGCGGAGGGCGTTGCGATTGCCGTTCGGCGTGCCGTTGACGCGGGCGCCGGACAATGACCCAGACCTTCTGGCACGACTACGACTGGCAGCTGATTCATGCGCCGGCACAGTCGCCAACCATGCATATGGCGCTGGACGACGTGCTCACCACCGAAGTGAGTGAAGGGCGCCGCAAGCCCACGCTGCGTGTATGGGAATGGGCGAGCTCGGCGGTGGTGATCGGGCGCTTCCAGTCGTTGCGCAATGAAGTTGATAGCACCGCCGCAGTTCGTCATGGCATCGAAGTGGTACGCCGGATCAGCGGTGGTGGGGCGATGTTTATCGAGCCCGGCAACACGATCACCTATTCGATCTACGCACCGATTTCGATGGTCGAAGGGATGTCGATTCCACAGGCATATCAGCTCATGGATACCTGGGTGATCGATGCGCTGGCGGTACTCGGCATTCGCGCCAGCTACCAGCCCCTCAACGACATCACCTCGCCCGATGGCAAGATCGCCGGTGCCGCACAAGCGCGTCGCGGCAAAGCCGTGCTTCATCATGTGACCATGGCCTACGACATCGACAGCAGCAAGATGCTCGATGTGCTGCGCATCGGTCGCGAGAAGCTTTCCGACAAGGGCACGATCAGTGCGGCCAAGCGTGTGGACCCGTTGCGCAGCCAGACCGGTCTGTCACGCGAGACCATCATCGAACGCATGATCGAGACGTTCCGTCTCAAGTACCGTTTGACGGAGGATCAACTGACGCCAGACGAGCTTGATCGCGCCCGGAAGTTGGCGGTCGACAAATTTGCCAGCGAGGCGTGGACGAACGTGTTGCCATAGGACTTCCTGCCCCCGGATCGCAGTCCGCGCAGGTTCTGATCAATCGTTGGCTGGCTCGGGCACGTCGCTCGCATCGACATCTTGTTGTGCCTGCTTGGCCTGCCCGCGTGCCCGATCATCGGCGTCCGTGTTCAGCCCATCCTGTTCCGACGCATGCTCAGGGCTGAATTGCAGAGCAGTGAGCAGTGGAAAATGATCCGATCCGATTGACGGCAAGCGGCACAGCTTCGTCAAGGTGAAGTGATTGCTGTGGAAAAGATGGTCCAGCGGCCATCGCATGAACCACCAATCGGCATGGAAGGTGTTGAACATGCCTCTGCCGACACGTGGGTCGAGCAGTCCGCTGAGTTTGCGAAACAGGCGCGTCGTTGAGGACCAGGCGACATCGTTCAGATCTCCACAAACGATGGTTGGCTTGTCGTTCTCGGCAACACGTTTGGCCACCATGACAAGTTCCGCATCGCGTTCGGAGGATTGATCATTGAATTGCGGATTGGGCGGCGAGGGATGCAGAAAGTGTGCGCTTACCGGCTGGCCGGAACGCAAAGTCACGCAGGCATGAATTGAAGGAATCCCTGTTTCGACGAGGTATTCGATCCGGCTGTCACTCAACGGCAATCGTGAGTAGACATGCATGCCATAGAGATTTTCCAGCGGACATTTGATCGCATGCGGAAAGTCGGACCCAAGCTGATCGAGCTGCTCTTGCCACCACGCGTTGGATTCGAGCGTCACCAGGATATCCGGTGAGTTCGCTCGAACCAGATCAATCAGCTTTTTCGACTCACGATTGGGGCCGAGCACGTTTGAGGTAAGCACGACGAGCGCATTGTCCGGATCGGCACTGGCCGGCGCGTCTTTCACCTCGATCGACACCAGCGGCGTGAATGGCACGATCCACCACGCCTGCCATGCAACGCAGAGACCAGCCACTGCAAGCAGAAACCAGGTGGCGATCGAGTCGAGGTCGAGCGTGATGAATTCAATCAGCAGCAGCAACGCTCCCGCGGCTGCCAACTGCAGACGTGGAAAATCCAGCGCGCGCTCCCACCAGACTTCGGAACGCGAGATTGGCAATGCCGTCATCGCGGCAAGCAACAGTGTTGCGATTAGGCAGGCTATGAACATGTGCGGATTGGCGGCAAGAGATTGAGTGGGGACTCAATGACTTGCAACGGAGAAAGTCCCGTCTGCGCCACGACCCATGCTCCGGTTGGAATCCTCTGCATGACGTACTCCTTGGTTCGGTTGAGCGCTGAGCCCCGATCCCCGATCCCCGATCCCCGATCCCGGTCCATGAAGTCTTGCACAACCAACCTGTATGCAATCGCATCACTCTTCGATTCACTCAAAGCCGCCAGCAAAAATTGAATCGTCAATGCTGAAGAGAGTGACGACATTTGCATTCGGCCGCCCAACAACAAGTCGCGCACGAGTGGCGTCGTAAGCGATTTCTGTACCGAAGGTCGCGTTTCCAATATCGGCGAACAAGGTATTCCAGGCTTGCACCGTTCCGCTCGTACCGTGGTGGCCATTGCTGAGAGTCAAGCTGTTGATTGAGTAGCTCCCCTGGCCATTCGCTGCTCCGGCGGCGTAGTTCCCGTCGTCCAAAGACGTGAGCTGCAAGCCCATGAAGTTGCGGTCGTAGGTGCCAACCAAGGAGTTGGAGCGGGAGACATCACCAGTTAGACCGTGAGTGCCATCCGCCCAAGTCGTAGCACCTGCGCCGACCAGGTTGCCATCGTTCCATCGCGAGCTCGCGATGACATAGTTACCGTTGCCGAGCACCTCGATGCTTCCGTCGCCGACGGAATCATTGGCTGTCGTGCCGACCAATGAGTTCGCCGGTGACACGGTTCCCGAGAGCATGCTCACGCCATCGGCCCAGGTGACTGCACCGGCTTTGGGGATACCGGCATTGCTCCACTCGGGACTGGCGGCGACGAAGGCTCCGTTCGACAGAGCGGTGATGCCGCGGCCGCCGACGCGATCGTTGGTCCGGCTTCCGATCATGGAATTGTTCGAGCTGATCTGGCCGATCGTCGGTCCGTTGCCATCGGCTAAGGTGATGGCCCCGACATCGTTCAGCGGTCCATTGGACCATGAAGGACTCGCAACAACATAATTGCCATTTGCGAGCGCGGTGACTCCGGCAAAGCCGACCACATCATTTTCTGACGATCCGGTCAGCGAATTTGCCGCAGATATCGAACCGGCCAGGCCGGTTGTGCCATCGGCCCATGTGACCGCACCCACACGTGGGATATTGGGGCTGCTCCACGACCAGCTGCCGACAACATAGTGTCCGTTGGCAAGGGCGGTCGTCAGCCCGCTTGCATAGTCACCCACGGTTGATCCGACCAATGAGTTGGCTGGCGAGACTACGCCCGCAATCAGAGTTCTGCTTCCGTCGATCCAGGTCGCCGCACCGCGGCCAGCGTTCCAGTGCCAGCTGCGGACAACGTAATTTCCGTTGGCGAGGACGATCGTTCCGAGTACGCCTACCCGATCGGAGCTGTGTGTACCGATCAACGAATTGGCGGATGAAACCACGGCCGATGTCGGCTGGCTTCCGTCGGCCCACGTCACCGCACCGACATCGGTCATCGTGCCGTTGTCCCAGCATGGGCTTGTGACGAGATAGTTGCTGTTGTCCAATACCGTGATCTGGCTGATTGCGCCGGTGTCGCTGGAACAATCAGTCGTTTCCAGCAATGAATTCTCAAGTGAAACCGGCCCGATTGTGCCGCCTTCGCCATTACCCCAGGTGACCGCACCCTGGTTGTCCAAACTCGCCTGATGCCAGCGCCAACTGGTGACCACGTAGTTGCCATTCGGCAACACGGCAAGATTGCCGAAGAAGTCCTGGTTTTGGCCAACGCGATCATTGGCTTCGGTTCCAATCAGCGAATTGGTGGATGAAATTGCACCGACCGTACCGCCGTTGCCATTGCCCCAAGTCACCGCGCCGGCACTGACTGCTCCGCCATTTGACCAATTGCTACTGACGACAACGTAGTGGCCATTGGTCAGGGCGACAACGTCCCTGTATCCACCGACATAATCGTTCGTCGTTGTACCGACCAGCGAGTTTCCGGATGACACCACACCGCTGAGACCGCTGTCGGCATCCATCCAGGTGACGGCTCCGGCGTGATTTGCACCAGCGTTGTTCCAGTCGGGGGTCGATACGACAAAATTGCCGTTGGCAAGGACCACGATCCGGCCCTGGCCGACATGGTCATTGTCACTGCTACCGGTCAACGTGCTGATCAGTGAGCCAGAGGGATCATAAAGATGAACCGCTCCGACACGATTGGCCTCGGTTGTCGAGAACCATGGGTCTGCGACGACAATATTGCCGTTTGGAAGCACGGCAACCCTGCTGCCGAACAGACCGCTACCTGGTGGTCCCTGGATATCAATCTGTCCGGCACGCACGAAGTGCGGAATCGCGATCAGGATCGCGGCGAATACCGATCCGGCGGCAAGAATCATCCTTCGAATGAAAGGCTTCATGGGCATCCTGCCGTTCCCTTGTTTCACGGTGACGCATCGAGTATCAAGCAAGCAGGTGCCAGAAACTAGGGCCTGTTCGCACTATTCCGGCGATGGCGCCGGAGGCCGGAAAGTCGCAGCGCAAGGACAGAGGAGCGTGGTTTGGTCATTCCAAATGAGCGACGACTGACGTGGCGATGGGGCTTTCTGGCCCCGTCCCGGAGGGTTTTGCGCCCAGATGCCCCATGCGTCGGCGACCTCCTTGCCCTTGGAACCACCAAGGCCCCCGCCTTGCCTGGAGCATCTGGGCGCGCAACGCCATTCGTCGTAACAGTGTGAACAGGCCCTAATCGATCGAATTTTTCTGCACCGACGATTCGATTGCATGGCGCGCTTCGCAAAGGCGATAAGCGCAGAGACCATGGGAGGGAGTTGGTCGGGACCGGACGGAAGTCGCGTAGCGGTTCCCGCCCTGTTCTCCGGGGTCGATGATAAAAAGCGTGTGTTGTACTGTTGTTTGCTAAACAACACCTTGCGCAATCATTGCATCGGCAACTTTGACAAACCCGGCGACGTTGGCACCCTTGACGTAATCGATGTAATTCTTGTCGCCGGCGACGCCGCCGTATCGCTGACAGCGATCGTGGATCTCCTGCATGATGTCGCGCAGGAGTCGTTGCAGCTCGGGTTCCTTCCAGGTGATTCGGGCCGAGTTCTGGCTCATTTCGAGGCCGGAGACGGCGACGCCGCCTGCATTGGCGGCTTTGCCGGGGGCGAACTTGATCCTCGCCTCGTGGAACAACCTCACGGCATCGAGAGTCGAGGGCATGTTTGCTCCTTCGGCCACTGCGATGATTCCATTCTTCAACATGATCTTTGCGTCTTCGCCACTGATCTCATTCTGTGTCGCGCAGGGGAATGCCAGTTCACCGGCGATTGCCCATGGTCGCTGACCGGCATGGAACTCCGCGCCGAACTCCTTGGCGTATTCCTCGATTCGCCCGCGACGCTTGTTCTTCAGCTCCTTGACGAAAGCGAGTTTTTCGGTGGTGATGCCGCTCTTGTCGTAAATGAATCCGGAGGAGTCACTCAGCGAAACGGGCTTGCCGCCGAGGGCCAGGACTTTTTCGACCGCGTGCTGGGCGACATTGCCCGAGCCCGAAATCACGCAGATGCGACCGTCGATTTGTTCGTTGACGCGCTTGAGCATGTCTTCCATGAAATACACCGCGCCATAGCCCGTCGCCTCAACCCGGATTGGGCTGCCGCCAAACTCCAGGCCCTTGCCGGTGAGCACGCCAACATAGCGATTGGTGATGCGCTTGTACTGGCCAAACATGTAGCCGATCTCGCGACCACCGACGCCGATGTCGCCGGCCGGAATATCTACGTCTTCACCGACATGGCGATACAGTTCAGTGATGAACGATTGGCAGAAACGCATGATCTCGGCATCGCTCTTGCCCTTCGGATCAAGGTTTGCTCCGCCCTTGGCGCCACCCATCGGCAGGCCGGTCAGGGCGTTCTTGAAGGTCTGTTCAAAGGCGAGGAATTTGAGGACGCTCTGGTTGACGCTTGGATGAAAGCGGATACCGCCCTTGTACGGGCCGATCGCATTGTTGTTCTGGATTCGGTAGCCCCTATTGACGCGGATATTGCCTTCGTCGTCTTGCCAGCAAACGCGGAAAGAGAGTGCGCGATCCGGTTCGGCCATGCGTTCGAGGATCTGGTGCTCGTTGTACTTGGGGTGGTCGTTGACGTATTCGAGAACGTTTTCGGCCACTTCCTTTACGGCCTGGATGAACTCCGGTTGTCCTGGATTGCGCTTGTCCAGGCCGTCAACAAATTCATCAAGCGTGGGTACTTTATCGCGTGCCATGTCTTTACTCCCCGGTTCTTCAACGCGCACCGGGTTTGGTGAACGCCGACAATGGTTGTTTCGCTGAACTCCTGATCAGAATGACGCAATGGAGCAGATTCAAGCCTCGGGTGATCCGGCAAAGTCGATCGAAAGAATTACCGATGGCTTGAAGGTTTTTGGTGGAATCAGGCTTCCCCGTCGATGCCGTCGCAATGCGACACCTCCGACCTGAGTCTGAACAACCATACTCCTGCTTTCCAAGAGTCGCCAAGACTGAATTGCAATTTTCTCGCTGTGAGCGAATGCCGATCTCATGCGGAAAATGGCGATCAGGGCCCTGCAGGCAGAATCACCGGACGACGTCTCGAACGAATGACGCCCTCGGTCGCGAAAATTGCCAGAGCGATCCAGATCAGGGCGAATCCGAACATTCGCTCACTACCAAAAGGTTCGCCAAAGATCAGTACGCCGCACAGGAGTTGCAGCGTTGGCGCGATATATTGCATCAAGCCAACCATCGAGAACGGTATCCGGCGCACGGCGTCTGCGTAGGCGATCAGGGGAATCGCGGTCAATGCGCCGCCAAGAATCAGCAACAGATCCGCGCCCAGTCCCCAGCCCCCTGAACTCGAGGCGGCGACGAATCCGCCACTGCCATTGATCTCGCTCCAAAGCAGAAATCCCAGTGCCGGCAGGACCAGGTACAAGCTTTCGACGCCAAGTCCGCGTACCGGCGGCACCGCGACGATCTTGCGAATGAGGCCGTAGGTTCCAAACGAAAATGCGAGAGTCAGCGCGATCCACGGAAAGCTGCCGTAGTTGAAGGTCAGCCACAGCACACCCGCGGTAGCGATCGCGATTGATACCCACTGCACGCGATTCAGACGTTCGCCAAGCAAGGCCACGCCGAGTACGACATTGAGCAGCGGATTGATGAAATAGCCGAGGCTGGTTTCGACGACATGGCCCGCGTTCACGGCCCAGATATACAGGCCCCAGTTGAACGCGATGAACATGCCGGAAAGTGCAAGCATCCAGATCGCGCGAGGTTGTCGCAGCGTTTCGCGCAACCAGCCGCGACCATAGCGCCAGAGCAACCAGCCGACGACCAGCAAGGTGCTCCAGACAATACGATGGGCGATGATCTGCAGCGATGGCACGGCCTTTAGCAGATGCCAATACAGTGGCATCAAGCCCCACAGGATGAACGCGGCGCTGGCCGCGACAAGTCCACGACGGTCGATCGGGGTGCTCAGGGTCGACTCTCCTTGGTGAGGCATTTGTGACGTTGCAAGGGTTTCGAGGCGGTAGCGTTGTCTAAATTGAGGGTCGCCGGTAGCGTCGGTCCCCGGTCGATTTTACGGCAGACGTTGATCGGCATCGACCCGACTGATGTGGGATGGCGCAGCGCCCGGGTTCATGCTCGGCTGCGGCCTGGATGGGCCATTTCAGCGTCATCTTGGCTCCTGGCGCCGCTCGTTCGAGGACCAGGCCGACCTGGTTTCCAGCCGGGACTTGTCTCAAGTCAAGGCGGGCCTGTTGTGCGCAGCCTAGATTGTGGGGCGGACTATCTGGAATGCCCGTATGACCATGGCAACCGAAATGGAACTGCACCCGGCATGCGATAGCCGACGCGCGCTCGCCTTGCGTCTGCTGCCACTGCTTGATCTGACCAGCCTTGGCGAAGACGACACGCCGGAAGCAATCGAAAGCCTGTGTGCTTCGGCGCGCAGCGGGTATGTCGTTCCGGCTGCGCTTTGCGTCTATCCGGAGCACGTCACTACCGCCCGGCGTGCGTTGCGGGGAAGTGGCGTGCGCATTGCTACCGTGGTCAATTTTCCGGACGGCGCCGCGGATCGCGAGCGTGTGCTGCGTGAAACCCGGCGCTCGCTCGCGGCCGGTGCCGAAGAGATCGACCTCGTTTTGCCGCGCAAGCTCGATACGCCTGCCGATCGGCTTGCCGCGCAGAGCCTGGTCGCGGCCTGTCGCGAAATCTGCGGATCCGAAATCATCCTCAAGCTGATCCTCGAAACCGGTCTGTTGCAGACTCCGCAACGGATTCGCGCGGCTTGTGTGATTGGACTCGCCGAGTCTGTGGACTTCCTCAAGACTTCAACCGGCAAGGTTGCCGTCAACGCGACCCTGGAGGCCAGCGCGATCATGCTCGAAGCTATCGCCGAACACGGCGGACGTTGCGGCATCAAGGTGGCCGGGGGAATTCGCACTCTCGAGCAGGGCGAATCCTATCTGGCTCAGGCGAATGCGAGGTTCGGTTCTTCGTGGGTTACGGCGACGCATTTTCGGATCGGTGCAAGCAGCCTGTTTGGCGAGCTTGTCGCGGCCATTTCCCCGGCATCGTGAAAGCCGAGAGCAGGGCGGCGCTGATCCGACGGAGGTGCGACGACTGGCGTGGCCGCTTTGCCGACATCAGCCAGCGCGTGGCCGGTCGTCCGCGCCTGCCGACACTCGCCGCCGATGACAACTTCCTGCATCGATCGATCGAGATCAGCCGATGAACACTCCGCATATCGCCGCCGAAATCGGCAGCATCGCAGCGACTGTATTGTTGCCTGGTGATCCATTGCGCGCGCGGCACATCGCCACGCAATTTTTCGACAACTGCATCGAGGTCAATACACGCCGCAACATGCTGGCCTTCACCGGTACCTATCGCGGCGAGCCGGTGACGGCCATGGGCAGCGGCATGGGCATTCCCTCATGTGCGATCTACGCCACCGAGCTGGCGCGCGTCTACGCGGTCAAGCGCATTGCTCGTATCGGTACTTGCGGCGGCATCGGTGATGTGGCGATGGGTGACCTGCTGCTGGCCCAGTCTGCCTCGACTGATTCGAATTTCAACCGCCTGCATTTCGGCGGTCACGATTTGTCTGCATGCGCCGATTTCGAATTGATGTGTGCAGTGCGCGCGCAGGCGCAGCGGAGCAACCGGTCTGTGCGAGTTGCGCATGTATTCAGTACCGACTGCTTCTACGCGGGTGACACTGACATCCTGCCGCTGTTGGCACGCCATCGAATTTGCGGGATCGAAATGGAATCGGCCGGACTCTACGCGGTCGCCATGCGCGAAAACATCCAGGCCCTCTCGCTACTGACCATGACCGATCACCTGGAGCGTGACGAGCACATGCCCGCTGACCAGCGCGAACGCGGTCTGGCTCAAGCGGCGGAACTCGTCCTCGACAGCCTGCTGAAAGCGGACACCGATGCTCAGGATTCGGGCAGGACGAAGGCGTAGGGCAGCAACTCCGCGCTCGTGGTGATGATCCATTCGCCGTTGGCGGAATAGAAACCGACTCGCGCCGTCGGGCCGGACTCGGCGATCAACTGGCGGCAGGCGCCACACGGTGAAACCGCTTGAATGCTGCCATCCGCAGTCTTTGCCACTACGGCGATTTCGACCAGACCGAAATCCGGCCCTTCGGCCAGAACCGCGGCAGCGATCGCGCCACGCTCGGCACAACTGCCGAGCGGCAAGGCACCGTTCTCGACGTTGCAGCCACGGTGGATCTGGCCGCTTGCCGAACGCAGTGCAGCGCCAACAAAGAGGTTGGAATAGGGCGCACGCGCCTGTCGGGATGCGCCTTCCGCCTGCTCGCGCAGATCACCCAGAGCCGTTTGATCCATCACTACACTGATTCCCGTTTGCCTGGTGGACAGGGATTCTAAGGCAATGCTGATCAAGTGGTGCAAGCTTGTCGGCACCGTTTCGGAGCTGCGCTTGATCTGGGTCAGCATGATCTGCTGACACCTTCGATACGCTGACCGGATCGACCCTCCGGAGCATGGCCATGCAAGCGTATCCACATATTTACCGGGTTGCAGGAAGCGCGGAACTCGAAGGCGCAGTGACACTGACTTCGGCGGGCCTCGACGCAATCGAAAGCTGGCCTCCGGCCGAGTTCGGTGGTCCCGGCGACGCCTGGTCGCCGGAAACCTTGCTGGTCGGTGCAATTGCTGATTGTTTCGTGCTCAGCTTTCGTGCGATTGCCCGCGCCAGTGGGCTGACGTGGACACGTGTCCAGTGCAGCGTGGATGCGAAGCTTGATCGCGTCGATGGCGTGACCCGCTTCACCGACTACATCCTGAACGCCGATCTGCACGTTCCCGCCGACACCGATATCGAAGCCGCGCAGAAGGCACTGCACAAGGCCAAGAGGAGTTGCCTGATCTCCAATTCGCTGTTGGCCGAGGGTGAGCTCATTGCGGTTGTGCACAATGAGGGCTGAGTGTCATTCGACGAAAGCCAAATAGCCGCTGGCTTTGGGCTAATCTGGACACATCGGCTTTCAATCAGGGAGTTTCCCCATGACACACAATGATTCAGCCCGTCTCGACGCTGCTTCGGTCACATCGAACCCGGTCCGCTACCGGGGCGTGTCGGCCAATATTCTCGATGCCATCGGCGACACGCCGTTGCTTGAGGTCGAAGGTATCTTCGTCAAGCTTGAGTTCCTCAATCCCTCAGGTTCGATCAAGGCACGCATTGCCCACTACATGATCGAGCGCGCCGAGCAACGCGGCTTGTTGCGACCGGGCGATACGATCGTCGAAGCGACCAGCGGCAACACCGGCAATGCGCTGGCCATGGTCGCCGCAGTCAAGGGCTACCGCATGCTGGTGGTCATGCCTGAAGGCCTGTCCAGCGAGCGCGTGGCAATTTCGCGCGCTTTCGGTGCCGAGGTCTTGTTTTGCGGCGATTTCCATGTTGATCAGGCCTTGCAGCGGGCACGCGAGATTGGCGAGCAGCCCGGTTACTTCTGTCCGAGTCAGTTCGATTCGGAATGCAATATCGAAGAGAACCGCATGGTCCTCGGCCCGGAAATTCTCGCTCAACTGCCACCCGGACGACTTCCCGATGCACTCGTTCTCGGTGTCGGTACAGGCGGCACGCTGATTGGCGTGGGTCAGGCGTTTCGCCAGGCGAATCCAAAGGTGCGTCTGTTTGCGATGGAGCCCAGCGAATCACAGACCATCCTCTGCGGTGAAATTGCCGGACATGCGATCGAGGGAATCTCCGATGGTTTCGTGCCTGGCATTTTCCAGCGCAACTCGGCGCTGGTTGACGAGATGACCAGCGTTTCCAGTGCCGCAGCAGTCACCGAGATGAAGCGTCTGGCACGGCAGTTTGGTCTGCTTTGCGGACCGAGTTCCGGTGCCCACCTGCTCGCCGCGCATCAAGTCCGCGAGCGCTATCCGGAGTTGCAGACGGTGGTCACTATTTTCTGCGACAAAGGCGAAAAGTATTTGTCTGATCATTTCAGCGGGCGCTCGGCTGATCCCGGCTTCGTCTTTGGCTGACGCCCCGGGATGGCTGCCGGAGACCATCGCGGATGCCTGCTTTTCCAATGGAGAACACGCAATGACTTTCCCCGATTTCTACGCGCAGGCACCGATCGTCCAGACCTTCGATCCATTGGCCAAGCTGCTTGGTGCGTCCGCTGACGGTTTTCTCGACTACTGTTACGCCGATGTCGTGCGCCTGGCCGGCCATTCCTGTCCGACCGTTGCGGGTGCCTTTCTGACCGGTCGTGCCGCGCTGCGGGCGTTGTATCCGGATGGACGAGCAGAGCGCGGCATGGTCGAAGTATCGATGCCGGCTCCGCCACATCACGGAACCACCGGCGTGGTTGCCCAGGTTTTGACCTTGCTGACGGGGGCCGCCGCCGAGAATGGATTTCAGGGGCTGGGTGGGCGCCACGCTCGCGATGGCCTGATGAGCTTTGCCGCAAGCCCGGAGTCCGATGCGATCGGCTTTCGTCGCCGCGACACCGGTGACAGCGTGACGGTGGAACTGAATACCGCGCCGGTCCCCGGCGACCCGCAGATGCGCCCGCTGATCATGGCCATCTTGCAGGATTCCGCCAGTGACGCGCAGAAGCAGGAGTTCGCCCGTATCTGGCAGGATCGTGTGCGGCGTTTGCTGCTCGACTTCGCCGATGATTTGCGTGTGCTCAAGCTGACCCGTTTGCCGGTCTGAACGCAAACTCTGGATTGTTCGATGGTATCCGGCTCTGGGATTCGGACATGAATCCTGCTGCGTGATAGAAACTGCAAAAGCGAGCAAGTCACATGTGCGCGCACGATGCGACAGTTGACCACAGGTGATTCTGCGCGGCCGGTTGGCCTTTGATGACGCCATCGGCTATGGTCAAGAGCGACCCTGCAGCGGGGCCTCATGATGAATCGAGACGTATCGGCTGATCTCGCTGCGCTTTATCCGATGCTCAAGCAGTACAGCTCGGAGGTGCGCAAGGATCGGCGTCTGTCAGTGCCGCCTGCGGACTCGGTAACGGTCCACAGCCCGGAGTGTGGAAGCCAGTTGACCCTTGATGCGCGAACGGAAGGCGCGCGGGTCTGCGAGATTGGCTATCGCGTGCGTGCCTGTTCGCTGGGTCAGGCCTCGACGGCCATCTTCGCCAGGCATGCATTGAATTTGGATCTGGCCACTCTGCGGCGCCTGGAGGAACAGGTGCAGGCCATTCTTGATGGCAGCGCGACTCACTGCGATTGGGAGGAAATGGAAATATTCACGCTGATCAAGGGTGTTCCCTCGCGCCATGGGTCGATTCTGCTGCCGTTCCAGGCAATGCGGAAACTCTTCAATCGGGCTGGCCAGACGCTTCCCGACGCAATGGAAAATCCGCTTCGATAACCGTCTACTACGGGAGTAAGAGAATAATGAACATCCAGGATATTGTCGTTGTCGGCGGAGGAATTGGCGGCACCATGACCGCCAACAACCTTGTCGCCAAGCTGCTACCGGAGATTCGTGCCGGCAAGGCACGCGTGAGTCTGATCTCCAACAGTCCGTGGCACTACTACAAGCCGGCCTTCATGTACGTGGCGTTCGGAATGTTCTACAAGAATGAACTGCGTCGGCGTTTGCACACGCTGTTGCGGCCGGAGGTGAAGCTGCTGCTGGACGAAGTGGAGGGATTTGATTTCAAGGACAGCCGTCTGCGCCTGGCTTCGGGCAAGGATCACCGTTACGACTATCTGGTCGTATCAACCGGCTGCATTCCCTCGCCCGAGCGCATCCCCGGGTTGAAGGAAGCCGGTGATCATTTCTATCAACACGATCCGGCCATGCAGCTTTACCACAAGCTGCGCACCATCGAGAAAGGCCGCATCTTCATCGGCGTGACCTTCCCGCAGACGCCCAACGTGCCCCATCAATGCGGCATCGCGCCGATGGAAACCACGCTGATGCTGGATGATTTCCTGCGCAAGCGCGGTGTGCGCGACCAGATCGAGATCGTCTATACCTATCCGACCGTCTCGCAACTGCTGCGCAACTGCCTGTTCCTGCAACGACCGGTTGGCGAAGTGCTGCCGACGGTGTTCGAGTCGAAGGGCATCAAGCACCAGCGCGGCTTCACCCTTTCGCGGGTCGATGCCGAGGCCAAGGTGGCTTATTCGGAGGAGGGCGAGTCCACTGAATTCGCCATCCTCATGCAGACTCCGCCGATCCGTGCGGTGGACGCGGTGCTCAACTCGGGCATCTCCCAGGCACCGAACAACGAGGGCTGGTTGCCGACTGACCGCGAGAGCCTGCAGCTGGAAGGATTCGCCAACGTGTTCGTGATGGGCGATACCGTCGATCTGCCGATCAGCAAGGCCGGCGGCAGTTGCCACAACCAGTCGCCGGTGATCTGCGACAACATCGCCGGATTGATGCGCGTGGGCAATACCGTGGCCGCGTACGACGGCAAGGTGCAGGCGATCGCGCAAATGGGTCTCGATGCCGGCATGCCGCTCTGGTACGACTACGATTCCGATGTGATACCGACACCGGCGACCAAGATTGGCGGCCTGATGCGCAAGGCATTCAATCGCGGCGTGTATTGGTCCGTAGCCCGCGGCGTGGTTTGAACAAGGAGAACAACATGACTACCGAAATAGCCAAGAACACGTCGTTCGATGCGCTGCTGCGCAACAACCCGCAGTTGAATGATCCGGCCACCGTGCAAGGCATCGACGATCTGATCGGCAAACTTGCGCCACTGCTGCAAGGCCAGCGCCTGCACAATCTTGTCGATCTGCTGTCGGCCGTGTCGGACGTTGTCGACATGGCCGATGACGCGATGATCCAGAAGCTGATGAAGGGTTACGAAAACGTGGTCACCGGTGCGTTCAACATCAGCAATCTAGTGAACTACGCCGCCGCCCAGGCGGGCGCGGAAGACGAGCCGCCCACGGTGTGGCAGTCGCTGCGGCGACTCAATCGCGATGCCGATGCACGTCGCGGCGTGGCGATGACGCTGGCCATGCTCAGTCAGCTTGGCCGACAGGCGCGCGAGGGAGCGGCCGTCCTGCCGGACGATTGAGGACAAGGTTATCCGGCCCGGTCGCACACGGTTGCGGCCGGCGCCGGGTGTCCCTGATCGACAGCGTGTCGAATTCCATTGAGCGCCTTGCTTCGACGCACACGATGCACGGACCTGGCGGTTGTCGGGAATTGGCGCCTTGTCAGCGGTCGGCGTGGGGCACTGCGGGGAACGCCAGGGCCAGCTCTTCCCATCCCAGTCGACGCGTACGGTCCAGGATCCCGACCACGTCATGGCTGGCCCGGTCGACCGCCTCGAACAAGGTCTTGCCGGCAAGTGTCCAGCCAGTCAGGTGAGCGCTGAACAGGTCACCGCCGCCCTTGACCGCGCAGGCGAAGCGCGGGTGGGTGAAGACTTTGTGCTGATCGCGGCTCACGGCGAGCACATGCATCTCGCTGGCACTCCAGATGCGCGGCGCGGCACTGGTCACCACGACCCACTCGGTGGCGCCGGTCAGCAGGCTGCGGGCTGCGCCGATGCATTCATCGAGGCTGGACAGCGTGCACTCGCTGAGTTGCTCAAGTTCAAAATGATTGGGAGTCAGCCCATGCGCATGCGGCAGCAGCCGGCGCCAGGCGGGGGTCATGCGCGGGTCGACGTAGATGCCATGGTCGAAATCGCCGATGACCGGATCGACCTGCACGCGCAACGCAGGCTGCACTACCAACGCACGCTCAAGCCAGCGGGTGATCAGTTCGATTTGTTCCGGGTTGCCGAGGTAGCCGATCTGAACGGATCTGGCCCGGGCCAGTGCGCCACGGGCAATGAGGTCATCGAGATAGCCGGCTAACCAGTCCGGCGGCAACGCTCCGCCGTGCATGCTCGGGTAGTGCGGCGTGTTGCTGAGGATGACGCTGGGCACCGCGGCCACGCGCAGTCCAAAACCCTGCAGGGTCGGCACGGCGACACTGTTGCCGACATGCCCGTAAACCACTTGCGACTGGATCGAGACAACGTCGATCGGCAAGCTGACGGTTGTGCCGTGATCTTTGGCAGATGGGATATTCATCGTCGGCGTCGGGGCATTTGGCGACCCCGAGAGGATTCGAACCTCTGACCTTCCCCTTAGGAGGGGGACGCTCTATCCAGCTGAGCTACGGGGCCGCAGCGATTGCATGCAGCCCCGAATTGTCCCACATGCATCCTTGAAATCCGAGCCGCTCGAAGTCTTTGATGGCATCAGGGCGGGCACGGACCGGTACGCAATCGCCAAGATCCGGGCAATGCCCGGATCAACAGGACGACTGTGTGTCGAAACGACTTACTTGAGTGTGAGCGTGCCCTTCATCAGCGACCAGTGGCCCGGGAACGAGCAGAAGTACGAGTACTTGCCGTCAGCTGCGAGCTTGTCCACGGCGAAGGTCACGGACGTGGTTTCACCGGCACCAATGACCTTGGTGTGCGCGATGACGCGGCTGTCGTCGGCTTTGACGTATTCCTTGTCGAGTCCTGCCGACATGCCATCTGTCGCGGCGCCCTGCATGTCGCTGGTTTTGGTCAGTACCCAGTTGTGGCCCATGACATTCTTGGCCAGCTTGCCGGAGTGGGTCAGGTTGACGGTGAATTCCTTGCAGGTTTTCGGAACTTCGATGTTGGTCTTGTCGAACTTCATGGCATCGTTGCCGTCAATTTCGACCGAACAGGCGGCAAATGCCGAAGAAGAAATCAGGAACAGGGAAGCGGCGGCGAAAAGATTGCGAAACATGACGAATCTCCTGAGGGTTTGAAAAACACGCGGATACTCCGTACAGGAGTCTCCACTTCACGCAGGAATATCCGGGCAGGCTTGGCCAAACCAACAAGGCAGAATGTCGCAGCGCTCAGTTCCTTGGCTGGATGCGCAAGTTGAAGCTGAGCACGACGTCGGTGGTATGCAGCGCGGGCAAATCTTCACCGAGGCTGGCCTGAAACTCTGCTCGCTCGCCGAATCGACGGCTGAATCCGATATTCAATTGATTGCTGGCGCTGCCGAGAAAGTCGGGCAGATCCCGGTATAGCGCGCCATGCGCATCCGACTGGACAAAGGCGCTCCATTTTTTGCCGAGTCGGTAGCGTAACAAGAGACTGGCGAATGGCACCTGACTGCGTGCCAGATTGTCGAGCAGCCGATTGTCATTCTGATAAAGCAGGCCGGCGCGGGCACCGAGCGTCAAGCGTTCGCCAAGCGCGAGCAACGTGAATGCCGAGATCGAAAAATCCGTGCTGCCACTGTCGCTCAAGCGCGACTGGCTGCCGGTCGGGAATTTGCCGCCCAGCGTGATGCCCGCCACACCTTGCTCCGCGAGCTGCCAGCTGCGGGTCAGATCGATGAGCAGGGGGCCGCTGCCCGACTGGCTGCTATCCAGCGCGTACAACACGGTGCCGTCATGGCGTACCTCGACGGTTGGTGCTTGCAGCCCCAGGTGACCCCGATCCCCGTTGTCGAAACCGAATATGCGATGGAAGCGCTCGATCGGGCCGTCAAGGAAGCCGCTGCTGATCTGAAGGTGACTGATCGAGCCGCGCAGGCTCCAGTGATCGTTGAATGCATAGGCGGCGCTGAACCGGGATTCGTGGGTTTCGGCATCAAACAACAAGGAGGAATTGCCCGAGAACTGTTCGAGCTCGGTATTGGCGATATTGAATGTAGCGTCGAATTGCCAGCGTTTCGCCGCAGGAATGCCGGGAGCGAGGGGCAGGCCGGTCGCTAGGGCAAACGGATTCTGGTCGCGAGTCTGCAGCCAGCCCGATGGGAGCTCGGCGGCGATAACTGTCTCGGCGCCGAAGGAAAGCAGCGCGACCGCGATAAGCAATTGTGATCGAGTCGAGAAAAGGTTTCTAAACAATTGAATACCCTGAAAATTCTTCAATACCTCGACTACATCCTGAAGACGCCGAAACGGCCCTGTTCAATCGGCGCATTGAGTGAGGCCGATATCGCCAGACCGAGAACGCGGCGAGTGTCGACCGGGTCGATGATGCCGTCATCCCAGAGCCGGGCACTGGCATAGTAGGGGTGACCCTGATGTTCGTATTGCTCGCGGATCGG
>NZ_DASSYD010000146.1:0-4072 GCF_035703485.1 Dokdonella sp. | reverse complement strand
GGAACGCGCATCCGGCAAGGCGCGGTGAGGTGGCGGCGCTCCGGTGTCCGTGGTGTCGCGCCGGACCGTGGTGGTTCAGGCCAGCAACAATTCAAAGCCCAGATGTCGGCTCGCCTGACGAACATCGTCCGGTGTTTCGGCGTCGGAAATCAACGTATTCAGGCTGGTTATCGGCACGATTCGATGCAGGCAGACTTTGCCGAACTTGGAGCTGTCGGTGATGGCGATGACCTTGCGTGCGGCTTCGACCATCTTTCGGTTCAAGACGGCCTCCGGCTCGTAGTGGGTAGTAATGCCGCGCTCGAGGTCGAAGCCATCTACCCCAAGGAACAGCTTGTCCACCTGGATCGCATCCAGCGCATCGACGGTCAGGCCGCCGTAGAAAGCCATATTTTTGCGCCGTAATTCGCCACCCAGCACGATGATGTGGATGTTCGGTTTGGGCGCCAGGGCGGACAAGACGCCGAAATCGTTCGTGACCACCGTGATGTCGATGTTCGGCAAGGCTTCGGCCAGCTGGATGCCGGTGGTGCCTGAGTCGATGACGATGGTGTTGCCCGACTCCACAAGTTGAGCGGCACGCTTGCCGATGCGCCGCTTGTCCTCCAGATGAATCACGCGCTTGGATTCATAGGCCGGCTCCGACAGGGTGCCGCCTATGGCGTTGTTGTCGATGGCGCCGCCGTAGGCGCGAGTCATTATTCCGCATGCGGCCAGGTAACGCAGATCCTTGCGCACGGTCTGCAGGCTGACGCCAAAGCGGTGCGCCAAGGCCGCAACTTGCACGCTGCCTTGCTGGTGCACGAGCTCGCGGATTTGCAAGCGGCGTTGACTGGTATCGCGGGTTATTGCCATGGCTCCCTCCCTTGCGTGTGAGTATGCAACATTTCGTTGTATTTCGCTATTGATGCATAACGAAACATAGTGTAACCTTCATTGTGCTTCGAAAGCTGGCCTGATCGTTCAATTTTGGGGGAGAACATGAAAAAAGTGTATTTGCGCCGAGACGTGCTTGTCGCTGCCATTGCCATGGTGCTGTGGTTTCCCGTGGTTGCGCCAGCGCAGGAACGCGCGTCGGTAGATCCATTGCCGGCGTCGCCCAGTTCCGTCCAGCCGCCCGCGCCGGAGGGTGAATCCAAGGCGGCAGCCAGCACGACAACCCTGGAAACCGTGCAAGTGACCGGGGTCCGCGCCAGCATGGCGCGCTCAGTCGGCTTGAAGCGTTTCGCGACAACCGTGCAAGATTCGATCACGGCGCTGGAGCTGGGCAAGTTCCCCGATGACAACGTGGCCGATGCACTCAGCCATATCACCGGCGTTTCCATCTCGCGTACCGCTGGCGGCGAGGGACAGAAGGTCAGTGTGCGGGGACTGGGCCCGGAATACACACTGACCACCTTCAACAACCGAATTCTGGCGACCGATGGCAGCGGACGCGATTTCGCTTTCGATGTCTTGCCCGCCGACGTGATTTCCGGTGCCGATGTGATCAAGGGCGCCGAGGCGGCGCTCACCGAGGGCGCGATTGGCGGCTTGATCAATCTGCGCTCCGGTAGCCCGTTCGATCGGGATGGGCAGCACGGCGTGGTGCGAATCGAAGGCGACCGCAACCAGATGTCCGAGTTGAATGGGCGCAAGTTGTCGGCGGCCTACAGCAACACCTTCGCCAATGAAACGTTTGGCGTGATGCTGGGCGTGGTCTATTCAAAGCGTCGGGACCGAACCGATGTGGCTGGCAATGACGGCGGCTGGACCCGTAATGCGGATCCCAATGATGAGAGCTGGCTGGACGGGAACGCCTGGGGTGGAAATGTCGACCTCAACGACAACGGTGAACTTGATCCGGACGAATATGGCTTGATATCCCCAGGTCAGTTCCGGGTAGGCTCCATCCTCGAAGAAAAGAAACGCAGCGCGTTTTCGGCCACCCTGGAATGGCGGCCAGCCGACAACCTCAAGGTCAAGGTGGATGGTCTCAAGACCCGGCTCGATTCGCCGCAAATCGGCTACCAGCAGTCGTACTACCCGTTGTATGCGCCCGGCCGCTGGTCCGATATCACGGTGCAGAATGGCATCGTTACCGGGATGACGCTGGACAGCGCCGATCCGGAGCTGCGCATGAATCCGGAGCTTCTGAACAATACCAACTATCGTGTGGTCGACACCACACTGTATGGTGCCAACGTGGACTGGAAGGTGAACCCGGATTTCAGCTTGACGGGTGATCTTTATCGCTCCACTTCGAAGCGGCATTCGGGCGGTCAGGACAGTTACGTGGTCTTGCGCATGAATCAGCCCAATGTCACGCGCATCGAGCTGACTGGCGACCGCGTGCCCGATGTCATCACCACGTTTGATGACGGACGCGATCTGGCGACAGGCCTGGCCAATGGCGAGTTCGGGCCCGCGGATTTCAATACGCACTATTTCGAGTTGGGTGGTGACAACATTGATGATCGTATCGATGGTGCTTCGCTGGCCGGCAATCTGTACCTGGGCAGCGGCCCGCTGGATAGCCTCAAGTTCGGTATCAATTACACCGATCGGCGCAAGGCGCGGGACCTGATCAACAACACCTTTACCGGTGGGGCCGACTACTACGCCGACCAATACGCCATCAACGTTGGGGAGCTCGGCGGTGATGTCATCTCGCATCGGTTCCACCTGCCCAATTTCATGAGTGATTTGTACGCGAATTTCCCGCGCAGCTTCCTCGCATTCGATATCGCGGCCTATTTGCGTGCATTGCGCGACTACGATGGCCACCCACGGCCGGGTGGCGGCGTCTACGATTTCAGTGCCGCCGCGCCAACCTGGAACCCTTTGCAAAGCTACCGTGTTTCCGAGCGCAGCTTCAGCAGTTATGTGCAGGCTGATTTGTCCGGTGATCGTTGGGAAGGCAACGTCGGCGTGCGTCTGGTCAAGACCAAAACCAGCGCCCAGGCATGGGACGCCAAGATCCGCAGCATCACCGAAAACGGCGAGTTCAATTACACCGCAGACTATGCCGATCCGACGGGCGTGTCGCAAGATGGCAACTACACCTACGCACTGCCGTCGGCCAACTTCCTGTGGCGATTCACCGACGACCTGCAGTTGCGCCTGGGGGCCGCCAAAACCATGGCGCGCCCGTCGGTCGAGCAACTGGCTCCGACCAACACCACCGAAAGCGTGTCGTGGGGTGAGTTCACGCAGATTTATGGTGGCAACGTGAATCTGAAGCCCTACAGCGCGCGGCAGTTCGATGCCTCGCTGGAGTGGTACTTCAGCGACAAGTCCATCTTCAATGTTGCCGTATTCAACAAGCGGATCGAAAACCAGATCACTACCAGCTGGGAGACCGGTCAGGACATCGGGGTGGGACCGCTGCTGGATGGCGACGGTAATCCCGTGTCGGAAGGTCCGACCCTGTTCAACGTGATGCGACCAATCAATGGCGATTACGCCAAGGTGCATGGCGTCGAAGTGGGTTTGCAACACTTCTGGCAAAGCGGGTTCGGTTTCCGCGCCCAGTACACGCGCAATTGGTCGGAGAGCTGGGTGGATGGTGAAAAGCGACCACTGGAGGGCATTGCTCCGGCAGTGGCATCACTGAGTGTGATGTACGAGAAGGGGCCGTGGTCGGCCAGCGCAACCGCCGATCACACCGACGGTTTTGTCACCGCAATCAATGTTCTGGGTGAGGGCTACAACGAGATGGCCGATCCCATTACCTGGTTGACCGCGCAGGTGTCTTACGACATCAACGACAGTTTCAGCATTTCGCTGGAAGGTCGAAATCTGCTGGACGAAGCCGAGACCTACTCGATCAATGGCAACCCACTGCTGTCGCAGGGATACTACCGGTATGGGCGATCGGTCAACCTGGGTGTGATCTACAAGTTCTGAAGGCGCTTGTCGCCGCCGGCACGTCGAGCCTTGGCCAGGGATGGCTAACAGGCCGTTGAAATTCACCCCAGCTACAGCGCGGCATTGGTAGGCTTTGCGGACGATAACCGTGAAGAGGGCTCGGCATGCGTGGCGTCGATGTGATGCAAGAATCGTTGTTCACGACGGTGCACTTGGAAAGCTT
>NZ_DASSYD010000211.1:0-5702 GCF_035703485.1 Dokdonella sp. | reverse complement strand
GACACGAAGCGAACAGGACGTCCGGGTTGGGATGCCCTGTGGCGGGGTTGGGCGCGCCTACAACAACGCATTGAGGGCTATCACCTTGCCCAAGAAATGATGCCAAAGATGTGATCAAGAGACAGGCGCAGGCAGGGGTCCGGTGACCCTGTTCCTGATTTTACGTTGCAGCGAAGCGCAGCAACCCCGCACTTGCTGCCCTCGAATCCCATCCTTCTCGTCGCCCCTGTGCAGGCAGGGGCCCAGTGACTTTGCCTATTTGAAGCACGCCGCTACGCTGCACGGCATCCCTGCCGGGGGCAAGTGAACCAAGGCCGGGCTGCAGTTCGCGAAATGCCGATGTTGGCGTATCGTTGCCGATCCTGTCTGCCGGAGTCTTGCTGATGATTGCGACAACCCGTTTTGCCCTGGCCTTTTCCGCGCTGCTGGCAACACAAACCGTGTTCGCTGCGGATCTATTCGTAGACAACATCAATGGCTATACGTTGAATACCGCCGGCAAGCTGCAACGCTTCGAGGCCATGCTGGTCGAGGACGGCAAAGTGCTCGCCACCGGCAATCATGCGGACATGGCCAAGCGGGCAGGCGATGCCCGTGTCATCGATGGCAAGGGCAAAACCCTCATGCCCGGATTGACCGATGCGCATGGTCACGTCATGTATCTCGGCAAAATGTCCCTGCAAGTGGATCTCGCCGGCACGCCGTCGATTGATGCAGCCCTGGCCAAGGTCAAGAGCTACGCCGCGACGCACAAGGAGGATCAGTGGATCGTCGGTGGCGGCTGGAACCAGGTTATCTGGAAACTTGGACGTTTTCCGAATGCGAAGGAACTCGATACGGTCGTTTCCGATCGACCGGCCTTCCTGCAGCGGGTCGATGGCCACGCCGCCTGGGCCAACTCGGCGGCGATCAAGCTTGCGGGCATCACCAAGGATACAAAGGATCCCGTCGGTGGTCGCATTGAACGAGATGCCGAGGGCAATCCAACCGGCGTATTCGTTGACGCTGCGGCGGGGTTGATTTCCAGCCTGATTCCCCCACCAACCGATGCGCAGATGAGCGCCGCACTCACGTCGGCGCTTGCCACGATGGCCAGTGTCGGCTTGACCGGCGTTGATGATGCCGGCATCGATCTGGCCACATTCAAGCTCTACAAGCAATTCGCCGACGAGGGCAAGCTCACTGCTCGCATCTACGCGATGATCCGCGGCACCGGCAAGGATTTCGATACGATCAGCAAGAACGGTCCGCTGATCGGCTACGGCGATGATTTTCTGACCGTGCGCAGCGTCAAATTGTTTGCCGATGGCGCGCTCGGCAGCCGCGGCGCGGCCATGCTCGCGCCATATTCGGATGATTCAGAAAATTCCGGCCTGCTGTTCAGTCCGCCCGCCAAGATGACCGCGATGATCAGCAAGGCGCTCGGCAAGGGCTATCAGGTTTGCGTGCATGCGATCGGCGACAAGGCCAACCGCGAAGTGCTCGACAGCTTCGCTGCGGCCTACAAGAAAGACCCGAATGGAAAGAAACTGCGCAATCGCATCGAGCACGCGCAAGTGGTTGCGCTGGATGATATTCCGCGCTTCGTCGATCTCGGTCTGATCGCCTCGATGCAACCGACTCATGCCACCTCGGACATGAACATGGCCGAAGATCGTGTTGGCCACGAGCGCATCAAGGGCGCTTATGCCTGGCGCACATTTCTCAAGCAGGGTACGCATATCGCCGGCGGATCGGATTTCCCGATCGAGTCACCGAATCCATTTTTTGGGCTGCACGCCGCCGTCACCCGTCAGGATCACGATGGCCACCCACCCGGTGGCTGGCATCCCGAGCAGGGCATGACCATCACCGAGGCCCTGCGCTCCTTCACCCTCGATGCCGCCTATGCCGCCCATCAGGAAAAGACCCTCGGCACCCTCGAGCCCGGCAAATGGGCCGACTTCATCCTCATTGATCAGGACATCTTCAAAGGCGATCCGGCGACGATCTGGAAGACGAAGGTTTTGCAGACATGGGTGGCGGGCAAGTCTGTCTATCAGGACAAGGCTGCTGATTGAAGTCATCGTGATCGCCGATCCTCGGTAACGGAAGGGCAACGATTGATTCAGCCCATGAATTGCATGAGTTCGCGCTTCTCCCGCCAGCAGGAGAAGGAACTGTTTCATGAGATTCTTGCTGTTAGCCCACTCAGTCAGAGTGATTGAGGATTTCCGTTTCCCTGGAGGCGCCGGGGGCAACTTGTCGCCGTTATATCGACATGACCACGTCCACACGTCCGTCAATATCCAATCTGCGATAATCCGCAATCACACAGAACCCGATTCCGCCGTGACCCAGCCCAGCCAAAGCCATCTCGACCGCCTCGAAGCCGAGAGCATCCACATCCTGCGCGAAGTCGCCGCCGAGTTCAGCAATCCGGTGATGCTGTATTCGGTGGGCAAGGACAGCTCGGTGCTGCTGCATCTGCTGGTCAAGGCATTCGCGCCGGGGCGGCCGCCGATCCCGCTGCTGCATGTCGATACGCGCTGGAAGTTCCGCGAGATGATCGCCTTCCGCGATCAGCGTGCCGCCGAAACCGGTTGCACCCTGCATGTGCATATCAACCCGGATGGCGTCGCGCAGAACATGAGTCCGATCACGCACGGTGCCACCGTGCACACCGACGTAATGAAAACCCAGGGCCTCAAGCAGGCCCTGGACAAGTTCGGATTTGATGCCGCGATTGGCGGTGCCCGGCGCGATGAGGAGAAGTCGCGGGCCAAGGAGCGCGTATTCAGTTTCCGCAGCGCGCAGCATCGCTGGGATCCGAAAAATCAGCGCCCGGAGCTGTGGAATCTGTACAACGCGCGCATTCACAAGGGCGAGTCGGTGCGGGTGTTTCCACTGTCGAACTGGACCGAGCTGGATATCTGGCTATACATCTTCCGCGAGCAGATTCCGGTGCCGTCGCTGTATCTGGCCAAAGAGCGGCCCGTGGTCGAGCGCGATGGTGCGCTGATCATGGTCGACGACGATCGCCTGCCGCTGCGCGATGGCGAGCAGCCGATGATGAAAAAAGTGCGCTTCCGCACGCTGGGCTGCTATCCGCTGACCGGCGCCATCGAATCGGATGCCGACACGCTGGAGGCCGTCATCCAGGAAATGCTCGTCTCCACCACCTCCGAACGCCAGGGTCGCGTGATCGATCACGATCCTTCCGCGTCGATGGAAAAGAAGAAACAGGAGGGGTATTTCTGATGAAGCCGGGATTCGGGATGACCAGCCGTACGGCTGTTAAGAGCGGGGATTCGGGATTGGAGGGGCAACTTGGCGCGACGACGAGCATCTCCGAATATTTGGCGCTGCACGAGTCGAAAAGCCTGCTGCGCTTCATCACCTGTGGCAGTGTCGATGACGGCAAGAGCACGCTGATTGGTCGCTTGCTGCACGACTCAAAGCTGCTGCTCGATGATCAGCTGGCCACGCTGGAATCGGACAGCCGCCGCTTCGGCACGCAGAACGGCGAGATCGACTTTGCCCTGCTCGTTGATGGCTTGGCTGCCGAGCGCGAGCAGGGCATCACGATTGATGTTGCGTATCGTTTTTTCGGCACCGAACAACGCAAGTTCATCGTCGCCGATTGTCCCGGCCATGAGCAGTACACGCGCAACATGGCAACCGGCGCCTCCACCGCCGATCTGGCCATCGTCCTGGTCGATGCACGCAAAGGACTGCTGACCCAGACCCGTCGGCACAGCTATATCGTCTCGCTGCTCGGTATCCGTCACGTGATCCTGGCGGTCAACAAGATGGATCTGATCGATTATGACCAGGCCACGTTTGAGCGCATCGCCGAGGATTATCAGCAACTGGCCGAGCGGCTCGGCATCGAAAACGTGCACAGCGTGCCGTTATCGGCATTGAAGGGCGACAACGTGATGTCGGCCAGCACGCAGATGCCGTGGTATCAGGGTGACAGCCTGCTTGGGCTGCTGGAAACCATCGACGTCAGCCGCGCCGAAAGCAAGCAGCCATTTCGCCTGCCGGTGCAGTGGGTTAATCGACCCAATCAGAATTTTCGCGGATTCTCCGGGCAGGTTGCCAGCGGTGAAGTCCGTGTTGGAGATGAGGTCATCGTGCTGCCGTCCGGCACGCGCACCCGGCTCGCCAGCGTGATCAATCCGCAGGGTGAATCCAGCAGCGCGCGCGAGGGCGAAGCCGTCACCGTGACCTTGGCCGACGAAGTCGACGTCAGCCGCGGTGACGTGATTGCAGCGACCAGCCATCCGCCCGAAGTCGCCGATCAGTTTGCCAGCCATGTGCTGTGGATGGCCGATACCCCTCTGCTGCCAGGCCGCGGCTACTGGATGAAAATCGGCAGTCAAACCGTCGCCGCGCAGATTACCGAAATCAAGCATCGCGTTGACATCAACAGCCAGAAACTTTTGGCGGCCAAGCGGGTAAACCTCAACGAGGTCGCCTACTGCAACCTGATGCTCGATCAGCCCATCGCTTTCGAGCCGTATGCGGACAATCGCACCCTCGGCGGGTTCATCCTGATCGACCGCCAGAGCAACGCCACAGTCGGCTGCGGCACGATCGATTTCGCCCTGCGCCGAGCCACCAACATCCACTGGCACCAACTCGAAATCGGCCGCCAGACCCGAGCCGCAATCAAGGGCCAGAATCCATCGTGCCTGTGGTTCACCGGCCTTTCCGGCTCCGGCAAATCGACCATCGCCAACCTCGTCGATCGGCGTCTGCACACGATGGGATATCACACCTATATCCTCGATGGCGACAATGTCCGTCATGGACTCAACAAGGATCTCGGCTTCACCGACGAAGATCGTGTCGAAAACATCCGACGCGTTGCTGAAGTCGCAAAGCTCATGGTCGATGCCGGCCTGATCGTGCTGGTCAGCTTCATCAGCCCATTCCGCGATGAGCGCCGCATGGCCCGCGAGCTGTTCGATGACGGCGAGTTTCTGGAAGTGTTCGTCGACACCCCTCTCGAACTTTGCGAGCAGCGCGATCCCAAGGGCCTGTATCGACGCGCGCGCGCCGGCGAAATTCCGAACTTCACGGGCATCAGCTCGCCCTATCAGCCACCGGAACATGCCGACATCCATCTGCAAACCGCCGATCTCACGACGGAGCAGTCGGTCGAACTGGTGACCTCGCGATTGCTCGGTCAGACCGACCCATCATGAGCTGAAGATTGGGCCGGACAAAATCGGCGCAATGGATCATGACAACAGCATCGGGTCGGGACTCGGCGTCGAAAACCAGAACGCTCGATGGCATTGCAGCTAGCGGGGATTCTGCCGACAGCCAGGGAATCGCCTATGCCATCCGCCAGGGAAAAGCCCTCGGCAAACTCGATCCCGACGAAAGCTTCGGCTTTCGGTGTATATTTCATGGTCCAACTCAATCTTGCAATGTATCTGGATTAGGCTGCAAGATTAGAATGCACGACGCTCGAAAGCTGTTGATTTATTTCGGATATTTCCTGCACGACTTGCGGACTACCCCAGATTAGACAGCAGGATTAGAATGCACTCTGCAATCGAATAGTAGTTGTGCCCCATGCAAAGCGCCTCGCAACCATTAGAAAAAGCTCTGGAGGCGTTCGCAGCCATTCCGAATCTCCAGGCAGCTTTTATTGTTCTATTTGTCGTCTTTTCCGTGGTTGCGGGCAATGCTGTTGTTGCGCTGCA
>NZ_DASSYD010000172.1:0-61660 GCF_035703485.1 Dokdonella sp. | reverse complement strand
CAGGCGCCGACCGTAGCGACCGAAAAGGCTTTCAAGCTCGCGCACCTCGCGGGCGCGCAAATCTCCAACGGTGCGGATGCCGAGAGCGGCGAGCCTGGCGTCCATGACCTTGCCGACACCGTGGATGCGTGCCACCGGGAGTGGCGTCAGGAATGCTTCGACGGCATTCGGCTTGATCACGAACAGGCCATCGGGCTTGTCCCAGTCCGAGGCGATCTTGGCCAGGAACTTGTTCGGTGCAACACCGGCGGATGCGACCAGCGCAGTCTCTTCGCGAATCTGTGCGCGAATCATCCGGGCAACCGCCGTGGCCGACGGCAGGCCGCCGTGATTTTCGGTCACATCGAGATAGGCTTCGTCGAGCGACAGCGGTTCGACCAGATCGGTGTGACGCAGGAAGATTTCGCGTACCTGACGGGAAACGGCGCGATAGCGCGTGAAATCGGGCGGAACGAAGACCGCATCCGGACACAGACGCTCGGCGGTTACCGCCGGCATCGCCGAACGCACGCCGAATGGCCGCGCTTCATACGATGCGGCACAGACCACCGAGCGCGCTCCACGCCACGCGACCACAACCGGCCGACCGCGCAACGACGGATCGTCACGCTGCTCGACCGAGGCGTAGAAGGCGTCCATATCGACGTGGATGATTTTGCGTTTTGACAATTGATTCGGGATTCGGGATTCGGGATTCGGGATTCGGGATGACCAGCCATTCGGCTATTGAAGGTCGGGATTCGTCGGGAAGTGCAGGGCAGTTGGTGCCGCTTCGTGGAGCGGCATGATCTCGTATGGCAATTTTCCTACACGCAGAAGCGGCGAACTGCGCTGGTCAATCTTGTGCGGTCTGGCGAAGATGCGGACAACTGATCTGGATGACCGTCGTGTTTCGAT
Source organism: Dokdonella sp. (assembly GCF_035703485.1). Lineage (GTDB taxonomy): Bacteria > Pseudomonadota > Gammaproteobacteria > Xanthomonadales > Rhodanobacteraceae > Dokdonella. The sequence continues at coordinate 60,763 of NZ_DASSYD010000172.1, read as the reverse complement.
ATCTTGCCACCGCCTCCCTTTTGCTTGTCGCCGTGATCGCGATCTCGCCTGCCATCAGCCGCGCCCACGCTCAGGACGTCTTCAAGTGTATCAATCGCGACGGCGAGATCGCATTTCAGGCGGTTCCCTGCAAGCCTGGAATGCGCGAACAGCAAATCATGATCGAACCTGCGCCACCGGTTTCGCGCTCTCCGGACTATGGATCAAGCCATCCGCACGGGCGATCAAAGACGCGGACTCCGCAGCAGAAGCCCCGCGCCGAAGTCGAATATTCCTATGAGTGTCGTACGCAAAGCGGCGCGCTCTTCTACCGGCACAGCCGATGTCCGGCGTCGATTGATCGTAGTGGCTTGATTGGTGGTCGTCGCGGTGCTCCGCGCGAAGCGGTCAGTGGGCGACGCATTCCCCGCCTTGAAGCCTGCCGGGGCATGCGCTCGGTGGGGCGTGATGGACGCGAGTTCGATGACGTGCCATCGACCTATGATCGCAATCTCGGCCGCGATCCGTGTCGCCGCTACTGAATGCGGAGTCTCACTTCGATTCCTGATCGGCGTTATATTCGCGGGCCTTGTCTGCAACCGGAACCGATGCCGATGCGCGTATTGCACAATCTCTCCGCTTCACTTCTGATCCTCGTCTGCCTGAGCGCCTGTACGACCCAGGAGCCACCGGCCGCGCCCTCCGCGGATGCCATCGCCGCCGCCAAGGCGCAAATGGAAGCCAAGGCCGAGCAGCACTACGCGATGTACGAGCAGATGATTCAGGCCGACAATGCCGAACTGGCGCTGCCGCTTGGAGATGAATTGATCAGGATGTATCCGGACAGCGCTGCGGCCGCGCGCGTGCGTCCGGAGATCGAGAAGCTCCGCGAAAAAGCGAACACAGAGGGCGAGGCACGGCGCATGGCCCGCTTGTGGACTTATCAGACCTCGCCGATGGCCGGTGGCACGCAAAGCACGGCGACGGTCTACAGCAATGACGATCCGAGCGTTGCCGGCGACAAGGTGCGACTGGTTTTTCGTCGCCACACCGAGTGGGGCCAGAGCGTATTTCTCTATGGCAGCGAGCCCGGCTTCACCTGTGCGAAGAATTGCCGGATCACGATGAGCTTCGACGGCGGCAAACCGATGACCATGGAAGGCAGCATCCCACCGACCGGTGAGCCAGCCATCTTCATCGAGGAAGACAAGAAGTTCATCGCGCAGGTCGAGAAATCGAAGAAGGTCGATATCGAGGTACACGACAAGGGCAAGTCGACACGCACCCTGCATTTCGATGTCGGCGGCTTCGATGCGAAGAAGTTCCTGCCGCTGCCGAAGAAATAGTTCAGCAGATTTCGCACAAAAAGAAACCGCGTCCGGTGAGACGCGGTTTCTGGTTTCCGCATCGTTCAATGCGGGCTCGGGGGGAGGGAGAGAGTCAGTGCAGCGATTTCTCGAAGCGCTTGATTTCCTCGTCTGCCTTGTCTTTCGCCCAGCCGTAGCGCTCCTGGAGTTTGCCGGAGAGATATTGCTGATTGCCGTCAAGACGGTCGAGGTCGTCGTCAGTGAGTTTGCCCCACTGATTGCGGATCGAACCTCTCAGTTGCTTCCATTTGCCTTCGATAATGTCCTGGTTCATGGATGTTCCTCTTGCTGCTCTTGGGGGAGTGTTGCGGCGATGCCCGCTGAAGCGTTCGGAGGCGGTCATCGTCGCGGTGAAGAAGCTACCGATCGGCGCGGAAATTTTTGCGTAGATCGCGGTTAGCACACCGTTACCAGTTGGCCTGGGTTCATTCAGATGAATGCGCGGCGATTATTCATTCGTTGTTTGTGGCGGAAAGCATAGTTTGGCCGCACGGAATGCTTAGGCCCGAGACAGCTTTTTCGAATGGTTGTTAGCCAACCGGTGTCGACGAGGTGACAACTTGGGTCTTTCCAGCGCACGACCGTCGTTGATTTGTTCAAGCACGATTGAGAAGAATGAACGCGGTAGCCCAGACCTCAATCCGTTAAGGATCACCCGATAGTTGCATAGGCCTAGTCTCCGGCCACATCCGCAAGGGCAAGCCCGCTTGTTCGCAAGCCGCGGGCGCAATCGAAGGAGTTTGATTGCCTCGATTGCGCTGCGACGTCCGCTCAACCCCAAGATGCTCGCATAGTCCTCTTCGAGCCCGACGAGACCATGGCTGAGTTCCGAAAAAGGAAATCCCTGATTGCCTTGCTCGCGCCACGTTGCTGCATACAGGAACGGCGCAATACACTCTTCTGCATAGCGCACCAGGTTTGGTGGATTACCCAGCTTCAGACGCAAGGTCCATGGTGATCCAAGGCACAAAGTTCCGTCTGAATTGACATGGTTGTCGTTCCCTTGCGGAATTCGACCTCCCCTCTCATAAACAGGCGGCGCGAAGGTCGTTCGACCTAGCGGGACATCTATTTGGATTCTGTAGCTATCCTCGATTTTGGGCAGTCCCGCCGGTTCCATCGAAAAGTCCAGTAGTCCGACGACACTGCATACGTCTCTCTTTGTCGTTGGCTGTCTGCGCAGGAGAGGCCAAGCGTCCAACAGTTCATCGATGTGTGCTTGAGTGAAGCGCACCTCTCACTGAGCCCAAGGCTTGGGGGGCGCCGAGGCAGTTTGGATGATGCGAGGTGAGGAGACCGAAACCGTCGACGCAAGACCCAGTGCGCGGCGCAAGTCGTCTGAAACCTTCACGTTGAGCCTATCTTCTACAATCTCGACGAGACGCGTTGTTTCGTCATCCAGCATTGAGCGGAAGTCTCTATTGGCTTGTTGAACCCAAAGGTGAAAGTTCTGCTTGAGCAAAAATTTTGCGCAGTCCTCGCGGAACCAGCGATCGGCGAAGTTTTCCTTTGGATTGACCGGATTGAGAATTTCATCGGTGTCTGACGCTCGAACTTGTTCAAGTTCGTCCAGGACGCGCAGCATTGATTGCGCGAGCGATTCGCCTTCGACGTATGCACGGCCAGCTATCGTCGTAAGAATGATTGATGCCGGCTTCGAATCGGGCTGGTCCATGAACATGACATCGCGGTGCCTCTTCAGAAGCTGAACTACTCTCTGAAGTGAATTCTTGCTGCGATAAACAGGAACGGGATCAACTTGAGCTTCTGCCAAAAGGCGCTTCTGCAGGCTCATCATTCTCGTTCGGAACCAAAGCAAGTAGCCGCCGGGGTTGCTTGAGGGCCAAATTCGACTCAGAAGCGCGTAGTTCGGATCTTCGATATCGGTGATCCATATGGCTCGACGAGCTGCCTGCTCTGCAACTGCAGTTTCCAATCCATTTTGTGCCATCGCCTCGCTCAGCTCGCGGCGGCGCAACTCATCAGCAGGGATGCCTGGCACAACGTCCATATGAAATCGCAGCTCGTCTTGGTACCCGAGCCGCCAGCAGCGGTTCTTTTCCTCCAGCTCCTTCTTGATCTGACGCGCTTCGCGGTAAGCCGCAAGCTCAATTCTGAGTAGCTCCTTGAGTTGCTGCTGCGTATGACTGATGCGCGTAACGCCGCTCTTGAGTCGGCAAGAAAAGTCCAGGTCGTACTCTTCACCGTCGACGATGGGACGAATGGGTGTCCCGAGTGCGAAAGAGCCCTGAACGAAAACGTGGGGTTGGTAAGGCGCCAGAGAGGAATCCTCTCGTCCAAGCCAATTCCCAATATCCTCGTAACGATTTTGAGCAAGCTGGTAGGCCCGCTCCGGAAGGTCTATCTCCTGAAGAATGGCTTCGAGTCGCTGGTTGGCACTGGTCGTCATGTCGGTTTCCTTGCTCATTGTTCGCTTGCGGTGTGCGACGGCTGGCGGGGTCCAAGCTCCATCATCTTGGCGAATCGATTTGAGTCCCCCTCGCGGTCATAAATCACGTATCGATGGGCGTGGTTGGTGGAAAGCAACGCTCCGAACTCCAAGGCGATCGCAGCAGGAATTGCGGCAAACAGATGCAGTGGGTCGGTAGTACTTGCCTCAAGCTGGCTCAGATGAGGCTGCAACGCGCGCCGAAATGAATCGATAGTCGCGCGATTCCGGATCAAGCCATATTCAGGCGTTGGTAGAGTGAAGCGCGCAATGCGTGCGCCAGGCAGCGCATCAAGAATGGCTGCATCCGCTAGCGCAGCAGATAGCGCCAGTACAAGCGCAATCGGACCATCTCCTGGCGGCGGTCCGACATAGGTCCATCCGGGCGCCGGTGCCGCAGGATCAATCCAGCGCAGGGTCCCGCTGCGGTCCCGCGAGAAGAGGAAGCGATTGCTGCGGTCACCAAGTTGCCGACCAACCCGAATCAGAGTCGGGATATCCGCCAAGCCAACTACGGCCAGATTGAGGGGATCACCAAGCGCATTGGTGCGCTTCGTCAACCGATCTTGCAGGTTTTTGTCTATGTCCTGTTCGATCGCGCGCCAGTAGACCTCATCACGCCCATCAGGCCCTGGTCCTCGCAAGCGCAAGATCTGGATGTCGCCGTCGGCCCAAAGACTCTCAGAGAGCATAGCGTCAGCGAGATCCCTGCCGCGAACGATGTTCTCGGTAGCGAAGTGGCCACCCAGAATGATCAGGCCGGATGCCCGTTGGGTTTCTCCACGGCTGGCCGCGTGCCGAATTTGCTCGATATGGTCACGGTGGTGGCGCGAAAGGTCGTGGGTGGGGTATCCGTCCGCATCGAGATCCGTGCGAGCGTGGCAAGACGGGCATAGGAGCATCAGATTGTCCGGGTCGGTCGTGTGGCGCTCTGCAGCACCCTCGTCATATCCCGCGGAAGCCCGGGGCCCTTGAGGGCTTGCCGGTAACACGTGCGCGACTTCCGCCCAGTTGAATGTCTTGCCGGTCCTGAAATCCTGGGTGACGTCAGCTCCACACTGTTCGCAATGCCCGGCCGCACGCACCCAGACGAGCCGCCTAACGGGCTCCGGCGTCGAAAATCGACCCGCCTTCTTGTTGGTCCGCCTAGGTTTCTGACTGCCCGCCATTTGAGCCCTCGTTTATTTGCATCATTTACGATGATGCGATGGTATTGACACGAAACATGCGAGTCAAGCATTATTTGCATCATGGGAAATGATGCAATCATTAGGAAGCTGGGTGAGGTAGCCGAAATTCGTATGGGCTACCCGTTCCGCGGAGCAATCCCGGAGGTCCCAGGCGGTAGCGTTCGGATTATTCAGATACGAGATGTAACGCGTGTCGGTCTCAACAACTGCGACGACCTACTGACCACGGAAGTCGAAGGCCGCAAGGAGCCCGATTGGGTGCTCGATCAGGATGTGCTCTTTGTCGCCCGAGGCGCCCACGCGTATTCCGCATTGGTTACCAGGCCGCCGGCTCGAACGGTCTGCTCCCAGCACATTTATGTGATTAGAGTGAAGGCGCCTGACCGGCTCCTCCCTGCATTCGTTGCTTGGCAACTCAATCAAGTCCCCGCGCAGCGCTACCTCCGTCAGTCGGCCGAAGGGAGCCACCAACTAAGTATTCGTCGCGCGGTGTTGGAAATGACTGAGATTCGGATTCCGCCGATCGAGCTGCAAAGCGCGATGGTCAACCTGATGCGTGCAGCAAATGCAGAACACGATACTTTTCAAGCGCTGATCAAGAACCGCGAAACAGAGTTGGCGATCCTCGCCGCCCGCCTACTCACATAACGATTATGGAAACCCGCATGAGCAAGACAGATATCGCCCAAGAAACCATCAATGCCGCCGTTTGGGCAGCCTGCGACACCTTTCGCGGCACTGTGGATCCGAGCATCTACAAAGACTATGTGCTGACGATGTTGTTTCTGAAGTACATTTCAGACGTCTGGCAGGATCACTACGACGGCTACAAGGCCGAGTACGGCGATCATCCCGAGTTGATCAAGGAGATGCTCAAGAACGAGCGCTTCGTGCTTCCGCCGAAGGCCAACTTCTATGCGCTCCATGAGCAGCGGCATGCTGCCGGCAATGGTGAGCGCATCGACAAGGCGCTACATGCCATCGAAGAAGCCAACATCGGCAAGTTGCGCGACGTGTTCCAAGACATCAGCTTCAATGCCAACAAGTTGGGCGACGAGCAGCAGAAGAATGACATCCTTCGCCATCTGCTGGAGGATTTCGCCAAGCCTGAACTCAACCTGCGTCCTAGCCGGGTCGGCACGCTCGACATCATCGGCAACGCCTACGAATTTTTGATCAAGAACTTCGCTTCCAGCAGCGGCAAGAAGGCCGGCGAGTTCTATACGCCGCCGGAAGTCTCGTCACTGATGGCCCGACTGATGGATCCCAAAGAAGGCGACGAAATCAGCGACCCCACTTGCGGCTCAGGATCACTCTTGCTGAAAGTCGGTCGGCTAATCCGCGACCGCTCGGGATCACGCAAATACGCACTTTTCGGGCAAGAGGCCATTGGCAGCACCTGGGCGCTGGCCAAGATGAACATGTTCCTGCACGGCGAGGACAACCACCGCATCGAGTGGGGCGACACCATTCGCAACCCCAAGCTGCTGGACAGCGAGGCCAGCCTCAAGCACTTTGACATCGTAGTAGCCAATCCACCATTCTCGCTGGAGAAGTGGGGCCACGAAGGTGCCGATACTGACAAATTCAGTCGCTTCCGTCGCGGTGTGCCGCCGCGAACCAAAGGTGATTACGCCTTCATTCTGCACATGATCGAAACCATGAAGCCGCGCACCGGTCGCATGGCTGTCGTGGTGCCGCACGGCGTGCTGTTCCGCGGCGCGGCCGAAGGAAAGCTTCGAAAAAAGCTAATCGACGAAAACCTGCTCGACATCGTGATCGGCCTGCCGGAGAAGCTGTTTTATGGCACGGGTATCCCCGCTGCGATATTGGTATTTCGAAAGAAGAAAGGAAATGACAAGGTGCTCTTCATCGATGCCAGCCGCGACTACGAGGACGGCAAGAATCAAAACTACCTGCGCGAAACCGACCTGCAGCGCATCCTCGATACGGCCAACGCTCGTGCCAATGTAGACAAGTACGCTTACTTGGCCAGCCCTGCTGAAATTGTCGAGAACGACTACAACCTCAACATTCCGCGCTATGTCGACACCTTCGAGGAAGAAGAGGAAATCGACCTGATGGCCGTACGCAAGGAGCGGCTGGAGCTGAAGGCCGAGCTGGCCAGGCTGGAGGAGCAAATGACGGTCTACCTCAAGGAGCTTGGCTATGAGTAAGAAAGAGCAGCAGCCCGCTAATCCAGTAGATGCGGAGTTGGCGGCATTTGAAAGTCAGGTAGTCCGCCGCACTTGGCACAACGATGAATGGTGGTTTGCCATTGTCGATGTCGTGGCAGTGCTGACCGATTCCATTCAGCCTGAGGGGTATCTAAAGGATTTACGTAAGCGTGACGCGGGGTTAGCCGAAGGGTGGGGGCAAATTGCCTCCCCCCTTCGCCTGGCCACACCGGGGGGCGTGCAATTGCTCAACTGCGCCAACATGCAGGGAGTGCTGCGAGTCATCCAATCGATTCCCTCACCCAAGGCGGAGCCATTCAAGCGCTGGCTGGCGCAGGTCGGCTATGAGCGCATCCAGGAGGTCGATTCAGACAACTCTTTCGCCGCACTGAACGAGGATCAGCGGCGACTGATGCTCCGTGATGAACTCTCCGAGCACAACAAGCATCTGGCGGCAGCCGCACAGCAAGCCGGCGTCGAAACACCGGTCGACTACGCCGTGTTTCAGAATCACGGCTACAAGGGGCTGTATGGAGGGTTGGGCAACAAGGAGCTGCACGCGCTCAAGGGACTGAAGAAGAGCCACAAGATCTTGGATCACATGGGTAGCACCGAACTGGCCGCCAACCTGTTTCGGGCCACCCAGACGGAAGACAAGCTCAAGCGCGACGGCATCAAGGGAAAGTCGGCAGCCAACCGTACGCACTATGAAGTGGGCAAAAAAGTACGCCAAACCATCGAGGAAATTGGCGGAACCATGCCTGAGCACCTAGCAGTTCCCGACAAAAGCATCCAGCAGATCGAGCGCGAGAAACGCAAGCATGTCGGAAAGGACAAGCCATGAGCGATCGCCGACGGTCCAGCCTCGATTTCCCTACTGATATCGGCGCATCGGCCGCGCGTCATGGCGAACTGGTGGTATACCCGGCCGAGCATGCCGCCGTCTGGCTCAGCCAGATGGTGCCGGTCGAACCGTTTCAAACCTCGGCGCCCAACATCAACATGAAGAACGTGTCCGCCGAAGGTGAGCTGCGAGACGAGGCATCCATTCAAGATAACTTAATCGTTCGTACCGAGCGGAGCCGAATCGAGACGATGTTTCTCGATTACGACGCAGACCGCGCAAAGAAGCGGCAGGACATCCGCATGGCCGACTGGCGTCAGTACGTGGACAACTTCATCGACTTCAACGAGCGGCCGCTGCTGAAGGGTGCGGGTCGGATCAGCCACGAGCGGATGCAGCAGGTGGCGCACGAGCGCTATGCGGAGTTCGATGCGAAGCGGCGTCAGGCCGAAGCGCTGGCGGCGGATGTGGAAGACATAAAAGAGTTGGAGCAGATCGAGCGCACGACATCAAAGAAGGCTAAGAGCTGATGGCTTATGAAGGAAATTGCCGCCTTGGCGATCTGTTCAAAAGCCGACGTGAGAAGGGTAGCCCTGGCTTGCCGGTGCTGTCGGTCACAATGAACGATGGCCTAGTCGATCGCGAAGACTTGGAGCGCAAGCAGGACACAACTTTAGCCCCAGAAGAGCATTTGCTCGTGAAACCCGGTGACATCGCATACAACATGATGCGGATGTGGCAGGGTGCTTTCGGTCTCGCTGACCAGGGCGGGCTTGTTAGCCCTGCCTACGTGGTTCTAGCACCGAAAGAAAAAGTCGACTCACTCTATGCGTCGCAACTCTTCGGCTCCCAACGAATGATCTATCTATTCTGGGCATATTCACACGGGCTAACTTCAGACAGATTGCGACTTTATTTTGCCGACTTCGCACGAATTCCAGTGTCAGTTCCCTCAGTCATGGAGCAAAAAAAGATCGCGGAAATTTTAGCGACGTGGGATAGAGCAATCGCCGTCAACGTCGCCCTGATCGAGAATTACAAGTCACAGAGGAATGTGCTACTCCATCGACTCATGACAGGCGAGCAAAGATTGAAGTCGTTCGACGCGCCTTGGCGCAACATGCGTCTCGGTGACTTGTTTCAATCCCTAGACGCGGGCGTCAGCGTTAACTCTTCCGATCAAACGATCGGTGAATTCTGCCCATCAATTTTAAAGACCAGTTGTATTACTGGTGGAAGATTTAGAGCCTCCGAGCGCAAAGCTGTTGTCGATCAGCAGGAAATTTCGCGACTGAGGGAGCCTCTTCGTGACGACAGTCTGTTGATTAGCCGAATGAACACGCCCAATTTGGTCGGAGCATGTGCCTACGTTGAACATGCGCCGCCGAATACCTTTCTTCCGGACCGCCTATGGCAAGCCACGGCCAAGAAGTTTGTCGATACGCGCTGGCTTTCCTACTTACTATTGACGCCTGCAGTGAAGGCCAAATTGCTCGGCATAGCCTCTGGCACCAGCGGCAGCATGAAGAACCTCTCGAAAAATGCATTGAGAGCAATTTGCGTCGGCGTCCCTAGCTATGAAGAACAAATGGCAGTCGCGAAAGTATTGACCCTATGCGATCGAGAGTTGGATGCGGCTATATCGAACATGCAAGGGGTGGTGCACGAGAAAGAGTTTTTGATGCAGCAATTTTTCACTGGTAAACGCAACGTGTGCCAGTCTGAATCGATACAAGCGGTCAGCCCATGAACGACGGCGCCCCCGATACCCGCGAGCAATACAGCGCCCACTTGCCGGCCTTGCACCTGTTGGCGAATCTGGGCTGGCGCTATCTGACCGTGGCCGAATGCCTGGCGCTGCGCGGCAGCACCCGCGAAGTGCTGTTGAAACCGCGTCTGATCGAGGTGCTGCAGAGTCGCCGTTTCGACTACAAGGGCGAGCGCTTTCCGCTCTCGCCCAGTGCGATCGACCAGATCGTGCGCGAGCTGTCCGCGCTGGCGATGGCCGAGGGATTATTGGCGGCCAACGAGCGGCTGTACAACAAGCTGGCGCTGGGCATTACCGTCACCGAGTTCATGCCGGACGGCAAGAAGCACCAGCCGACCGTCCGCATCATCGACTGGACTGATCCGGCTGCGAACCTGTGGGACGTGACCGAGGAATGCGAGCTGCTGTCCGCCCAGGGCACGCATCACCGCACGCCGGACATCGTCTGCTACGTCAACGGCCTGCCGCTGGTGGTGATCGAGGCCAAGCGGCCGGAGTCGGGGAAGTTCGGCAAGGCGATGGTCACCGAGGGCATCAGCCAGCACCTGCGCAACCAGCGGCAGGATGAGATTCCGCAGCTGTTCGCCTATGCCCAGCTGCTGCTATCGATCAGCCAGACCGACGGTCGCTACGGCACCACGCATACCGCGACCAAGTTCTGGGCGCGCTGGCGCGAGGAAGAGTTCGACGAGAAGCCGCTGGAAGCGATCAAGAACCGTACGCTGCCCCTGGACACGCAGCGCGCGTTGTTCGAAGGCAAGCCGGCCCGGTTGCGCACTTACTTCGAGGCGATGTGGTCGCAGCCGATGCTGCTCACCGATCAGGACCGCCTGTTGGTCGGGTTGCTCACGCCCGCCCGGCTGCTGGAGTTCCTGCGCGGCTTTGTGCTGTTCGACCGCAAGGTCGGCAAGCTGGTGGCGCGCTACCAGCAGTTTTTCGGCATCCGCGCCTTGCTGGCGCGCATTGCACAGAAGCGCCCCGATGGTGGACGAGAAGGCGGTGTGCTGTGGCATACCACCGGTTCGGGCAAGAGCTTCACCATGGTGTTCCTCACCAAAGCGCTGCTGTTGACCCGCGCGCTGAAAGAATGCCGCGTGGTGGTAGTGACCGACCGCATCGACCTGGAGACCCAACTGGCGCGCAACTTCATGACCGGTGGCGCCTTTGGCTCGGCGATAGCTACCCGCAAGGAAGGCGAGGGCAGTAAGGTGACCTCCGGGCGCGAGCTCGCCAAGCGCATCGGCCATGGCACGGAACGGATCACCTTCTCGCTGGTGCAGAAGTTCAACACCGCCTCCAAGCTGCCGGAATGCCGTAATGATTCACCGGACCTGATCGTGCTGGTGGATGAGGGCCATCGCAGCCACGGCGGCGAAACCCACGAGCGCATGCGCAAGGCGCTGCCGAAGGCGGCCTATATCGCCTTTACCGGTACACCGTTGCTGAAGAACGAGAAGACGGCGAACAAATTCGGCCCGATCGTGCACGCGTATTCGATGCAGCGCGCGGTGGAAGACGAGACTGTGGCCCCGCTGCTGTACGAGGAGCGCGTGCCAGAGCTGGACATCAACGAGGAGGCGGTCAACCGCTGGTTCGACAAGATCACTGCGGGCCTGTCGGCCGCGCAAAGTTCGGACCTCAAGAAGAAGTTCGCCGGCAAGCGGGCCGTCTACGGCGCGGCAAACCGCATCGAGCTGATCGCCTGGGATATCGCCAACCACTTCAACGAGAACATCAAGCAACTGGATATCGGCCTGAAAGGCCAGGTCGCCACCGACAGCAAGCTCGATGCGATCCGCTACAAACGGGCACTGGACGACACCGGCCTGGTGAGCAGCGCCGTCGTGATCTCCGCCCCGGATACGCGCGAAGGCAATAGCGAGATTGACGAAGACGCGATGCCGGAAGTGCAGAAGTGGTGGAAGCAAAACATCATCGATCAGAAGCTCGATGCCGAAGACCACGAGAAGCAGGTGCTGCAGGACTTCGGCAGCGACGGCTCGCCCGACCTGCTGATCGTGGTCGACAAGCTGCTCACCGGCTTCGACGAGCCGCGTAACACCGTGCTGTATATCGACAAGCCGCTGAAGGGGCACAACCTGATTCAGGCCGTGGCACGCGTGAATCGCCTGCATGATGCCAAGCGCTACGGCGTGCTGGTGGACTACCGCGGCATCCTGAAGGAGCTCGACATCGCGGTTCGCGCGTATCAGGAGTTGGAAGAGCGCACCCAGGGTGGTTTCGATTTGGCCGACCTCGATGGCCTCTATCAAGCATTCAGCACCGAATACAAACGTCTGCCTTCTCTGCACGATCGTCTGTGGTCGTTCTTCAAGAATGTCGCCAATCGCAAGGACACGGAGCAATACCGCGAGATTCTGAAACCGCATATCGTCAAAGGAAGCGACGACGAGGAGTACGACGAGCGACAGAAACTGCGTGACGATTTTTCGAACGCGCTGACGGAGTTCGGGCTGTGCCTGCAGACATCACTTTCATCGCGCAGCTTTTTCGAAGACAAGAGCTTTTCGGAAGACTTGATCCGTCGTTACAAGGACGACTTGCGCTTCTTCTCCAGCTTGCGTCAGATCGCTCGCGTGGATGCGATGGAGACGGTCGACTACAGCGTTTACGAGGAGCAAATTCGCAAACTGGTGGACAAGCAAGTGATCGGACGTGAGGTCCGCGATCCGGAAGGTGTCTATCTTGTACATGAGCTCGGCAAAACCGAGGATCCGCACGAATGGTCCGAGGAGAAGACGCGCAACGAGACCGATCAGATCAAAACCCGTGTGCGAAAAACCATCGAACAAGAACTCGCCGATGACCCTTACGCGCAAAAGGTTTTTGGCGAGTTGCTGCGTCAGGCGATCGCCGAGGCGGAGGCGATGTTCGATCATCCGCTCAAGCAGTACGCACTGTTCAAGGAGTTTGAGCAGAAGGTTCAAGGGCGAGAGACGCCTGGCATCCCTTCTTCCCTCGCAGAAAACCGGCATGCAAAGGCGTACTTTGGTGCATTCAAGTTGGCGCTGGGCGACGCGGCCTTCGTCGAAATGAATGAGAGTGAAAAGAAGTCATACGCCGACTTGGCGCTTGAGGTTCATGAGGTCGTGCGCAACGCCATCGCGGAAAACTCCCTCAGCCCACAGAACATCGAAGCAGTCGTGCGAAATGCGCTGCTGCCAAGACTGTTTGAGCGTGTGGGACTTGATCAGGCCAAGGCTGTCATTGACCAGATCATTCAGATCGTCCGTGTGGGGTTGAGTCGTGCGTAACCTTGCCTTGGCCGAACTAGATTGGAGCTTTCACTACGGTTCCGACGTCGTCCATTTTGCGGTACGCCGACAACCACAAAGGCGTAACAGCAGCATCAGCATTCACGTGGAGCCTGAGGGTGCCGTTGTGGTTGATGCACCAGTGGATGCGTCGCGAGATGCGATTCTCGCCGCCGTCCGCAGGCGCGGTCGCTGGATTCAGGGGCACGTGGCCGGATTCCTTCGTCGTCGTCAGAACGTCCTTCCACGCGAGTATGTGAGTGGAGAATCTTTTATGTATCTGGGTCGACGCTATCGACTGAAGGTTATACAAGTCGAATCCGCCGAAGTGAGTGTCAAGCTTCGTGGAAGTCATTTGGAGGTTCGCGTGACCGATCCGCAGCGTCAATCGGTTTGCGAGGCAACAAAAAGGTGGATTCGAGAGCGGGCCAGAGATGTCTTTGCAGAACGCTTGAAGACGATTGTGGCGGAACTCAACTGGAGGCTACCGACACCGGCGATGCGGCTTCAGGCAATGCAAGTTCAATGGGGCAGTTGCTCCCCTGGCGGCAGGCTGACGCTTAATCCCTGGTTGGTGAAGGCCCCGCGTGATTGCATCGACTATGTAGTCCTTCACGAGCTCTGCCATCTGAAAGAACACAACCACAGCCCACGGTTCTACAAGCTATTGGACAAGCACATGCCGCAATGGCGCAATAGAAAGAAGCGACTGGATGAGCTGGCCGAGTCGATTCTAAACACATAGCTTCTGGCGCGGTGCCGTCGCATTGTGTTGCTACGTGGAGAGCTGATCTTCAGGAGTGTCGGCCAAACTATCCTTTTGTCCACAGTTGTGTGGTTGAAAGCACGGTTTGGCTGCTGACCAGTCAGCGTCATCCTCGACTTGAGCGAAGCTGCGAAACGACATCGCGAAAGAAAGCCCGCCTGGCATCGCGAACGAGCCCGGACCACCAGCCGAGGCGACACAATGACGAATGACGTCATAAGCGCATTGCGGTTGTGGTTGCCATGAGCGTGCCGTACCCTGAAAACATGCACCGCCTTGCCCACAAGCTGCCATCAGTCCTTCGCGCCAGTTTTCTGCTGCTGCTGGCGCTTGGCGTGATGGCTCGGCCAGTGCTCAACCAGTTGAGTGCCCTGCATGACGTTGAGCATGCGACTCTGGCTGGTGCCAGCGGTCATGGCCATGGCCATGACCATCCAGGCGACCAGAAGCAGACTCCGGACCCCGATGAATCAACGGTTGGCCATGAGCTCCTGCATCAGGCTGATACGGGTTCGTCGGCCAATATCTGGACTTCCTGGATCTCGCTGAACGCAATTCCGCTGGCATCCACACTGCCGTTGGTCGATCTGGCCCAGACGCGGACGCAGCGGCTCGCTTCACCGTTCCGACCTCCGATTGCCTGACCCGACCGGCCGCTGCCTGGCGGCTTGAGCGTTGTTGTCTGTTGATCAATCGGAGATTTACCGTGAATTTGCGTTGTCTGATGGTTCTGGCCCTGGTCGGAACCTGCGCTGCGATCCCCTTGGCTCGCGCCGCCGAACCCCTGCGTCTTGAACAGGCCGTTGCGCGTGCATTGGCCAACAATCCATTGCTGGCTGCAGAGTCCGCCCAGTTGCGCGCCACCGAGGCGCGCGCCCGGCGCGAGGGTCTTGCCACGCCCTACGTGATATCCGGTTCGTTGGAAAACGTGGCCGGCACGGGCGCGCTTGGCGGAATCCGATCAGCCGAATCCACCCTGCAAATCGGTCGGGTCTTCGAGCTCGGAGGCAAACGCGCTGCGCGTCAGGCGCTCGGCGATGCCGAGATCAGCCAGCAGCGGATCCTCGCCGAGACCGCCCATATCGATATTGTCAGCCGTACCACCGCCCGCTTCATCGAGGTGATCGCTGACCAGCAGCGCCTCGCCTACGCCGAGGAACGCATCAAGCAGGCCGAGCTCAGCCGCCGCGAAATTGCCCGTTGGGTTGCCGCGGCGAGAGATCCCGAGTTCCACCTGCGTGCCGCCGAGATCGCGGTCATTGATGCGGAGTTGCAGCGTGAACATGCCGAGCATGAACTGGCCAGCGCACGAATGACGCTGGCGGCCAGCTGGGGTGCGCTGACGCCCGATTTCGAAGCGGTTGTCGGCGATCTCGAGAGCCTGCCGGACGTCGAACCATTCGAAATTTTGGCGGCGCGCCTGCCGATGACTGCCGAACAACGAGCTTCACTGCTCGAGGCTGAAACGATCACTGCCCGGCGTCGTCTGGCCACGGCCAGTGCCAAGCCGGACATGACACTCAGCCTTGGCGTGCGACGGCTGGAAGCCCTCGATGATCAGGGTCTGATGATGTCGCTGTCGATACCACTGGGCAGCCGATCGCGTGCTTCCCATTCGATCGCCGAGGCCGATGCGCAACTGGATGCGGTGGAGGCTCGCCGCAATGCCATGCGCTTCGAGCGCCATCAGGCCTTGTTCGAAAAATACCAGGAACTCAATCACGCCCGAACCGAGGTTGAGGCGCTGCGTACGCGGATGCTGCCCAGGGCCGAACAGGCCGTGGCCTTCACCAACAAGGGATTCATGGCCGGCAGATTCTCGTTTTACTCGCTCGCCCAGGCGCAGAAGACCCTGTTCGAATTGCGCGAACGCGATGTTGAAGCCGCCGCCCGTTACCACACCCTGCTGGTCGAGGTTGAACGCCTCACCGCCGTCGCCACGGAGGCTACGCCATGATCACCCGACTCATTCTCGGCTGCGTTTTTGCAGCGTTGCTGGCCGCTTGTGGCGGCTCCAGTCCGGCGCCCGAATCCACGGACAACCATGAGGCTTCAGAGGGCGCCGAGCATGAGCGCGGTCCGCACCGCGGCCGCCTGCTGCGTGATGGTGACTTCGCAATCGAAGTGACCCGTTTCGAAACTGGAGTGCCGCCGCAGTTTCGTTTGTACGCCTATCGCAACGACAAGCCGCTCAAGCCTGGCGAGGTCGTGGCCACGATCGAACTCAAGCGTCTGGATGGTGAGGTGACCCGCTTCACTTTCCAGCCGGAGGCCGATTACCTGGTTGGCAGCGAAACCGTTGTCGAACCGCATTCGTTTGACGTCGAGGTGGCGGCACAACATGGCGGCAAGTCACACCGCTGGAACTACGCCTCCCACGAAGGGCGCACGACGATAGCGGCTGCGATTGCCGAAGAAGCGGGCGTCAGAGTTGAGGAGGCCGGTCCGGCGCTGATCCACGACCGCGTGCCGCTGGTCGGCAACATTGCCCTGAATGCCAATCGCCATGCCGATATCAAGGCGCGCTTCCCGGGCATTGTGCGGACAGTGAATGTGCAACAGGGGGATCGCGTGCGTCGCGGCCAGACCCTGGTCGTCGTCGAGGCCAATGAAAGCATGCGCACGTATCCGCTGACCGCGCCGTTCGATGGTGTCGTGCTGGCTCGCAATACCAATATCGGTGATGTCGCCGGCGACAACACGCTGATCGAAATCGCCGATCTGGCCGAGGTATGGGTCGAGCTTCACGCCATCGGCAGGGATGCCGCGCGCCTCACTGCGGGACAGCGCGTGCAGGTCCATTCCGCCACCGGCGATGCCCGCGGCGAAACAGTCATCGAGACCTTGCTGCCACTGGCGACCCGCGGACAAAGTGTTGTCGCGCGTGCCAGCCTGGCCAATCCCGATGGGCACTGGCGCCCGGGCATGACGGTGTCGGCCAACGTCACCGTTGCGGAAAAGGAAGTGCCGCTGGCGGTAAAGGAATCGGGCCTGCAGCGCTTTCGTGATTTCACCGTCGTGTTTGCCCAGGTGGGTGATTCCTACGAAGTACGCATGCTCGAGCTCGGCGCACGCGATGGCGAATTCGTCGAGGTGCTGGGCGGACTCAAGCCGGGCACACGCTATGTCAGCGAGCAGAGCTACCTGATCAAGGCCGACATCGAAAAATCCGGCGCCGGCCACGACCACTGAGGGAATCGCCATGTTGGAACGCATCATTCGCGCGTCCATCGCGCAGCGCTGGCTGGTTCTCATGCTGGTGCTCGGCTTGTCTGCGCTTGGCGTCTGGAACTACAGCCGCTTGCCGATCGACGCGGTCCCGGACATCACCAATGTCCAGGTCCAGATCAACACAGAGACGCCCGGCTACTCACCACTCGAATCCGAACAGCGGGTGACCTTTCCTCTGGAAACCGCGCTGGCGGGAATGACCCGGTTGGAATACACGCGTTCGATTTCCCGCTATGGCCTGTCCCAGGTCACCGTCGTATTCGAAGACGGTACCGACATCTACTTCGCTCGCCAGCAGGTGGCCGAACGTCTGCAACAGGCCGCTTCGCAGTTGCCTGCCGGCATCGAGCCCACGCTGGGGCCGGTGGCGACCGGTCTGGGTGAAATCTTCATGTACACGGTCGAGGCCGAGGACGGTGCGCAGGAAACCTGGACGCCGACCGCGCTGCGCACCCTGCAGGACTGGGTGGTACGCCCACAGTTGCGCAATCTGAAAGGCGTCACCGAGGTCAACACGATTGGCGGCCATGTGCGCCAATTTCATATCACGCCCGAGCCAACCAAGCTGCTCGCTTACGGCCTGAGCTTGCGCGACGTGCTCGATGCAGTCGCGCGCAACAACGCCAATGTCGGCGCCGGCTATATTGAACGTTCCGGCGAGCAATACCTGATTCGGGTGCCGGGCCAGGTCGCCGATGCCGAAGGCCTGAAACAGATTGTCGTGGCTACGCGCGATGGCGTGCCATTGCGCATTGCGGATGTCGCCGAGGTCAGCGAAGGCAGCGAGTTGCGAACGGGTGCGGCGACCCAGGACGGCCGCGAGGTCGTGCTTGGTACGGTGTACATGCTGGTCGGTGAAAACAGCCGCGCTGTGGCCCAGCGCGCCGCCAAAAAACTCAAGGAGATCGACGCAACCCTGCCTGACGGCGCGAACGTCAGGGCGGTCTACGATCGCACGCAACTGGTCGATCGCACGATCGCCACGGTGCGCAAGAATCTCGTCGAAGGCGCCCTGCTGGTGGTGGTTGTCCTGCTCCTGTTGCTGGGCAATCTGCGCGCTGCCCTGATCACCGCCGCGGTCATACCGCTGACCATGCTGCTGACCATCAGCGGCATGGTGGAGAACCGCGTTTCGGCCAATCTGATGAGTCTCGGCGCACTCGACTTCGGCCTGATCGTCGATGGTGCCGTGATCATCGTCGAGAACTGCTTGCGTCGCTTTGGTGAGCGGCAGCACCAGCTTGGCCGTTTGCTCAATCGCGAGGAGCGCTTCGAGCTGGCCGCCGTTGCCAGCGCCGAAGTGATCAAGCCAAGCCTGTTCGGCTTGTTCATCATCGCCGCCGTGTATGTGCCGGTGTTTGCCCTCAGCGGCGTCGAAGGAAAGATGTTCCACCCGATGGCGATAACCGTAGTCATTGCCTTGACCGGCGCGATGGCCCTTTCACTGACCTTCGTGCCGGCCGCCGTGGCGTTGTTCGTCAGCGGCAAGATCGAAGAGAAGGAAACCCGTATCGTGCGCGGTTTCAAGCGTGTCTATGCGCCATTATTGCAAAAGGCACTGGCGTGGCGAGTCGCGGTGGTCGCCGCTGCGGCGATCCTGACCGTGTTGACCGGACTGCTGGCAACGCGGCTTGGCAGCGAGTTCATTCCCGACCTCGATGAAGGCGACATCGCCCTGCACGCATTGCGGATTCCCGGCACCAGCCTGACCCAGGCCGTTGCCATGCAGACCCAACTGGAAGCGCGAATCGATCAGTTCGCCGAGGTCGAACAGGTTTTCGCCAAGATCGGTACTGCGGAAGTTGCCACGGACCCGATGCCGCCGTCGGTGGCCGACACCTTCATCATGCTCAAGGACCGCAAGGATTGGCCGAACCCGCGCAAGCCACGGGCGCAACTGATTGCCGAGCTCGAAGCGGCGGTGTGGACGATTCCGGGCAACAACTATGAATTCACCCAGCCGGTGCAGATGCGCATGAACGAGCTGATTGCCGGAGTGCGTGCCGAGGTGGCGATCAAGCTTTATGGCGACGATCTCGAACAACTCGAACAAGTCGGCGAACAGATCGAAAAGCTGGCGAGCAGGATCGAAGGCGCGGCCGATGTGAAGCTGGAGCAGGTCACCGGCCTGCCGCTGATGACGATCACGCCCGATCGTGCTGCGTTGGCGCGCTACGGTCTCGCCGTCGGCGATCTCCAGGACACCGTGTCGATCGCCCTGGGTGGCGCGGTTGCCGGTCAGCTGTTCGAAGGCGATCGACGTTTCGATATCGTTGTGCGCCTGCCCGAGCAGCAACGCCAGAATCCCGATCTGCTGGCTTCGCTGCCGATACCGATCCGGATTGATCGCGAAGAAGTGCATGGTGCGCGGCAATCGCCCGCGTATGTGCCGCTGGGTGAAGTGGCTGCTATCGGGATTGCCCTCGGCCCGAACCAGATCAGTCGCGAGAACGGCAAGCGCCGCGTCGTCATCACCACCAACGTGCGCGGTCGCGACCTCGGTTCATTTGTCGAGGAATTGCGCAATCGGGTCGCCAATGAAATCGACTTGCCAGTTGGCTACTGGCTCGAATACGGCGGAACCTTCGAGCAGTTGATTTCGGCCAGTCGGCGCCTGTCGGTGGTGGTGCCGGTCGTGCTGGTGATGATCTTCGGCTTGCTATTCATGGCGCTGGGCTCGGGCAGGGATGCCGTGGTCGTCTTCAGCGGCGTGCCCCTGGCCCTGACCGGCGGTGTGCTGGCGCTGTGGCTTCGCGGGATTCCGTTGTCGATCTCGGCCGGAATCGGCTTCATCGCCCTGTCCGGCGTGGCCGTGCTCAATGGCCTGGTCATGATCAGCTTCATCCGCAAGTTGCGTAGCGACGGCGTGGCCATGCAGGAAGCCATTGTCGATGGCGCCCTGACCCGGCTGCGACCGGTACTGATGACGGCACTGGTGGCCAGTCTGGGCTTCCTGCCGATGGCGCTCAACGTCGGCACCGGTGCCGAGGTGCAGCGTCCATTGGCCACCGTAGTCATCGGCGGCATCGTTTCCTCGACCTTGCTCACCCTGCTGGTGCTGCCCGCTTTGTACCGACTGCTGCATCGCAAGGACGCGGTACGGACACAGCCCCTGTGAGTCGGCGCGCCCTCCATTCGCTGGCACATTCCGAAACTTCACTGGTCACAAGTCCGGCCGTGCTTGCGACATCTCGTCAATGCGGCAACGCTAGCCCGATGAAAGACGATTCCGGATCACTGGTTGAGAGTTTTCCGCCACAAGTCGCGCGCGGATGTCGCGTATTGATTCTTGGCACTGCACCGAGTGTGCGCTCGCTGGCGATGCAACAATCCTATGCACATGCGCAGAACCTGTTCTGGCCGTTGATGGGCGAGATGTTCGATGCCGGGCCGGAACTTGAGTACCCGCAACGTCTTGGCCGCTTGCAGGCGCGCGGCATCGGCATCTGGGACGTCCTGGCCAGCTGCGAGCGTAGCGGCAGTCTCGACAGTGCAATCGTGCGCGCCAGCGAAGTCGCCAACGATATCCCCGGGCTATTGAAATCGCATCCATCGATCGCGGCAATCGCGCTCAACGGCGGTCATGCGCAACGCGCATTCCGCAGACTCGTGCTGCCCAGGATTGCCCCTGTGCATGCATCGACACTTGCCCTGATTGATCTGCCATCGACAAGTCCTGCGAATGCATCAATGACGCGCCAGCACAAACGC
The DNA here is from genome assembly GCF_035703485.1 of Dokdonella sp. Classification (GTDB taxonomy): domain Bacteria; phylum Pseudomonadota; class Gammaproteobacteria; order Xanthomonadales; family Rhodanobacteraceae; genus Dokdonella. The sequence goes on along the minus strand of NZ_DASSYD010000172.1, from coordinate 40,006 downwards.
GAGCGCTGGCGGGTTTTGCTCGACTTTGCGACCTGAACGCCACCATTCAGCAAGTGCGCGCTTTGCCGCGACCAGTTCCTTTGCGTTCAGCAGAACGGGGTGAGACTCCGCCCACCCCCAGCGAAGGAATTTTCCAATGACACCGATCAAAGCAGGATTCGCCAGCGTCGGCCTGGCTCTCGCCATCGCCGCCATTTCCGCGCCCACGGCCCAGGCTGCCGAGGCCAATCTCGATTGCACAATGCGCTTCAATCTGACCACCTGGTCGGCGATTTACAAACACGCCGAAGGCAGTGGCACGGTCACTTGCGAGAATGGTCAGTCAATGCGCGTGAAGATTTCGGCCAAGGGCGGTGGTCTGACCGTCGGCAAGGCACATATCGATAACGGCAAGGGTGAATTCACCGACGTGCACAGGATGAGCGACATTCTCGGCACCTATGTCCAGGGTGAAGCGTCCGCAGCCGCCGGCAAAAGTGCGACTGCGCAGGTACTGACCAAGGGCACCGTGTCGCTGGCCCTGGCCGGCACCGGTGAAGGTGTCAATCTCGGCATCAGCTTTGGTGGTTTTACAATCAGCAAGGCCGACTAAGACCCCGCGCCTGACGCCAGGCGCGCTGCCGCAACACACCCGCGAACCGCAGCATTTCGATGCTGCGGTTTTTTGCATGACGAATGACTGCTGCATCTGGGTGGCGCTTTGAAGTACTGTCGACTCCTCATCCACTGGGGAGTGCTGCATGAAAATCGCTGGCCGTTTGCTGTTCCTCGTTGTGCTTGGCTTTTTGGTGATAGGCCCATTGCTTGCCGTCGCCGCTCCAGCCGCGGAACTTCCGCCGGGATTGCAGATTCCCGATGCGGCCCGACCCGGTCCTGACTTCGACATCGACCGCGCCACCGATGCCTATGTGAACCTGCTCTCGCCCGAGCAGCGTGCGCAATCGGATGCCTATTTCGAGGGTGGTTACTGGTTGCAGCTTTGGGGTCTGTTGTATGGCCTCGTCGTAGCCTGGATCTTTCTGCGTACCGGTCTGTCGCGAAAGATGCGTGACATCGGCAGACGCGTGAGCCAGCGACCCTGGGTGTACACCATGATCTATGCAGTGCAGTGGATCCTGATCGGAACCCTGCTCGCCCTGCCATTGACGATCTATCAGGGGTTTTTCCGCGAGCACGCCTATGGCCTGGCCACGCAGACTTTTTCCGCATGGTCATTTGATCAGCTCAAGGGCCTGATCATCAGTCTGATCATCCTGCCACCGGTCATCGCGCTGCTCTACGCCGCCGTGCGCAGGACCGGTGCGCGCTGGTGGATATGGGCAAGTGGCGGCACCTTTGCGCTGATCCTGTTTTTCATGATGATCGCGCCCGTATTCCTCGATCCGTTGTTCAACGATTACAAACCCCTGCGCCAAGGCGAGGTGCGCGAGCAAGTCCTTTCGCTGGCGCGGGCGAACATGATTCCCGACAACAACGTGGTTGAATTCGATGCCTCGAAACAGACCACGCGAATCAGCGCGAACGTCGCCGGATTCCTTGGAACGACGCGAGTCGCACTCAACGACAATCTGCTCGACCGCACCTCCGAGCCCGAAATCCTTGCCGTCCTCGGCCACGAGATGGGCCACTACGTACTCAATCACGGACTTCGTCTGGTCATCTACATGACGCTGATTCTTGCCCTGGGTTTCTGGGTCGTGCATCACTTCTTTGATCGCGCTCTGGTTCGCTGGGGACCGCGCTTCGGACTGGAGGACCGCGGCGATCCGGCCGCCTTGCCGCTGGCCGTGGCCATTCTGTCGTTGTTCTTCTTTTTCGCCACACCGCTGACCAACTCGATCGTTCGCCAGGCCGAAGCCGAGGCTGACGCATTCGGGCTGAATGCCGCGCGGGAACCGAACGGTTTTGCCATGGCTGCGATGCGCCTGTCGACCTACCGCAAGATCAAGCCCGGCCCGATCGAAGAGATCATCTTCTACGATCATCCGAGTGGCTACGCACGCGTGCACCGCTCGATGGTTTGGCTCAAGGAGCATCAGGACAACCCGACGGCTGTTGGAGCGGGAATGGGGAGTAGGGAGTAGGGAGTAGGGAGTAGGGAGTAGGGAGTAGGGAGTAGGGAGTAGGAAAGCGAAAAGTGTCGTCATTTGCGGCGCCGAGAACATTCAGGGCGGCATGACAGCCGCTCTTCCCACTCCCAATTTCCCACTCCCTACTCCCGCTCTATAAACCTTCCATACGAACCCGGCATCAAAGAATCGAACTCACCGTCCGAGGTTACCCCATGACACTCCGTCCGCTTGCCAGTCTTGTTGCTCTTGCCCTGGCGCTCAGCTTCAGCTCCGCGCATGCGCGCCTCAATATCGACAGCGATCACTGCGATGTCGAGAGCGATTATTCGACCAGGTTTGACGCCGAGCGCATTACCTTCACCAATGACAAGACCCATCGCGTCGTCGTCCTCGGTCCGGCGGGCGTGATTGTGGTTGATGGAAAGGCGCTCGCACTCGATGCCGCTGATCGCGAAAATGCCGTGGAGCTGGAGCGCGCAATTCGCGCCATTGTTCCGCAAGCCAAGGCGCTTGCGATCGATGCGGTGGGAATCGCGTTTGAAGCGGTCGGGCATGCCTCAAGCGCGTTTGCCAGCGACGCCCATCAGGCTCGTGAAAGCGCCGAAAGAATCGCGCGCACTGCAGACGAATTGAAGCGTGCGATCAATGCGCGTGATGACTGGGGCCCGCAATCGGAAAAGGAAATTGATCGGCTGATCGAAGGCTCGGTCGGCTCCCTGATTGGCGAGATGATCGGCAATATCACCGCACAGGCGATTTCGGTTGCCTTTAGCGGAGACGAAGCGGCGGTCGCCGAGCTTGAAGCTCGCGCCGGATCAATTGAGAAAAATGTAGAGAAAGCCGTAGAGAGTCATGCCAAGGAACTCGGCAAGCGTGCCGATGCACTTTGCCAGCAGGTGCATGAACTCGACCGCATCGAGTCGAAGTTCAATGCACGCATGCCGGACGGTTCGCCGATCGATCTGATTCAGATCAAGCGTTGAGCCCTGTTCCGGTCACCGCGAAGCGAGCTTGCGCACGCGCCACTCGGCCTCGCGCTTTGGCTTCTTCCAGGCCTGGTATAGCGACAGATAAGTGTCAACGACATCCTGGCTGCGCGGGTGCTGCGGACCATAGCCTTCGGCTTGACTGAGCACGCCCCAGGCAAGGTTGAGTTCGGTCTCGGCATCCTCGTATTTCTTCTCGGCGATGAGAATCGTGGCCAGCTCGCGATGCATGATGCCGCGGATGCCGTTGTCGGACCAGACGATGTCCGCGTATTTCACGGCGTTGCGCGCGTGCGTTTCGGCCTCGGCAAGTTGACCGCTGTCACGTAGCAAAAGAGACAGGTTCGATTCCGCGACGATGCTGGTCGGATTCTTCGGACCGTAGATTTCCTGTGAGAGAGACGCTGCCCGCTCATAAAAGGGTCGCGCTTCCTCATTGCGACCTTGTTGGCGAATCGCGCCGCCCAGGTTGCTGATCAACCGGAGCATTACCGGGTGGTCCTTGCCGAACAGGTGTTCGATCATCGGCAGTTGCGGTGTGAGCAGCTTTTCGGCATCGGCATAGCGCTTCTGTTCGAGCGCGACAATGGCCAACCCATTGACTGCGCTGAAGGTCTTGGAGTGTTCGTCGCCGTATCGTGTCCGGTAGCGCCCGAGCAGCTCTTCGAGCAGTGGCTGCGCCTCGTCGAGATGGTTGGTATCAAGATCAACGGCGGTCAATACACTGAGCGTGTTGAGGACATCGTCACTATCATCGCCGAATAGCGTGCGCTGCAATGCCAGCACCCGATGAAAGCGCGTTCGGGCTTCCTCGGGTTTACCCGAACTCGCTTCAATGCCTGCAAGGGTTGATTCGACAATCAGCCGATCCCGATTCTCGACCGGCAAGGTGGCAACTTCGGCGAACGCCGCCTGGGCGGTGTCCAGGGCTTCTTTCAATCGACCCTGATTTTCGAGGTTGATGGCTGAGCGTGCCTGAATGCGCGCGATCTCCGCGTGTGGCAGCTCTGCGGCGTGCGCGGCATCGAGGGCCGCGTCATAGTGGATCCGGGCAAGATCGTAGTCGCCCAGCGAGGAATAGCTGCCAGCGATCGTGCTTTCGATTTCGGCGCGCACATCGGGCTGGTCGACGAGCTCACTGCCGACGCGTTTGGCTGCAGCGTCAAGGATCATGTGCATCAACTTGTTGTCCATGCCACGGGCGCGATCAGGATCGATACCGCCCAGCATCGTACGCACGAACTGCGCGACACGATCAGCCTTGACCGCTTCCACGTGCGCAACGCGCGCGGACTCCCGTGCCTCGCCCAATCCATGCAAGGCGAGTCCGGCGCCTACCAGAATAGCCATCAGGATCAGGCTCACCGCTGCGATGCCGAGGCGATGTCGAGCGATGAATGAGCGCATCCGGTAGGTGCGTGTCGAGGGTATGGCTGACACCGGCCGGTGCTCGCGAAACCGTTCAAGATCTTCCGCGAGCGCCGCCGCCGAGTCATAACGGTCGGCACGCTCCGTCGCCAGTGCCTTGCGCAGGATCGCGCGCAATTCACTCGGCAAATTGTGGGCGGCGGCGTACAGGGCGCCACTATCGGTGAAGTTGTGACGAGAACCCGAGCCACTGCCAAGGGCCGTCAGCAGCGTTTCCTGCGGCGCGTGCGTTGAGTCATGCGCGTCGGCGGTGAGCGTGCGGGCGTCAGAACCCGTGAGGATTTCGCAGAGCATGACGCCGAGCGAATAGACGTCACTGCGAGTATCGATATCACGATGATTCAGGCCTGCCTGCTCGGGACTCATGTAGATGGCGGTACCGGCCCGGTCGACGTGGGAGCTTTCAACCTTCGCGCCATCGCTCGATGCATTGCCACCAATCGCGATGCCGAAATCGATGATCTTCGGCAGCGGCAAGCCATCGACATCACTGACCAGGACATTCTCGGGCTTCAGATCACGATGGATGACACCTTTTTGGTGAGCATGCTGCACGCCCTGGCAGATGCGCACGAACAGGGCAATACGCTGATCGCGCGACAATGCGCGTGATCGGCAATAGTCGGATGCCGGCGTGCCCTCGACATACTCCATGGCGATGTAGGCGTGGCCCTCATCGGTGGTGCCTGCATCGAAGATCTGGGCAATTGCCGGATGCTGCATCTGCGCCAGGGCCTGACGTTCGACTTCAAACCAGGCCAGGGCCAGCGGGCTGGCGATCTGCTGGCGAATCAGTTTCAGCGCGACATCACGGTGCACCGGCGCGGTTTGCTCGGCCAGATAGACCTGGCCCATCCCGCCCTCACCAAGCGCCCGACGGATCCGGTAAGCGCCAAGTCGGGTGCCCTCCGGCAGCGAAGCACCATCGCCCGCGCTGGCCAACACGCCATCCACCTCGGTGGCAGCAGTCGCTGATGGATCTTTATCGTGATTCATCCGATACCTTTGGTTTGACTTCAACAGGTACGTTCGAGACGTGAAAAAGGTTGCACAGTTGGGCAGCGAGCAGTTGGCGGGAAAGACGGTTGACCGAGAAGCCGTCAGCGGTTAGCGGCAAGAGCCATCGAGGAAAACCTGACAGGATCGCGAGAAAGTGATGGTAAGGGTCGACAAACTGTTGAAAGTCACGATGCCTCTCCCGCTCACCGCAATCACCATACGCCCGTATTCGGCATCGACGTCCATGGTTCACGCGGTTCCAGTGCGTCGCCTTTCTGCAGCAACTCAATCGATATCAAGTCGGGAGAACGGACAAAGGCCATATGGCCATCGCGCGGCGGACGATTGATGGTCACGCCGGCATCCATCAAGCGTTGGCAGGTGGCGTAGATGTCATCCACTGAAAACGCCAGATGGCCAAAATTGCGTGCCGTGCCGTAGTCCTCGTCGTCCCAGTTCCAGGTCAACTCGATTTGTCCACGCGATTCGTCGCCTGGCGCGGCAAGGAAAACCAGCGTGAAGCGTGCTTTTTCGTAGTCGCGGCGCGAGATCTCGACGAGACCAAGATGGGTGCAGTAGAACTCAAGCGATGCGTCGAGATCCCTGGCCCGGACCATGCTGTGCAGAAATTTCATCGGTGACTCCTGATTCAATGGCTGACGATGAGCGGTTCGCTCATGCCCACTCGGTCAGTCCCTCGATCGCATACAGACGCTTCCACGACGGACGTGACTTGACCATACCAGCGAGTTTGCCAAGTGCCGGCCATTGATCAGCCGGCTTGGGCATATTGCGTGACCAGCGCATGAGCATGGTCGCGTAAAGATCGAGCAGACTGAAGTGTGCGCCGAGCATGTACGGGCCGTGCGCGGCGAGGTGGACGTCGATCCGGTCCCATGCCGCCTCGATCCTGCGCCGGGCGAAATCACGCATTGCATCAGCTTGATTCTCAGGGCCGAAATCGGTCGGATAGAACCACTGGCGGAACGCCGGTTGCAACGTGTTGGCGAGATGCAAAGTCCATTGCAGATAGAGTCCGCGCTGTGACGATCCCGGCATTGGCGCAAGACGCTTGTCGACGTGTCGCTCGCCAAGCAGGAGAACCAGTGCCGCACATTCATAGACAGGCTTGCCGTCTACAATCAGGGTCGGCACGACCCCGTTCGGATTCAGACGCAGATATTCAGGATCCTTCTGCGCCCGCGAATCAAAATCAATCAGACGCAGCTCATGAGGCGCATCCAGCTCGAGCAAGGCGAGGTGCACAACCATGCTCGCGGTGCCTGGAGAGTAATAGAGGGTGTACATGGGTTGAAGGCCGGGAGTGGGGGAAGGGAGTCGTGAGTGGGAAAAGCCGCAGCTCGCGTTCGCGCAGCATGGCGACGGACCGATCGCAGTCTACCGCCTTGGCTTCTGCAGGATCGATTCCCAACGAGCAAGTCTCTACCCGACGATGATGAGGCCAGCACAAAAGCCGCTTTTCCGACTCCCTACTCCCCACTCCCCGCTCCCGATTCCCGGTTCGACAAGCAAGCTACGGGGTTCCGGGCGGCACCTCGAAATCATCACGAAAGATGAGGTCGGTACCCACCGGCAGATCGCCGCGTACCCATACCCGGAAAAGCGACAGCGCATTCCAGGGGCCGCTACCGGCAATGATCGGATTGCCGAACCATAACGAATCAGGCCGCTGTGAAGGTTGATTGGTCTGGGAAAACAACTGTGCGCCATCCTTCCAGAGTTCGACCTTGCCATCGACCCAGCAATAGGCCATGTCGTGGCGGGAAGTGCCTTGCCCGCCGCCAACCTGCTGCACGCCACTGGCGGTATCGATGTCGATGTAGAAGCCGCTTGAATCCTGCCATGAACGCATGGCGGTTGGCACCGTGCCGGCATCGTCGCCATTCAAGGGTGTGCCGCGCGAAATCACCATCTCGCCGTCCCCGGCCGGACCCACTCCCGTGTATTCGGCGATCCAGCGCACCATGAAATTCCCGGTGGGCGGAATCACGATCGTCGCCGGTCTCGATGCGATATAGGGAAACTGCGTTGCGGCGTCCGGAGCGGCGAGCCCGAGCTGGCCGCTGTCGATCGACAGTTGTCCGAAATTCGGAGTGGCCTTCCAGCGCTGGAAGAACTGGCTCGCATTGTCGAACTCTTCCTGAAACTGGTGCTGAAAGCCACTGGCGCCGCTACAGATATCCAGTGCCATCGGCTCGCCAAACAAGGCGAGGCCGAGTGAAGCGCCGAATATTGAATCATCCGGAATGAAATCGAGATCCTCGGGACTGCGTCCGGCATTGGCATAGGCGGCAACGGAGTCTCCCACAATCGGAACAATGCCCTGCCGGTCGAGCGCAGGGACCAATTCTCTGGAGACTGTCAGCACACCGTTGCCGGGATCAGTCAGCCAGAGCTGACTAAAGCCGAGTTCAGTGCCTTCCGTGAATACGGTTTTCGGCAGATCGATGTCGATGGAGTAGGCCTGACCTGCGTCGAAATTGCATGGGCAGGCGCTTAAATCGACGATGAACTCCGCGGGTCTTGCAAACACCGGATCGGCACTGCTGTCGTGAGCATTCCACATACGAAATCGTGCCTTGACGCGCTGCTGGACACTGGTGGTCAGTGCATACGCGTATAGACGAACGCTCTGGATCGATGCCTGCTGGTTGCCGACGTTGCCAAGTTGCAACCAGCTGCCGGCGCGCGTCGGATACGACTGTCCCGATTCGGGGTTGGCCGGCACGGCCTCATGCAGGACCGTGGATAGCTGAAGCGCCGTATTTAGTTCCTGCCCTGCGCGAACGAAGGCCGCGTCGGATGTGAAGCGGGTCTGTGCCGTGGCACTGGCAGCAATCCCAATCAACGAGACGGAAAGTACAGTTGCGATGGTCTTGTTCATGATGGTCACGGCCCCCTCAACCGTCGAAACCGTCAGCAAAAATCGTGTCGTTGGAGGTGTCGATGCCATAGCATTCCAATGGCACCGAGCCGCGTTGCCAGGCGTTGCTGTTGTTGGGCTGCGCCACGGTGTAGTCGACCACGTACAGATCGTGTTGATAGTTGATGCTGCCGCGATCACTCAATTGGTAGGCATAGGGATGAGGGAAGTAGCCGCATGACAGCACCAGATTCTGGTACTCGTTGTCGAAGCCGCCGACGGAACCGCCGATCTGCAACCCGTTGCCCCAGTAGCTGACCGATTGCTTTTCGCGGGTGACGCCGAATGAGTACTCGTAGGAAAGACCCGCCACGGCATAGACATAGGTGTTGCCGAGTTCGAGCTCGAGCTCGGCGCCTACTCGCGTGGTCGACTCGATGCCGCCATAACTGCCGACCGTCTGCGAGGTATTGGATGTCGAATCCCAGGAATGGGTGATTCCGGAGTTGCCGACGCGCAGATTGTTCCAGATGGTGGTTTGTCGAATACCGGGATGGTTGATGCACGCATCGCCGTTGGCAAGGCGTACGCCAGTCGGGGAATTGGCCGCATTGGTTCCGGACCACATCATGTCGCCGCGCTCCTCGATGTTCTGATAGCCGGCCTCGAACGGGTTCCAGACCCGGGCCAGGAACATGCCGGTGCCGGCGACCGGTTGGCATACGGCCTGCGGATAGGCGGGTGGCTCGGAATGAGTGGGGCCGAAAACCTGAATCTCGGAAATATTGATCAGCGCCTCGACCTGATCGGGATGTTGCAGGCGGATATAGCGCACCGGCAGCGGATTGTAGTTCGCATCGCGCACCATGATGTTCCAGCGGTCATAGACCATGCCGTTTTCCGTAGGGGGCGAAAAGCTGACCACGCCGGGGCCGCCGGGAACCTCGTCTCCGACAAACGGATTTGCCGACACGTAAACATGGAAGCCTTGCAGATCAAGTGCAGCCAGATTGAACGCGACGGGTTTGACCATGGCACCGCTTTCATCGACATTGGCCGCCGGAAACACGCGGATCGCTTCGATCGGCTGCACGCTGCCGAGGTCGATATCGAGGTACGGATTGGTCGTACTCACACTGGTCGCCGCGGTGGAAAACAAGCCATCGGTTGCCTTGTCAAGTCCGCGCCCGTTCTGAAATGGAATCGTGCTGGTTGGTGGCACAAACAAGGCACGGCTGGCCCAGTCGCGTTGCAACGGGACCCAGTTCGGTTCGGTCTGCCCGTAGATGAACTGTGCGTTCCAGATTTCCGCGGTTTGCGCGGTGCGCTCATGGTCGGAGATCTCGCACATGCGCATGCCGCTGTTCGGCACCGGACCGCTGGACTGGACCACATCATAGGAATAGCAAAGCGCCGAGTTGCCTTCGCTCACTACCAGCGCCTCACCCTGGGTGGCTGCCTGGCCTTCGCTGTAGGTTTGCTCGTTTTCCTCACCGTGGATGGCACCTTTGGACGTTTGCCAGTCATGTCCGGCAGTGGCCTTGAGTGTCGCCCTGAAATTGACCGGCTCCTTGTCGGTAGTGCCGGCGGAAACCCCGACATAGGCCGACACGCTGTGGCTGGTAAAGCTGCCTGACCGGTTCTCCACGCTGTTGCCGCTGCTTTGCTGATTGCCGAACGAAGCAGACATGTAGCCATTTCCCAGCGCATCCGACTGCAGGGCCGAGAAAAATGGTGGCATCCAGATCAGATTGCGCAGTTGCGGCTCGTAGACCGCGCCGCAACGCGTACCGAGCGTGGCGAAAACGGAATCGCCATCGAAATCACTGGCCAGCAGGGCGGACGCTGCGTATGGCAACGGCAGTGAGCTGATACTTGAAGCAGTCACTTGTTGCGCATGTGACGGGTTCAACACGACGGGAATCTGCGATGTATCCAGTCGCCACAGGGAGCGCCAGATCGTGGCCTGGAGTTCTACCCTCGGAATCGGCAAAGCGAGCGGTGTTGTGATTTCCCGAACCACCGATTGTGCATTGGTCATGATTTCGGATGAGCCATCGCGGTTCATGTCGCCGATGGCGATTCGAGGTTGTGACTGCTCGAGGAAACTGTTGTAGGTGATCACGGTATCGCCGTTTGGCAGACTCTGGTAACCGTCCTCGGTAACCGCTGAAATCTGTGGCGACCGATCCATCTGATACGTGTAGCTTTCAGCCTGACCCCCGCTGCTGGTCTGCCCGTTGATCTGAATCACAGTGCTGTAGCTGCTTGTCTTGCCGGCGTTGTCGTTGACGGTCAGGGTGACCGTGTAGCTGCCGGTCGCGTTGTAGTTGTGCGACGGGTTCGTGGCCACCGACGAACTGCCATCGCCAAAATCCCAGTGCCACGAATCGACATCGCCGGTTGCAGTGCTGGTGAACTTCGTTGGGAAAGGCCCGGTTCCGCCAAGCACATCAAACTGGAAGCCGGATTGCAGCCGCACGCCGGCGGCATAGACGTCCACCTGGAGCTGCTTGCTGCTAGAACTCTCCACGACTCGCACCAGGGCGAGCTGGTTTTGCTCGGCACCGTATAGCCTGCCGATGGCGCTATCAAATCCGGTTTTCGTGGCTTCCGAAAATGGGAGGCCATTGCCCGCGCGTGACCCGAGTATCTGGCTGGAATCAAAATCCCGGCCTGGCCCGCTGTTGCTCAAGGTCACCGCGCTGATGTCGGCACCTGGCGCGGCCTGCACTGTCGAAAAATGCAGAAGACGCTGGCCTGTGAAGTTGCCGATGGTGCCGCTAACCCACATACCGGTCTCATTCCGAAGGTCTATCGTCCCAAAGAACCCGATATGCACCAGCAATTCCGCCGCTGCGGTATCCACCAGGTTGCCGGCGTCAGCGAGAACCCGATGCGGCTGGCCAGAGATCTGAACGGTCTCTGTGCATGAAGCGTCCGGACACACTAGCGGCGTATTGGGCGACACGAAGGCGTCGTCGGCAAAGATGGTGATCTCGCTGTTGAACGCAAGACTGCCGATGGCGGTGTCGTTGGGGTCGGCAACCAAACCGCTGTTGCGATGCGCGCCCGGCGCGTTGTATTCGAGCAAGTGAGTGTGAAGGTGGTTTTCACCCGAGCTGTTGGTTTCGACAGCGACCACGATCAGCTGGTCGCGACCGTCGAGCAGGACATCGCCATGGGCCAGGCTCGATTCGCCAAAACCCGTGGTACTCCTCCAGCGACCGGCCCAGGTATTGTCCGTTTCGGCCAGCCTGCCATCGTTGGTGCCGGTCAGCACAATGACATTCATCTTGCCGTCGGTTGGACCAATCGAGCCGCGCCACTTCAAGGCCAGTTGCTGCTCACGGGTGGATGTTCCGCGGAGATCGCCGGCCTCCAGTTCCACCGAGGAGGTGGTCATGCCGGTGCCGTCGAGATTCCCGTCCAGCTGCCAGCTGTCAATCAAACGTGCCGAGGGGGCAAATCCCGGAGTGCGCTCGAAAATGCCAATGATGATCTTGCCGAGAACTGTGGGTTCGCCAGGGTCCATGCGAACGCCATAGGCCACCGCCACTTCGTCACGGCCATCGCCATTCAGATCGACGTTGACGGCGTCGAGAAAGCGTGAACCGTCAGGCAATCCGGTCGGGATCAGGTCGCCGCTGTAAACCTCGCTGAGTGCATCGGGCTCGCCGGCTCGCGGCAATCGATACTCGCCGATCGGTTTGAAGGAACGATCATCGTTGCTGAGCAAGGACATGAACTCGGCATCGCCGAGCATCAGGTTGCTGGCGCCGAACGGCGTGGTCTCGCAATCAATCCGCTCAGCAGCGTCCGCAGCAGAAAATGATAACGCCGCACCCAGTGCCAGAGCAAGGGTGACAAGACGTACAGGCAATAGAATATTCGGGTTCAAGAGCCAGCTCCCCATTGGCAACTATCCTTGGCGAGAATAGCCACCTGCCGCTGTGCTGCGCATCCATGAAAACATTGATTTTTTGCTGAATGGTGTTGTGATAGCGTCCCTGCTCATTTATGACCGATCCCATTCTTCTCGTAGATGATGAGCCCTCGATGCTCGAGCGGCTCCAACGCATCCTGACCACGCTGGGTCATGATGAGAATTCACTGCGTCTGGCTGCGACGCTGGCCGAAGGCAAGGTGCAGGGGCGCGACACGAGCCAGCTAGGCATGGCTCTGGTTGATCTTGGCTTGCCGGATGGCAGCGGTATTGAACTGGTCGCCTGGTTGCGCGAGCGCAACGATGCCTTGCCTATCCTCGTGATCTCGGCCTGGAGCACGGAGGAAATGATCCTCGGCGCATTGCGTGCCGGCGCCAGCGGTTATGTGCTCAAGGAGCGCGATGATCTGGAGATCGCCATGTCGTTGCGCAGCGTCCTCGCCGGCGGTGCGCCGATAGACCCGTTCATCGCCCGGCGCATTCTTGCGCTGGTCAACGATCCGGCCACTGCTCAACCTGCTTCTGCACCTTCTGTCAAATTGCAGGAACCCCTGACCAGGCGTGAGATGCAAATCCTTCAGTGTGTTGCTGATGGAATGAGCAATCGCGAAATCGCCGACGATCTTTCGATTACCCGAGCGACCGTGGAAACTCATGTGCAGAAGGTCTATCGCAAGTTGTCCGTGAATTCTCGCACCCAGGCGCTGCTTGCCGCCCGCCAGCATGGACTGTTGCCGTGAAATTGCTTTTTGACGCATGCCGATCATGCGTGCTGCTGTTTGTGCTCGGCGCCGCTTCCGCCGTGGCCGCAGAACCTGGCTTGCCGATGTCAATCGAGGCAGCGCGTGCGGAGTTGCATGCATCCGCGCCACCGACGTCAGGCTGGGTCGATGTCACACTGCCCGATGTCTGGAGCAAGCGCTGGCCAGATTACGATGGTGTGGTCTGGTACCGATTGAGCTGGGATCAACCGACACCGCTGGACAATGTCGCGTTCTATCTCGAATACCTGACCTTTGCCGGCGAGATCTGGGTCAACGGAGCCCTTGTTGCACGTGACGCCAGCCTGGTCGAGCCTCTGACGCGCATGTGGAACGTGCCTCGCTACTGGCGCTTGCCTCCTCCACTGATCAAATCGGGGCAGAACACGATACTGGTGCGGGTTTCCGGCCTTGCTCAATACGGCCCCGGTCTCGGACCGGTACTGGTGGGTGATGCGAGCGCGCTCGAAGCGCGCTTCAAGGCAGAGCAATGGCTGCGCAACACGATCAACCTCATCGGCCTGGCGATCAGTCTCACGGTAGGACTGTTCTTTCTCGCCGTGTGGCTGATGCGTCGCCGTGAAGTAGCCTTCGGCTGGTATGCCGCCGGACGATTCGCGTGGCTGCCGGTCGCGTGGAATACGGTCGCCACCAGTCCATGGCCATTCACGACGACCGATGCCTACCAGAATCTGACCGAGATTGCGGTGCCTGTGTCGATCGGCTGCTGGGCCATGTTCGTCCTGCGCTTTTGCGACCGACGTTGGCCTCGACGTGAAAAAGGAATGTGGGCGATTTTATTGCTTTCAGCACTATGGATTATTTTGGCTCCACATGAGGGGAAGCTCGCGGCACGCAACCTGGCCAACGCGTTGTCGGTGCTGGTGGTGGTGATTGTCGATATCGCATTCCTGTGGTTCGCCTGGCGCGGGGGTCGACCTGATCAAAAATTCCTTTCGTTGTGTTCTGCCGCCGTGATCGGCGCTGGCGTGCACGATGTCCTGGGTGTTGCCGGAATCATCGACGAAACGGCCAACTGGGTTCCTCTGACCAGCATGGTGGGTGTGATCGGCGCATCAATGGTGTTGGCCTGGAATTTCGTGAGCAACCTGCGTCGCATTGAGGGTTTCAATGTCGAGTTGCAGCAAAATGTCGATCAAGCACGCGGTGAACTGGCCGATACGCTCTTGCGCCAACACAAACTGGAACTGGCTCACGCGCGTCTTGGTGAGCGCGTAAGCCTCGCACATGATCTTCACGACGGTCTTGGCGGCATGTTGATTGGCAACATCACCGCGCTGGAGCACGGCCCGGAAAGCGTTTCATCGCGCAAGATGCTTGACGCCTTGCGTGAGTTGCGCGACGACTTGCGTTTGATCATCGACACTGCATCGGCACAACACTACGGGGAAAATTCGCTCGGCGAACTGCTGGCACCGTTACGTCATCGCATGTCGCGGATGTTCGAGGCCTACGACATCCATTTGCGCTGGCATACCGATCGCCTTGATGACGTCTATCTGACCAATACCCAGAGCCTGGACTTGATGCGCATCGTGCAGGAAGCACTGACCAATGTGCTAAAACACGCGCAGGCAAAGCGGGTGGAAGTTGAACTTCGCAACAGCAACGAAGCGATGATTCTGGAGATTCGCGACGACGGCCGGGGCCTGTCGGAAACCGATCCGGCACAGGGAACCGGCATGCACAGCATGCAGGCGCGGGCGAGGCGCCTCTCGGCTACCCTGTCCATCGCCTCGAAAGATGGCGGCACCCTGGTGCGATTGCATCGACCATGGCCGCCGACGAATTTGCACCTGACCAACCCTGCGTAAGGAGTTCGTGAGTCGGCTATTCCAACTCCGCACTCCCGTTCCTCAGCCCTTCGAAGCTCGCGATTTGAGCCAAGCGGCGTACTCATCCAGATCGCCCTTGAACTCCTCGACCTTGCCATCGGCGACGCGCCAGAAGGTTTCGCAGACGAGGCCGATCAGATGGCGATCATGCGAGACCATGACGATGGCGCCGGGGAAGATGCTCAAGGCCTCGGCCAGCGCCTCGCGCATTTCCAGATCGAGATGGTTGGTCGGCTCATCGAGCAGGAGCACATTCGGCTTGCGCCAGGCGATCAGGGCCAGGGCCAGGCGTGCGCGTTCGCCGCCGGAAAAGCCGTCGACACTCTCGAAAGCGCGGTTGCCGGCGAAGTTCCAGCGACCGAGGAAATCACGAAACTCCTGCAGACTGGATCCCGGCGCAATATCGCGCAGGTGATCAATGGGTGACTGACCAGCTTGCAGTGATTCAACGGTGTGCTGAGCGAAGTAACCCAGCTCCATGTCCGGATGTGCGCTGCGCTCGCCATCGAGGATTGGCAGCTCGCCGACCAGAGTCTTGACCAGCGTTGATTTGCCCGCGCCATTGGGGCCGAGCAGACCGATACGATCGCCGGCCTCAAGGCCGAAACCGACTTTGGACAGAATTTTGATGTCGCCATAGCCGGCGTCGACCTTGTTCAGCCGGGTCAGCGAATTCGGCAGCTTGAGCGGATCGGCAAAGTTGATCCGAATCTCGCGTTCTGCGCGCACCGCCTCGGTACCGGCCAGCTTGGCCAGACGCTTGACCCGCGACTGCGCCTGCTTGGCCTTGGCCGCTGAGGCCTTGAAGCGATCGATGAAGGATTGCAGATGAGCACGCTCGGCCTGTTCTTTCTCGAAGGCGATTTGCTGCAGGTGCAACTGCTCGGAGCGCTGGCGCTCGAAGCTCGTGTAATCGCCGGTATAGAGCTTGGCGGTACCATCATGCAAATGCAGCATGTGCGTGCCGACGCCGTCGAGAAATTCGCGATCGTGCGAGATCATCATCAGCATGCCCGGATATTTGAGCAGCCACTGTTCGAGCCAGAGCACGGCATCGAGATCGAGATGGTTGGTCGGCTCATCGAGCAGGAGCAGATCGCTTGGCATCATCAGTGCGCGAGCGAGATTCAGACGTACGCGCCAACCACCAGAGAATTCCGACACCGCGCGCTGGTGGGTGTCGGACGGAAAGCCAAGGCCATGCAGCAACTTTCCGGCTCGGGCCTGGGCATCGTAGCCATTGATCTCGGCCATCTTCTGGTGCGCGACAGCGACCGCGTCCCAATCCTCGATGGCCATCGCTGCCTCCTCGGCAACGAGAACGGCATGGACTTCGGTATCGCCGGAGACGACGAAGTCGATTGCCGCATCGGGCAGTGACGGAGTTTCCTGGGCTACGCAGGCAATACGCAGTTTCGGCGATTTTTCGAGATCGCCGGAATCGGCTTCGATCTCACCGAGAACGGCGGCGAACAGGCTGGTTTTGCCACTACCATTGCGACCGACCACGCCGACGCGCCAACCGGCGTGCAGGGCGATATCGACTTTGGACAGGAGCAGGCGTTCGCCGCGCCGCAGGGCGAAATTGCGAAAGGAAATCATTGAAGGTGTTCCGAGTGAGCTGGGGGGCGCGGTACTGCGAAATGCCGCGGCGACCCAAGGGCAGCCGGGTATTGTACTGGAAGCATCGATTCGCTTCAGACAATGTATCCACTCTGGTTTGGCTCGCCAGCGCGGCCAACTACCCGATTCGTTCGCTCCGGGTCTGTCGAAAGGTGGAGCGCGAACCTCTCATTCCATTCGTGCAGATGACACACGCAAGCTTCTCGCGTATCGCCGTTCATCTTTCGACGAGGTCAGGACGAACGGATTTCCTGTCGGATTGATCGAATTGGAGCCTTGTCCGAATCCGATCCAGACCGAACGGCTTTCTCGTCTCGTTGACAGTTTCAGAGCGAGCTTCTGGCTTCGATTCTCGAAAAATCGGACGATACCTGCTCCAGCAGCCCAAACGGAGGTGACATGAAGCCCGCAATGACCCTGGCGACCCTGTTTGCCGCCATTCTTGCCGGACCCAGCGCCTGCGCCACGAACCGCCCGATGCAGGCCGAATGGGTCGCCCAGATGATCGCGCGATTCGAGGCCGAACCGGTCGCCAATCCGCCACGGCGGATCCTTCGCTATCGTTACCGCGATCAATTTGTCTATTACGTGCCGCCCAGTTGTTGCGATCAGCCGAGCACACTGTACGACGCGAAAGGAAAAGTCCTCTGTGCACCCGATGGAGGTCTGACTGGTCGCGGTGATGGCCGCTGCACCGACTTCCGCGAAAAGCGCAGCAATGAGTCGCTTGTGTGGAGCGATGTACGCAAGCGCTGACAGTTGCAACCGTGGAGTAAACGTCGGTTCGGCGGGCCATCAGGCATTAAGGCAACGCTGATCAAGTGGCGCAATCGTCATGACCTTCTGGATGCCACATTTTTCAATAAACTCAATCGGTTAGGTGACACCTGTCTGCGCGCAGACAGGTGTCGTGACGATTGCGCCACTTGATCAGCGTTGCCTTGATCCGGCGGCTGACCGGAATCGGGCGTTGTTGCCCGGCGGTTGGCGTAATCGTCGATCAAGGCGACAATGGCCGTTCGTGATCCGCATCGACCTAAAGACCGGAGCAGTTTGATGGCCAGCCATGAAGTGAAAGTCCCCGATATCGGCAACTACACCGGCATCCCGGTAATCGAAGTCCTGGTTCAACCAGGTGACACCGTGAGCAAGGACCAGGGTCTGGTCACGCTGGAGTCGGACAAGGCGACCATGGAAGTGCCTTCCTCGGTGGCTGGCGTGGTCAAGGAGGTCAAGGTCAAGCTCGGTGACGAGATCTCCGAAGGCACGGTGGTCGCGATCATTGATGCCGAGGCCGATGCAGATGCAGCGAAGCCACCGGAAACTCCGAAGCCGGAGAAAGCAGCGAAAGCCGAAGCAACTCCAGCGGCGGAGACCCAGAATCAGAAGGCGACCATCGATACCAGCAAGCCATCGCGTCTGAGCGAGCTTGAGACGGCCGCACTCGCGCCCGACGCTGATCCGGGAATTACCGGGTCGCAGCAGTCGCCGCCAATCAGTTTCGGTTCCGATACGGTCATGCCGAACAAGGTGCCGCACGCGAGTCCGGCGGTGCGTCTGTTTGCGCGCGAACTTGGCGTCGACCTGTTCAATGTGACCGGCAGTGAGCGCAAGGGCCGCATCACTCGCGAGGATGTGCAGAAGTTCGTCAAGCAGGCGTTGGCCGGCGGCGGCGCGGCGGGTGCCGGATCGGGCGGCGGGCTCGATCTGCTGCCGTGGCCCAAGGTTGATTTTGCAAAATTTGGCGAGATCGAATCCAAGCCGCTGTCGAGGATCAAGAAAATTTCCGGTGCCAACCTGGCGCGCAACTGGGCCATGATCCCCCACGTTACCCAGTTCGACGATGCCGACATTACTGATCTGGAAGCGCTGCGGGTCAGCCTGAACAAGGAGAACGAGAAAGCCGGTATCAAACTGACCATGCTCGCCTTCCTGATCAAGGCGGTTGTTGCGGCGCTGAAGAAATTTCCCGACTTCAATACCTCGCTCGATGCCAGTGGCGAGAATTTGATCGTGAAGAAGTATTTTCATGTCGGCTTCGCCGCCGATACACCGAACGGATTGGTCGTTCCGGTGATTCGCGATGCCGACAAGAAGGGCGTCATCGAGCTCGCCGAAGAATCTGGCGCATTGGCGAAGAAGGCGCGCGACGGCAAGCTCGGCCCGGCCGACATGTCTGGCGGTTGTTTTTCGATTTCGAGTCTAGGTGGCATTGGCGGCACCGCGTTCACGCCGATCGTCAACGCGCCCGAAGTCGCCATTCTCGGTGTCTCAAGATCGACGATGAAACCCGTGTGGAATGGCGAGAAGTTCAAGCCGCGACTGATTCTGCCCTTGAGCCTGAGCTACGACCATCGTGTCATCGACGGCGCTTCTGCCGCGCGCTTCACCGTCTATCTCGGTCAGGTGCTGGCCGATATGCGTCGCGTGCTGCTTTGAACCGGAGAGACTGAGATGGCAAACACGATCGAGATCAAGGTTCCCGATATCGGCAACAACAGCGACATTCCGATTATCGAAGTGCTGGTCAAAGCCGGTGACACGGTCAAGAAGGATCAGGGCATCGTTACCCTCGAGTCCGACAAGGCGACCATGGAAGTTCCGTCGCCGGGTGATGGCGTGATCAAGGAAGTGAAGGTCAAGGTCGACGACACGGCGAGTGAAGGCACGGTCGTGGCGATTCTTGAAAGCGCAGCGGCGGACGACAAAAAGCCTGCCAAGTCCGAAGCGTCGGCGCCAAAGTCCGAATTGGCCGGCAAGTCGGAATCGGCACCCAGCTCTTCGGAGCGCCCTCTCTCGGAGGTAAACGCTGCGGCAAAGCCCGCCGCGGCGAAATCTGAAGCGCCAGCGCCGAAAGCGGCAGCTGCCAGCGGTCGCAAGGCCGATATCGAATGCCAGGTGGTCGTGCTCGGCTCGGGCCCGGGCGGCTATACCGCTGCGTTCCGCGCTGCCGATCTCGGCCAGGACACCGTGCTGATCGAGCGTTACCCGACGCTCGGTGGCGTCTGTCTCAACGTCGGCTGCATTCCGTCGAAAGCGCTGCTGCATGCCGGTCGCGTCATTGAGGAAGCAGCGCATGCCGAAGATATCGGTATCAGTTTCGGCAAACCGAAGATTGATCTCGACAAGTTGCGCGCAAACAAGGACAAGGTCGTCAAGCAGTTGACCGGCGGTCTCGCCGGCATGGCCAAGCAACGCAAGGTGACCACGCTGCAGGGCAGCGGCAAGTTTGTCTCGGCCAACGAGATTGAAGTTGACGGCAAGGATGGCAAAAAGCTCGTGCGTTTCGACAAGGCAATCATCGCGGCCGGTTCACAGGCGGTGAAACTGCCGGGCTTCCCGTGGGATGACAAGCGCATGATGGATTCGACCGATGCGCTCGATCTCGCCGATATTCCGAAGAAACTGCTCGTGGTTGGTGGCGGTATCATTGGCCTGGAAATGGCTTGCGTGTATGACGCGCTCGGCAGTGAAGTCACCGTGGTCGAACTGCTAGATCAACTGATGCCGGGCACCGATAGCGATCTCGTGCGACCGTTGCAGCAGCGTCTCGCCAAGCGCTACGCGGGCATCCATCTGAAAGTGAAAGTGACGAAGATCGAGGCCAGCAAGAAGGGCCTCAAGGCGACTTTCGAGGGTGACAAGGCTCCCGAGCCGCAGCTTTATGATCGCGTTCTCGTCGCGGTTGGACGTTCAGCCAACGGCGGCAAGATCAATGCCGAAGCAGCCGGGGTCAAGGTCACCGATCGCGGCTTCATCCCGGTCGACAAGCAGATGCGCACCAATGTGCCGCATATCTTCGCCATCGGTGATCTGGTTGGTCAGCCGATGCTTGCGCACAAGGCCACGCATGAGGGCAAGGTGGCGGCCGAAGTCGCCGCTGGCGAGAAGAGTGAATTCGTCGCCCGGGTGATTCCATCAGTGGCCTATACCGACCCCGAAATCGCCTGGGTTGGCCTGACCGAGACCGAAGCGAAGAAAGCCGGCATCGCCTACGGCGTCGGCAAGTTCCCGCACGCCGCCTCTGGCCGTGCCATCGGTATCGGCCGCACCGAGGGCTTCACCAAGCTGCTCTTCGATGAAGCCAGCCACCGGGTCATCGGTGCCGGCATCGTCGCCCCGAATGCCGGTGATCTGATTGCCGAAGTCGGACTTGCCATCGAGATGGGCTGCGAAGCCGCCGACATCGGCCTGACCATCCATCCGCACCCGACCTTGAGTGAATCAGTCGGCATGGCTGCCGAAGTCTACGAAGGCACGATCACGGATCTTTATATTCCGAAGAAGAAGTAGATCGGCGATCTCCTCCCTTGCAGGAGCGCCTTCAGACGCGATTCCGCAAATAGCATCGCGCCTGAAGGCGCTCCTGCAAAGGCTTTGGGGCGGCCGGCGATTGGGGTCGATTTTTCGTCGGTCGCGGCAGATTCAACGCTGCTCTCGATGAGCTCTATTCAATCAGGCGGATGCGCAGACCGTGCCGCGCTTGAGCCGTCCGGGCAGTGAATGCAGGCCCAGCGCTTCACGCGCGGCCTGCTGAATGCGTTGGCCAAGCGTGTCGCTCCAATCCAGTGTATTGATCGCCTGCAGCGTTAGGCATGCTTCGCAATCACTGGCGCGAAGCTGACCGCAGGCATCTTCGGCGGCGAGCGCTTCGCGGGTCCAGTTCTGCCATGTCGCGGCAACGTAAGGTGTCCAGCGCGCGCTGGCAATGCGCTGCAATGTGATCGGGGATGGACACGGACTGAATCCTTCGCTGGACATGAGTGACTCCTACGGTCGATTTCCTGACATTCAGCATGCACGCTCGGCAGGCCGATTCCGCGCGGCTGGATCACTCAGTGAATGATAACTGCGTCACATTTTCAAGGGGCTTGTCGGCTCAGCGTTCGGCGATGGCAAGAAGGCCCGGTAGATGCGCCTGATAGTGACGCCAGCGGCCGACCGAATTCTGGTGAACCTCCTGCCGCGCCTGCCACGTGCTGGCCGTGGTGATCGTTCGGGTGTGCTCCTGAGCCGGCGGTGTCGACGTCGCTTCGAGGCCGAGAAATGCGCGCACCTGCGCAATGCTGGCTTCGGAATCTTCGACCAGGGTTTCGTAGTCGAGCGTGAACACGGGATTCGGCAGCACGCGATGCCAATGCGTCATCAGCGCATCGTATCCACCCATGTAGTGGCCAATGTCGGCGAAATCGTAGCTCCAGGCAAGATCCTCATGGGCGAAATGCTGGCTCCACAGCGACAGCGCGGTGTCCCGCGGATTGCGCCGGCAATGGATGATCTTCGCCCCTGGAAGCATCGCGTTGATCAAACTGAGGTGGCGAAAGTTGAGCGGATTCTTGTCGATGATGAAGCGCGCCGGGGTATCGTCCTGACGAAGCTGGGCGAGCAGGAAATCGGCTGCGGAAGTGAGCATTGCTGCTGAAGGATTGGGTCCGAGCTGACGCGCGAGGGGAGCCATCCAGTTCAGTTCGCCACGACCCCGCACCTGTGCATCACGAGTTAGCAGGCTTTCGACGAGGGTGGTGCCGGAGCGTGGCAGGCCGACGATAAAGACCGGCGTGATGTCGCTGTCACTGCGACTGTCGTTGCGGGCGCGAATCTGAGCGAGCGAATTTGTCTGCGTGGTGACGAATTGCTGCCAGGCGCCAGCATCCCAGGGGTGGCTGCTTCGCCAGTCGGAATTGGCGCGATTGAAGACCGTCGCCGCCTCGTCAAAGCGGCCGAGGTCGTCGAGCGCCTTGCCCAGACCGAAGCCGATCGACGTTGAAACCTCGATACCCAGATCCGATCGTTTCGTTGCTGCGGTGAAAAGGGAAACGTCTGCGTCATCGGCATCGGTGAAGCGATGCGTATGGGCGAGGCGCAGCCAGGCAGAAGCCTGCTTTGGGTCGGCGTCGAGGCTTGAGCGCAGATGTTTGCGCGCTTCGTCGAATCGGCCGAGAACGAGAGCGATCTCCCCGGCCTGGCGCAGCAGGAAGGGATCCTGCGGGTGTGCTGCGAGCATTGCCGGGATCAGCGAGTCGGCCTCGGCAAAGCGTTCACATTGGCACAGGAACGCGAGAATCTTCTGATCATTCTCCAGCGTGCGAGGTTGATTCCGCCACGCGTTCTGCATCACTTCGGCCAAGGCTTTCATGCGGCCTTGTTCACGCAACAGGTGGGCCAGGGAGGTACTCGCATTGGCATGCGCAGGATCCAGCAACAACGCTTTGCGCAATGCAGATTCGGCCTCGTCGGCGCGTGCGCTCACGCGCAAGGCGTTGCCGAGCAGGTAGTGCAAGCCGGGTGATTCCGGCATTGAATCCACGGCGGCAGCAAGCAGCGAAACGGCCGCGGAAGCGTCGTTGTGCAACAGCAGTTCGCCGGAATCCTGCCACTCGCTCTCGCTGGATGTTCCCGCCTGCAAACGCTCGATGAGCGACGCCGCGTCCGCCGCAGGGGTCAGCCCACGCAGAAGCTCGAGCGCGCGTTGCACCGGCATGTTTTTACTTTTGTCAATCATGTTGCTGGCCCCCAGTGGATGACGCTCCGTGCGATTGGCATGCTCAGATCGAGTAGTACATCTGATATTCGATCGGATGTGTCGCGGCGCGGAAACGGGTGACCTCCTGCATCTTCAAATCAATATAGCTATCGATGAAATCATCCGAGAACACGCCGCCTGCGGTGAGGAAGGCGCGATCCTTGTCGAGGGCTTCGAGGGCCTGGTCGAGGCTTGAGCAGACTTGTGGGATGTTTTTTTCCTCCTCGGGTGGCAGGTCGTAGAGATCCTTGTCCGACGGCGCGCCCGGGTCGATCTTGTTGAGGATGCCATCGAGACCGGCCATGAGCAGGGCGGAGAAAGTCAGATAGCCGCTGTTGACAGGATCCGGGAAGCGAATCTCGATACGTCGGCCCCTGGCATTGTTGACGAACGGAATGCGGCAACTGGCCGAGCGGTTGCGTGCCGAGTAGGCGAGCATCACCGGTGCCTCGAAACCCGGTACGAGGCGCTTGTAGCTGTTGGTCGAGGAATTGCTGAAGGCGTTGATCGCGCGCGCATGCTTGAAGATTCCGCCGATATACCAGAGCGCGGTCTGCGAAAGACCGCCATAGAGATCGCCAGCAAATATATTGACGCCGCCCTTGGCCAGTGATTGATGCACATGCATACCCGAGCCGTTGTCGCCGACCAGCGGCTTGGGCATGAAAGTGGCCGTCTTGCCGTATTGATGGGCGACGTTGCGGATCACGTACTTCATCGCGATCAACTCATCGGCCTTGCGCACCAGAGTATTGAAGCGCATGCCGATCTCGCACTGGCCGGCGGTCGCGACTTCGTGGTGGTGGACCTCGACGACCTGACCGATGCGGTCGAGGATCTTGCACATTTCACTGCGCAGATCCTGCAGCGAATCCACCGGCGGTACCGGAAAGTAACCACCCTTGACGCCGGGGCGATGGCCGCTGTTGCCAGCCTCGAAGCGCTGGTTCGAAGACCATGCGGCCTCTTCGGAATTGACCTCGAACGAGGTCTTGCCCATGTCGTTTTGCCAACGCACCGAATCAAACACGAAAAATTCCGGTTCGGGGCCGAAGAACGCGGTATCCGCGATGCCAGTCGATTTGAGGAACGCTTCGGCGCGGCGCGCAAGCGAACGCGGGTCGCGCGAGTAAGCCTGCATCGTGTGAGGTTCGAGGACATCGCAAGTCAGGATCAGGGTCGGGTCGGCCATGAACGGATCGAGGATCGCGGTTTCCGGATCGGGCATGAGGACCATGTCCGACTCGTTGATGCCCTTCCATCCGGCGATCGAGGAGCCATCGAACATCTTGCCATCCTCGAAGAACGACTCGTCGACCGCATGCGCCGGATAACTGACGTGGTGCTGCTTGCCGAGGATGTCGGTGAAACGCAGATCGATGAATTCGATCTCGTGATCCTCGATCAGCTTGAGCACGTTGGCGATGGACATGGAGACTCCTGATTGGCAAATGGGATGGCGCGCTGGCAGGCGCGTCAAAGCGGCCAATTCTCGCATGAACGCGTAGGGATCATTGTCACATCGGGAGTTCGATGACGCTTCAATCAGCCGATGAATTGCTGACCGGATCATCCGTTGGCTGCAACAGCGGACCGATCCGCACGCTGGCGCCGTCGTTGCTGAAATAATCGTCGGCGAGTTGCTCGACCGCAGCCAGGTACTGGCTGCCGTCCTGACTCTGCGAGCTTCCGCCAGCGCAAATTCTCAGGTGGCCGACGCCACCCAGACGCGAGCCGGTGACATTCCTGCGCTCATCCTCGTAGCGACGAGCGGCGCGTTTGAGCGGGTTTCCGGAACGGAATGCTCCCACCGACCGTAATCCTGTGCAACTCAAGGCAACGCTGAGCGTGAGCGATTCACTCACAGTGGGACTTGTGCCCTATGCTTGCGCCCTTTCGTCATCGGAACACCCGCGTGTCTGATCTGATCAACATCATCCTGCTCGGCATCATCGAGGGCATTACCGAATTCCTGCCGATTTCCAGCACCGGCCACTTGCTGATCGCCCAGCACTGGCTCGGCGCGCGCTCGGATACCTTCAATATCGTGATCCAGGCCGGTGCGATTCTTGCCGTGACCCTGATCTACTGGAAACGCCTGTGGGAACTGGCAACCGGTTGGCGCGAGGCAGCCAATCGTGACTATTTGCTCAAACTGATCGTGGCTTTCGGTATCACGGCAGCGCTCGGACTCGTGGTCGCAGCGCTCGATTTTTCGCTGCCCGACACGGTCACACCCGTTGCCATCGCCCTGATCGTCGGTGGCTTCTGGATCTTCGCCGCGGAGTTCATCAGTGCACGGCGACCCCCAAGTGAAAGAATTACCTGGACGGTTGCGATTCTCGTTGGCCTCGCCCAGATTGTCGCGGCGATTTTTCCTGGCACCTCACGCTCGGCAGCAACGATCTTCATCGCCATGCTGGCCGGCACCAACAATCGCGCCGCGGCCACCGAATTTGCGTTTCTGGTCGGCATTCCGACCATGTATGCCGCCAGCGGTTATGAAATTCTCAAGCAGTTGAAAGGCGGCGGCTTGCAGGAAGACTGGCTGGCCATTGGCGTCGGCTTTGTTGCCGCGACGATCACCGCTTTCATCGCGGTCAAGTGGTTGCTCGACTATATCCGCACGCATACGTTCAATGCGTTTGCGGTGTATCGGATCGCGCTCGGCGCGGCGTTGTTGCTATGGATGCCCGGGAGTTGAATTCGCAGGGCGGTTTTCGCCCTGCGGTCCCGATCACCAGTGCACAGTCAGCGGCGCAATGCCGCGTTCAGCGAATACGTACCGACAATCTCGGCTTCGCCCAGCACATGGCCTTGCATCGCCTTGCGCACGTCGCCGATTTCGAATCGACCTTTGAGGCCAAGTGAGGCGACATCAAGGGCGGCGACGCGGAAGTGGTAGTGGTGCAGACGTTCATCGTTCCACGGCGGGCACGGGCCGTCGTAGCCGTAGTAGTCACCGCTCATCTCGGCATCGCCGGCGAACCAGCCGGTGAAGTCGTTGATACCCTGTTTCGAACCGGGCGGGCCGAAGGTTTCCTGCTTGCCACGGGCGACCACGCCTTCGCCGCAAGCACCTTCGCCGAACTCGCGGAACTCGGCAGGGATGTCGATCATCAACCAGTGCACGAACTCCGTGCGCGGCAGACTCGAGCGCACGCTGCGGCCTTCCTGATTGACATCGTCACCGACGCTCGGCACATCCACATCGATACAGGTCAGTACGAACGAACGCGTGCCATCGGGCACATCGCTCCAGGTCAGGTGCGGGTTGCGGTTGTCCGAGAACACGCAGGGTTCACCATTCGGGCCGGGTTTGCCGAACGCGAATTCGGCAGGGATCGGTTGCATGTCGTGAAAACTCTTGCTGCGAATATGCATGGTGTTCTCCGGAATCCTGATCAGTTCGGAAGCTTGGCGAAGGCGTCGGCCAAGACTTCAGAGTAGGTTTGCCAATGACCCGCGGCAAAACGCGTCGGCAGGCCGCCCGGGCCACGTTCAAGACGTTGACTGAGGTTTCCGGGTTGCACGGATTCGATGCCGACAAAACGCGCCAGTTCGGCACCGGCCTTGGCCGGATCGGCGAGCACTTTGTCAGCATTGATGACCAGATGCGGCAAGCTGCCCTCACTGGCGGCAAGGCGCAGATGGCTCAGGGCGCGGCCCATCCAGTCGACGCAGGAGTCGAAATTGTTGAGGCCGGCATGCGGCAACCAGCCGAAACCCAGCCAGTTGAGCAGGGCGTCACGCGGGTCGTTGTCGACCAGGATGACCCGCGTGCCGGGCATGATGCGATGGGCAACCAGAAGATAGTGCGCATCAAAACGCGGAATCCAGTCGACCAGTGGTTTGTCGAGATCCAGGCCGCGTGCGCGCATGCTGCCGAGATAGGCTTCCCGGTGTGCCTCGATGTCGGCACTCGGTGTTTCCTCGATACTCAAATCGACCGGAGCCGCGTCGAAACAATCGTTGCGCAATCCCTGGACGCGATCTCGCAACACGTTCACATCTGCCTGGTCAGCGAGCAGGGCGGCAATGCGTTCGACGCCACTGCCGGGCGCTCCGATCAGCAGGATCGGTGCATGTTTCCAGGCATCGCCAGTGGGCTTGGCCAGCGCGTCGCCGATGTTTTCGGGCAGCGTTTCGAGTTTCGGAAGCATGCCGCGCAAGCCGTTCTGTGCTTCACGGAAATACTCGACCGCCTTGTCCACGTCGCCGGCCCGGTCATGCAACTGGCCATGAAGATTCATGCAGGTGCGTGCCAGATCTTCATTGATCTTGCTCAGTGGGATGGTCGCCAGCAGTTCGCGCGCTGCGCTCTCTTCGCCTTTGCGCATGTGTGAACGAACGCGGATCGAGGTCAGCAGGGGATCGTTGGGCGCCAGCGCGACCGCGGCTTCGACGAGCTGGTCAACCAGCTCGTACTCGCCATTGCGCTCTCGCATCAGGGCCAGTTCGATCGCCGCTTCGGCATTTTTCGGCTCGCGATCGCGCAGCGCTTGCCAGTCGCTGGCCGCTTCGACGTAGCGGGCGCTGCTGGCGCGGATGCGTGCCCGGGTTGCACGCCAGCGCGGCTGATCGGGGAAGTCCTCGATCCGCTGATCGAGCAACTTCATGACCTCAGCATTGCGTTCGAGCTTGCCCAGCGACCACAACAAGGCCTCAAAGCAGGGTTCGTGATCCGGTTTGATGGTGAGTGCGTGCCGGTACGCTTCGGCGGCATCCTCGTATCGCTCCTGCATGCGTGCGACGTCGCCGAGACCCAGGTCGGCAGCCAACTCGAACCCGCTAACGCCAACCAGGGCGCGAAAATACGGCTCGGATTCAGCGACGCGCTTGTCCTGGATCAGCAGCTGGCCCAGCGCATTGTTGGCGTGTGGCAGGCCCGGATTGAGGCGCAAGGCATTGCGAAACGCCTGCTCGGCAAACGCGGCCATGCCGCGTGCGGCGAAGACTCGACCGAGATTGAAGGCGATTGAAGCATCATTCGGGGCCAGGTCGGCGGCGCGGGTGAGATATTTCAGCGCGCCTTCGACATCCGCATTGCTCAGCGCCAGGATGCCGAGACCACTGAGCGCCTGCGGATCCTCTTCGACACGCAACGCGGTTCGAAAATGCTGTCCGGCGAGGGTGTTGTCGGCATTCATCATGGCGATGTGACCCAGCGCCGTGTGCGCGCCAGCCAGGTTCGGGTCCAGGGCCAGGGCGCGTTCATAGGCTTCGCGCGCGGCGTTGATATTGCTGGCCTCGAACTGCACCGATCCAAGCAAATGCAGCAGGGCGGGCTGATCCGGGGCAAGCTCCTGGGCGCGTGTGACCAGTTGGATGCATTCGGCCAGATCACCGCGCGATCGGCGCACCGCGGCCAGGCCGCGCAATGCTTCGCTGTCGGATGAATTCGTGGCGAGGGCTTCGCGATAGGCGGTTTCAGCCTCCGGCAAACGGCCCTGGCGATGGTGTTCGATAGCTTCTCTAAGCATGATCTTCTATGTCTTTGGGCGCCGCGAGCGGCGCGAGGGAAACGCCCATTATGCCGGATGCTGGCGTGATAGGCTTTCGCGCTTAATGTTGGCGGGGCGGTGCGAAATCAATGGGCGTCAATCAGGATCTGACCACTTTGTTGCGCGCACGCACGCCGTTGCTGGTCATTGAGTCAGTCGAAGAGGGCCGCGTGATCGCGAGTTTCCGCCACGCGATCGCGCAATCCCTGCGCCCATTGTTCACCTGGAGCATTACCGATGGGCTGCGTCGCATCGATATGGACGATGACGGCGAATATTCAGTCCCGGATGCCACCCTGACCCTGACCTCGATCAAGCAACGCACCGAATCCGGCGTCTTCCTGCTGCTCGATTTTCAGCCCTATCTGCGTTATCCGATGACCTTGCGCCTGATGCGCGAAATCGTCCTGCGCCAATCCAGCGCCGAGCACACCCTGGTTCTGGTCGGCTCGAAATTCGAGTTGCCCGACGATCTTGCGGCGATGTCGACACGATTTGAACTGGCCTTGCCGGATAGTCAGGCACTCGCCGCGCTGGTTCGCGAGGAAGCCTTCAGCTATTCGCGTGAAAACAGCGGTCGACGCGTTGAAGTGGATGCCGACTCCGCGCGCACCATCGTGCGCAATCTGACCGGCCTGACCCTGGCTGATGCACGCCGCATCGTGCGCAAGCTGATTTACAACGATGGCGCGCTCGGCCCCGCCGACCTGCCGAATCTGGCCCAGGCCAAGTTCGAGCTGCTCGACCGCGACAACCTGCTGCATTTCGAATACGAAACTGCACGCTTTGCCGATGTCGCCGGACTGGCCAGGCTCAAGCGCTGGATCCAGCAACGCGTACCGGCATTCACCGGTCAGAATCGCAAGATCAAGCTCGATCCGCCGAAAGGCATTCTCTTGCTTGGCGTGCAGGGCTGCGGCAAATCGCTGGCGGCCAAGGCCGTCGCCGGCGGCTTCGGCGTGCCCCTGCTGCGACTCGATATTGGCACTTTGTACAACAAGTACCACGGTGAAACCGAACGCAATCTGCGCTCCGCGCTGAAAAATGCGGAGATGCTGTCGCCGTGCGTGCTCTGGCTTGATGAAATCGAAAAGGCGCTGGCCAGCGAAAGCAGCGACGATGGTGTCTCGCGCCGTGTCCTCGGGTATCTCCTGACCTGGATGGCTGAACACAAGGGACATGTGTTCCTCGTGGCCACGGCCAATGATGTCTCGGTGTTGCCCGCCGAACTGCTGCGCAAGGGACGTTTCGACGAAATCTTTTTCGTCGATCTGCCGAGCGCCGAGGTGCGCAGCGAAGTGCTGCGCATTCATCTCGAAAAACGTGAATTGAAACCCGCCGATTTCGATCTCGCTGCGGTGGTTGAAGTCACTGATGGCTTTTCGGGGGCGGAAATCGAACAGCTCGTGGTTGCCGCGTTGTACACCGCGGTTGCCGAAGATGTGCCGCTGGCGACCCGGCATCTGGTCGAAGAGTCAGGCCTGACCCGGCCGTTGTCGGTGATGATGGCCGATCGCGTCACGGCGCTGCGTGAGTGGGCGCGTGGACGTACCGTCCCGGCGGACTGATCGACTATTTTCTGGCTGGGTGTTCGATGAGCGGCTGGCTCTTGCGGTAGCCCGCGGCATACGTCTCGAGGCGCTTGATCGCCTTCAGGTTTGATGGATTGTTTTTTCGTGCTGCCGCGATGGCTTGCTCTTCGAGGCGGACTGCTTCATCGAAGTGGCCTGAAGCAGCCTGACAGGCGGCGTAAGTGTCTATCCAGGCCACGGGATTCACGCTTCTCTCCCCGATCAGGACCCGGATAACGCTCAGACCTCGTTGCGGATCACGCAGCGGTTCCTGATCAACCGTGCAAAGCACCCAGGCCAGATTGTTGCGTGCGTCGTCATTGCCATTTTCAGCCGCTTTGCTCAAGTAGACGATGGCTGCGGCCGGGTCGCGGCCACCGCCATCACTGTCGTAATAGAGGGCGATACCGAGGTTGGCCGAGGCGCGCGCATCACCACGATCGGATGCCTTTTTCAACCAGGCCCGGCCGGTCTGATCGATCGTGCCGAAATCGCCATTGATGATATGCACGCCCAGATCGGTCTGCGACAGAGGATCGTCCTTCTCGGCATCCGCATTCAGCAATTTGCGCGCTTCATCGCGATTTTGCTCAACTCCGTCAGTGCCAAACAACAAGGCCGCCAAGCCGCGCCGTGCGTCCGCCCGATCCTGCGTTTCAAGGACCTTCCGATACAGCCTCTCGGCAAGGACGGGGCCGGATTTGAGACCCTCGCCGCCGATTCGATAGAGGTCGGCAAGCGCGATCATGGCGTCGACATTGTCGGTGGCGGCAGCCGAGAGCAGCCAGCCCTCCTGAAGCTGGCGGGTTTCAACCGTTTGGTCAGCCTTGCGATAGTGCCCGGCCAGCCACAGCATCGATTCAATATCGCCATTGCGCGCGGCACGCTGACGCCAGTAGGTGGCTTTGTCCAGATCAGTCTCCACGCCATTGCCGTCGGCATACGCCATGGCCAGCCAGGACTGCGCGCTGACCGACCGGTGCGCGCCAGCTACCTGCATCCAGCGAATGGCTTGCGCCTTGTCGCCCTCACGCCAAAGTTCGCTGGCAAGCAGAGCTTCGGCATTGGGAAAACCGCTTTGCGCGGCATGCATCAGGCCTGCACGGGCTTTTGTCGAAAGCTTCGATCCCGACGAATTGGCGCGCCGCTCGTGCAGTGCGATCAACCATTCGGCTTCAGGATTGCCCGCCTTGCCCGCCTGTTTGAGGCGCTTGCGAGCAAACGAACTGAGCTTGGCACGCGCGTTGCGGGTGTCCATGATCGCGGCAAACTCTGCACTCGCCACGTGGTTTCCAAGTCGACGGTCGGCGTTGTCGAGCAAGATGCGAGCGGATTTCTCATCGGCACGTGATGCCGCCGGGTCGGCCTTCAATACCGCGAGCAGGATCATTGCCCTGGCGCTGCGGACTTCGGCCAGAGGCAACAGCAGGTCGGTCGCCGTGGTCTCGCAATCGGCACTACGCGAATAGGCGCAATAGCCGGCATAGCGAAAGACCGCACCGATATTGCCCTGGGCACCAAGCCTGGCCAGCGCTTGCAAGCGTGCTGCCAAAGGCGAATTCTCGAGCGCCGTCTGTACGGCGCTTGCATCGAGGGTGATCGAGCGACTGCTTTCTGCCCAATTCGCGAGCACTGAATAGACGAATTGTTGCTGAAAAAGCGGAAAACGCGCAGTTGGATCGTTGCGAAAAAAATGCATCGCGGTTTTGAAATAATCAAACGACAACCAGCGCTCGGTCTCGCGCTCCCTGTCGAGCAGGGCCACGCGCAGGTTGAGCGGAAATGTGCCCTGGCGCTGATCGTAGTAGTAATAAATCGGCACCTCTCCGGAGGCGCGAATGAAGGCCATCACATCCCATTCGGAGATCACTTCGATGGGCGTTTCGCCGTAATCGGCTGGTAGCTCGGCGATTGCGAGACGGACCAGTTCGGCAAAGATTTGGGTATGCCGCTCGGCGGCAGATCTGTCGTTGGCCACGTTTGCGCAATCGGCTGCCGCCAGTTGCAAGGCAAGACTGGCCGGATTGCTCTGCACCGCCTGATCAAGAGTTGACTGCAATTCAGCGCATTGATCCGTACGCGTGTCGCCCGAGTCATCCTGCAGCTTTTCCAGAACATCGTAGGATTCGATCAGCGCGCCGTAGCTCGGTGCCGCAAGGCTCTTCTCCCAACTTTGTGCAGCCGTCAGGGTGCCTTCCCGGGCAAGCGCCGGATTGACGGCAGTGAATGCGAACACAAGCACGGTGACGAGATGTCGCAAAAATTCTGTTTGCCGCATGGCTCAGTCACCACTCTGCTTGTTGCCGTGTCCACCACGCTCATCGAGGAGTCCGCGCATCAGATTCTGCAGACGCGTATTGCGCTGCTTCTCGGCATCGCGCGGCGGCGGAGAAACAATGATGCGCCAGCCATCGAGATCATTGACCTGACGCAACAATGCGTAGTGGTCGGCGAATCCTTCGGCCTCCAGCGAGGCACGCAGCGCGCGGTAGTCGCGATTGATGTGCAGCTCATCGCCAGCCTGACGCGTGCTGATGCTGAAGCTCAGACCCTTGTCTTCGACCACGCGCTTCATTGGCGCGGAGTCCCAGGTCCAGCCACTCGGCAACTCGAAAATCGTGGAATGTTCGATCTGCATCGGATAGTTGATGAAGTAGGGCGAAGTCCGCTCTGCCGTGCGCGGCAACTCGACTTCACCCGCAATCCGGTCTGCCACGGTTTCCAGGATGCGCTGGCCTGGCGTGTCTGCAAGCCAGGGCTTCTTCAAGGTGTAGTGCTGTTCAATCTCCAGGCCGCCATCCGAACCGGTTTCGCGTGTACGCAATTCGCCGACGACCTCCAGCTCTCCGTAGCGGCGGCGATAGAAATCCGCATAGGTTCGTGCAACGCTGTCGTGGCCATCGGTTTGCAACCAACTGCGAATGCGTTGAGCGCCAACTCCGTAATATTCAGTACGAATTGAATAATCGACACTCTCGCCTTTGGCATCCGGTTGAAAACGTTCACTGACCTTGAGCAACTCTACACTGTCCTTCGGGATCGTGATCGTTGCCAGTGCGCGGGTGTCTGCAGCGACTGGCAGGGCAACACCGTAGTTTCCTGGCGACAGGTTGCGAATCGACCCTCGTTGCTGGGTCTGGGTCGGATCGAGCCAGAGCGTGGTGTCGGGCAGGCGTACCTGGACAATCACATGATCGAATGACGAGGCGCTCGGTGGCAGCTCGGCCACGCGCTTTTCAGACTCCGCGGATACCAGCGCCGGATATGCTTCGACGCCAAGCTCACCAAGAAGGGTCACGAGCAATCGTGCCTTGTCCTTGCAGTCGCCATAGCGCCGCGTCCAGGTGTCGGCGGGCTCGCTCGGCTGATGGCTGTTGCTGCCCAATTCGATGCCGAAATAGCGCACTTCTTCCTGGCTTGCACGCAGGGCGGCGCCGATACGCGCATCGACATCCGGCAGGGCACGCCACTCGGCGACACGCTTCTGCAGGTCTGCGGGCAGCGGTTTCGGCTTTGGATAGAGAGTCAGCGCCCAAGCCGCAATCTCGGCCCAGTCGTGCTGCACGCCGACCACGATATTCGGAATCGGCGAATACCAGAAAGGATAGGAACCCTCGTCGATGAGCGCCGCGACGGCATGCGCGCTGGCTGTCCACTCCAGCGCGCCCGGGATGGTTCTCTGCACCGAAAGCGGCGCGCCGGGATCGCGCCGTTCGGCGATTCGGGTGCCCGGATCGAACAGCAATCGCGCGCGCCTGTCGAGCAGCGGATCGAGGCCGGCAAACTGCATTTCATCGTTGACCAGCCCGGCCATGATCGGATTCATGCCGCTGACCGAGTAGGTGGTGCGAACCAGATCCCCGGCGCGGACATCGTCGATCACCAGCAATGCGGAGACGGTGCCGGTGGCCATGTCCTGCTCGAACTGACTTTCACGCCGGGCAAGAGTGACCGCGCTGGGGACGAGACGATCAAGCCACTGGCCATTGCGGCGGATTGCAATGCGGTGCACGGTCAGTCGCTGGTACTCGGGATTGAACCAGAGCTGGATCTTGCCGGCATCGCGAATCATCTCCGAGCTGACCGGCTCGATGACGCGATCCACGTAGCGAACCCGTTGACCGTGACGACGGTCGATCTGGCTGTCGATCAGCCAGGTCCGCCATTGCGCCGTATCGGCACCCGGAATTTGTGCATTCCAGCTTGCGGGGACGTCGCGTTCGATCACCCAGGCCGGTGGATCGGCCACATCGAAGCTGAATTCGCCGCGATGGTAGGTTGTCGCCGCTGCGGTATGCGCGCCAAACGCGATGATCAACACGCCAAACAGATTGAGCCAGCGTCGGCCCGGACCTCGCTGTCGCGAAGGACCGCTGCGGTTTGTGAATTTCTCGAACATTGCGCTCCCTCGCTGGACAGATGCCAAGACTGCAAGCTCGGCACGTCGATACCCTGTTGGGCAAAAGGGAGTTTTCGCATTACCGACCGATCGATGCAAGTCAAATCAACGAATCGCCACCTTCCGCGGGCAGATGACTATGCATACGGTCGGCGATGTAGTCCTCGGTCCAACTGTTCAGCGCCAGGCTGCGGATAAAGCCGCAATGGCCACCGGCCGGGGCGATGTCGAGTTCGACGCAGGGCGGCAGGGTCAGGGCACGAAACTCAGCAACCGGAATGATCGGATCGTCGACCGAAGTCAGGATTGTGGTCGGCACGCGCATCGCGGCGAGGCGGTCGCCGGCAATCGAATAGCCGTCGAAATAGGCTTCAATCGATTCAAAGCCAGTGTGCCTGAGCACGAGCGCGCGGGTCAGTTCGCGCAGGTTGCCGCGCATGTCGGCGGGTGCAAACAGAGGCGGCTGCGGAAATGCGCGTTGCTTGAGCAGCAGTGAGCGTCGCCATTTGCGCAGGAAATAGGCTTCGTAGAACCACGGTGCCTGCTCGATTGCGTCCATCGCGTCGCTCGGACTGATCGCCGGGCACACCGCCAGGGCATAGGACAGCGGAATTCCCGCATCGGGCGCGCGCAAGGCCACGCGCAAGGCGAAGTTTCCGCCCAGTGAAAAGCCGACGATGGCAAGCGCTCGTTCGGGGAACATTCTTGCCACTGCCGCAACGGCGCCAACCACCTCGTCAAGGCGGCACGAATGGAACAGCTCGCGATTCAGAGCATGGGTCGCACCGTGATCGCGAAAATTGAGGCGGAACACATCGTAGCCATCGGCGAGCAGGCGTGAACCGGTATGCAGCACGTAGCTCGACTGCACACTGCCTTCCCAGCCGTGCAGCAGCACGACCAGCCCGCGCGCTGTCGCAAGCGTTCGCTGCGGGGTATGCAGGCCGAGCAGGCGCACACCATCGCCACAATCGAGCACGTGCTCGGTGGCACCGCGCTCGAGCAGCGACAAGCGGCGACGAAACAGCAGGCGACGCACGCCGCTCGAAGCGAGTACCGATTGCAAGTGTGGATTGCGCAACAGACGCGGTGGTTGGTAGTCGGCGGCGTTCATGGGCTCACAGGATCCAACAGGGTTGCTGATTGCTGATAACTCAATCTGGCCGCCGCGCAGTCAGGGATGAATCAAGCGTCACCGTAGCCGAGCGCGCGCACGATCCGTGCGCGACTCTCTTCGGCCATGCGGCGGCGCGCATCGGGTGTCGATTCGACGGCCTCGAGAAAATGAACTTCGGCATCCATCGATGGATTGCCGAGAATGCGCAGCAGGTTGGCGAAGAAACTCTCGCCTGGCGCGAACGGCATTGAGGGATCCTGGTGGCCGTCGTGGCCATAGCGCAAGGCGACCGGTTGCACGGGCACTTGAGCATCCAGTGCGGCCTGGAAGATGCGTGCGTGAAACGTGCGCACGCGCTCGCCGGTGCCCGTGCCGCCCTCGGGAAAGATACCGACCGGCTCGCCTTTTTGCAGGCGCTCGACGACCCGTGTGATCACCGAGGCCATCGAATCGGAACTGCCGCGCTGGTGATAAATCGTACCGGCCCGGGTTGCCAGCCAGCCGACCAGTGGCCAGCGGGCGATTTCACTCTTGGCCACGAAGCTGATTGCGCGCTGGCTGTGCATGAGCTCGATATCGAGCCAGGACAAGTGATTGGCGACATACATCACGGCTCCCGGCAAGGGTTTGCCGAACCTGCGAATCCGAAATCCAAACAAGCGCACCAGGGTTCGTGACCACCAACTGACCATGAATTGGTCGAAGCGCAGGCGACCGACCGGAATCTTCGCCATCAAGGGGTTCAGCGCAATCACCGCCAGCGGCAGGGCAAAAACGATGTGCAACAAGACCAATGGGCCGCGCAGCAGATAGCGCAGAGGGCGCATTGCATCCCTGCGTGGGGAAACACGGGTTCTGTCGGCAGCAGAGTTCATCGGGGCGTCATCGTACCGGAAGCGACAAGGATACTCGCTGAATTCCACTGAACGGATGCTCTAATAGCGGGATCCGTGCAGCGTGCAACCCGGCATTTTTGCCAGGCCGCGCCGATCAATAGCGCAGGTTTCCAACCAGTAGATCAATAGCGGCATCCAGATCGTCGCAATGCTCTTCCCACCAGCGTGCTTCGCCGACCTGGGCAAAGGCGAGCGGGAAGGCCGGGTCGTGCCAGCGCATCGCGACCCAGCCGGCCCAGTGCACCTGGCGCATGATGCGCAGCGGTTCGATTAGGGCGCGTTCGGCGAAATCGAACTCGCGGAATTCGGCATAGCCTTCAAGCAAGGTGTCGAGTGCCGCCGCTGAAGGTGCCAGCATCCACAGATCCTGTACCGCCGGACCCATGCGCGCGTCATCCAGATCGACGAAATGCGGGCCGGCA
This sequence comes from Dokdonella sp., assembly GCF_035703485.1. Taxonomy (GTDB): domain Bacteria; phylum Pseudomonadota; class Gammaproteobacteria; order Xanthomonadales; family Rhodanobacteraceae; genus Dokdonella. The sequence continues at coordinate 3,019 of NZ_DASSYD010000172.1, read as the reverse complement.
TCGGTCCACAGCACGTTGCCGCGATGGCAGTCGCCATGCAGACGGATGTGGCGAACCGGGCCGAATGCCTTGATGCATTCATCCAGTCGATCAGCGAGTTCATCGCTGCAATCCCGGTAGCGCGCATGCAGGGTGGATGGCAGCAGCTCCGAGTCCAGAACGGCTTGCGTCGGCTCGCGCACGAAGGTGTCGACATCGATGCATCCGCGCTGCTCGAAATTTCCGCGCGAGCCGACGCCGTGGATACGAGCGAGCAGGCGGCCCATCCACTCGAGGTTCTCGGCCGATTCAAGCTCGGGTGAGCGCCCGCCCTGGCGCGGATACAAGCTGAAGCGGAAGCCTTCGAAGTCGAGCAAGGTTTCGCCATCGATGATGAGTGGAGCGACGACGGGCAGCTCGGCGTCAGTCAGATCAAGGGCGAAATCGTGCTCCTCATCGATCGCGACATCGCTCCAGCGACCCGGTCGATAGAACTTGGCGATCAGTGGCGTTTCGTCCTCAATGCCGATCTGATAGACGCGGTTTTCGTAGCTGCCCATGGCGAGCATGCGTCCATCGGGTTCGAAGCCGAAAGCAGCCACCGCATCGAGAATCAGATCGGGACTGAGTCCGGCATACGGCGTTTCATCGTTGCTCACCGGCCTGGTCCGCGCTAGACGGCTTTCGGCGAACGTCGCGGCACCACGGCCATGGTCAGGCGCGAGATGCAGACCAGCTGGTCGTCTTCGTTGACAATGCGAATCTCCCAGACCTGGGTTGAGCGGCCCAGATGCAGTGGCCGCGCGGTGCCAATGACATGCCCGGAGGTCGCCGCGCGAACATGGTTGGCATTGATGTCGAGACCGACGGCCATTTCCTTGCCAACGTCAAGGGTCAGATTGGCGCCCAAACTGCCAAGGGATTCCGCCAGCGCCACCGAAGCGCCACCATGCAGGAGTCCGAACGGCTGGATCGTGCGTGCGTCGACCGGCATGGTGCCGCGAACGTAATCCTCACCGATTTCGGTGACGCGCATGCCGAGATACTCGACCAGGGTATTGCTGTTCCACGAATTGATGCGATCGAGGTCGATCGTCTGTTTCCAGAAGGCCACGCGATGTCTCCATTGAGTACGATCAGCGACTATAGCAAGCGCACCGCGGAACGATTCGGTGACAATGCACGTCATAGAATGCTGCCACGCCTGCCGAGAACAAGCCGATGACGCGAAACTGGATCCTGATTGCACTGCTGCTGATGCTGGCCAGTCCGGCTGCGCAGGCCATGCGTTGTGGAAATCGCGTTGTCGTCGACGGGGCGCGGGATTTCCAGGTGCGCGAGCGCTGCGGCGAACCGTTCTGGTCGGAAAGCTGGATCGGCGTCGATATTGTTGGCCGCGACAGCGTGCTCGAACGCCAACGTGAGGTGCAGTGGAGTGTCTGGTACTACAACTTCGGGCCGAATGCATTGATGCAACGGCTGGTGTTCAGGGATGGAAACCTTGAGCGCAGCGACACGCTCGGCTACGGCGTGCGCGAGATCGGCGACAGTTGTCGGGCCAACATGAACTTCACCGGCATGAGCAGCGGTGAACTGGTCGCGCGTTGTGGCCAACCCGCGTCGCGTCGCGAGGCGCACGACAGCGTCGTCTACCGACCCGGACCGAGCATTGAAAACTGGCGCGAACAGCGCCGCGAGGAATGGACCTATGATTTCGGCGACTCACGATTGCTGCGCGTGGTGAACCTGGTCAACGGCCGGGTCACGAGCGTCAACACGTTGGCCCGCTGAAGGGGCTGTCAGAGCAAACGAAATCCGCTACGGGCAATCGTCAATCCGGTAGCTCGCAGATCGGTGCTGGCCGATCACGCCGATGTCATTCCCTGGGGGTTGGCTTTTCTTCGGGCAATTCGGACATTGCGTAGTCCAGAGCATCATTGCCGGAAAGCGTCTCGCGCTCGCTATCGCTCATCATCTGCTCGGGATTCTTTTCCGACTTGGCCTTCTTTTGTCCGCTCCAGAGCTTTTTCGCATCCTCTTCGGTCGCGTTGAACAGGCTGCGCATATGCAGATCGCGTTGCGGGAATGGAATTTCGATGCCGTACTTCGTCAACGCATCTTCCAGCGCCCAGTAGTAGGCGGCCTGGACGGCCCCGGGACGCTTCACCGCATCGGCAGTCAGCAGTCAGCCAGACCACAAGCTGGAAATCGAGACTGTTGTCGCCGAAGTTGACCAGCCAGACCTGCGAACGGCGCGGTCCTTCGCTGGCGAAGGTGAATGGCACGGTCGCCGCCGCTTCGAGTGCGGCTTTCTTGACCAGTTCCTTGTCGGTGCCATAGGCGACACCAAACTTGACCTTGATGCGCCGCGCGGTTTCGCGCAGCGTCCAACTGGTCACGCGGCCATTCACGAACTCCGAATTCGGCACGAGAATATCGATGTTGTCGTTGGTCGTCACACGTGTGGCGCGGATGCTGATGTCGGTGACTTCGCCGGTCACACCGGATTCGAGTTCGACGAAATCGCCGATCTTGAGACTGCGCTCGAACAGCAGGATCAGTCCTGAAATAAAATTGTTGACGACTGTCTGCAGGCCGAAACCAATGCCGACGCCGAGGGCAGTGGCAAAGAACGCGACCTTGGTCAGATCGAGACCAATTGCTGAAAGTGCAACGCCGATACCGATGGCGATCAGCAGATAGTGCAGAACGCGGCCCAGTGCATACAGGGCCGGGCGACTGACTTCGGGTCGATTCTTGCCGTAACGCGCAAGGCCGAGCTGAAGCCAGCGCGAGGCCAGCCAGGCGGCGAAAAGGATTCCGGCGACCCACAAGATTCCGCCGAGTGTGATAGTCGTTCCGCCGACCTCGAACAGGGGGTAGCCGAGGACACCTCGGGTTCCGCTGGAGATCCCGGCCAGGGTCGTGGTCGACTCGGAACCCGTCTTTTTCTTCGGTTTCGCTGACCTGACGGGTTCAGGCTCGGCAACCGCTTGCGGAGGTTTGCTTGCTGGCGCGGCTTCAGGCGCAACCGGCGCTG
>NZ_DASSYD010000104.1:0-4882 GCF_035703485.1 Dokdonella sp. | reverse complement strand
CAGCACGCCGAGCAGGCCGCCGTGGAAGCTCATCCCGCCGTCCCACACCTTGAACAGGGTCAGCGGTGCGGTCCAGATCCAGTCGATGTCGGCATAGAACAGCATGTACCAGATGCGCCCGCCCGCGATCACGCCGAGCATGCCGTAGAACAGCAGGTCCCCCAGCGCATCGCGGGTGACCGGCAGGCGCCCGCGCCGGCGCCGGTACTCGCCCAGCACGGCCACGAAAAAGAAGCCCAGCAGATACATCAGGCCGTACCAATGCACCTGCACCGGGCCGAGATGGAACGCGACGGGATTGATATCGACGATATAGGGCTGGGACATGGGCAACGCGCGGCGGTCAAAGACCAAGTGTAGCGGGACACAGCGTGGGCGATGTGGACAAGGACTTTCGCGTGAGCTTTGGCAGGAACTAGAATCGACCGATGCACTCGCCTCGGGGAGTTGAGGGGTGCTGCACTGCAATCATGCACGGATTCCAAGTCCGACCGACCGCCTCGCTCCAGGCGACCGGCTTTGTGTCCATGGAGTGTCAGGGGAGAAAACCAATGTACCAACGTCTTGCGCGGATCGTGCTGTCCGCTGCCTGGTTACTGCTGCCCGCGGCGGCGGCCGCCACCGACCGGGTGCCGGTGGAGGCCTTTGCGCGGCACGCGCAACTGTCCATGCCGGAACTGTCCCCGGACGGTAAATACCTTGCTGTCAACATGAATTATGCGGATGGCAATTCGCACGCCCTGGCGGTTTATGACGTCGCCGACATGACTCGTCCGATCAGTCTGCTGCGATTGCCCAAATACGAGTTGGCTACAGGTATTACCTGGACAAGCAATACGCGACTGGTGGTGGAGAAAGGTCGGCAGATCGGCTCGATTGACAAACCCAGCGCAACCGGCGAAGTGATCGCCACCAACTTCGATGGTAAAAAACAGGATTACCTATACGGTTTCGAAGCGCAATACGGTACACGGGCGACCACCCGCGGCATGGATCGCGGATGGGGTCTGGTGGCCGGCCGGCCCACTCCGGCCAACGGTCATTTCTTCATGACCACCTACAGTTGGGAAAGCCGGGACTACAGCACCTTGTATGACGTCGACGCGGAGAAAAACACGCGTCGCCTGGTGGGCCAGATCAAGGTGGCCGGCATGAACTTTCTGGTCGGCGATGATGGCAAGGCGCATTACGCCTACGGCCGCAACGACGATTGGGCCTTCGTGCTCTATCACCAGCAAGGTGGCGGCTGGACCCAGATGAATGCGGGGCCTCATGGCAGCAGCTTCATACCGCTCTTCTTCACGAAAGACCAGCAGCGCCTGTACGCCACATATTCCAAAGATGGCGGACCGACCACGCTGATCGAACAGGACGAAAGCGGCGGTAACCGCAAGCTGGTAGCCAGCGACAGCTTCGGCAGCATTGGTACGATCGAGTTGACGCCCTACCCCTACCAGCCTTTCGCCACGGTGCTGGCCACTGGCGTGCCGCAGTTTGCCTACATCGACGCCAACACGCCGACGGCCAAGCTGCATCGCGCACTCAGCCTGAAGTTCCCTGGCAGCTATGTTCACTTCATCAATTTCAGCGAAGACGGCATCAAGCTGCTGTTCTCCGTCAGCAGCGATCGTGACCCCGGTAGCTATTTCCTGATTGACACCAGGAATTACAAGGTACTCAAGTTGTTCTCTGCCGCGCCCTGGATCGATCCGGCACAGATGGCCGAACGACGCCCGCTGCATTTCAAATCCAGTAGTGGCGCGGAGCTGGAAGCGATACTCACGATCCCGAAGGGCGCCGATCTGTCCAAGTTGCCGATGGTATTGGTACCGCACGGCGGTCCCATTGAAGTGCAGGATGACTGGTTCTTCGACGAGGACGCCCAGTTCCTGGCCAGTCGCGGCTACCTCGTCCTGCAGGTGAACTATCGCGGCTCCAGCGGCCGTGGCTACAACTTCAGGAACGCCGGCTATCGCCAGTGGGGCACGGGCATCCAGCAGGATCTGATCGATGCGGTGAAATGGGCGATTTCGGCAAAGTACGCCGATCCCGAACGCATCTGCATCTACGGCGCCAGCTTCGGCGGCTATTCGGCACTGATGGCACCGGTGCGTGCACCGGGCATGTTCAAGTGTGCGGTCGGGTACGCGGGCATTTATGACATGGGCATGCGCTACAAGAAAGGCGACACCCAGGAGAGCAAGGCCGGTCTCAATGCGTTGCGTGTCCAGATGGGCGACGACCCGGCCGAGCTGGCTTCGAACTCTCCCGTCAACCTGGCAGGCAAGATCGACGTCCCAGTCTTCCTGATCCATGGGGAAGACGACCAGCGCGCACCCTTTGCCCAGGCCAAGGCGATGCGCGCTGCGCTCGACGCCGCGCACAAACCGTATGAATGGCTGAGCAAGCCGGGCGAAGGCCATGGCTTCTACGACGAAAAGAACAACGTCGAGCTCTACACGAAGTTGCAGGCGTTTCTGGAAAAGTACATTGGCAAGGGTGTCTGACCGCCAGGTCGATACGGCATGAGGACAAGGCCACCGTTTGGTGGCCTTGTCCTTTTCATGGTCTACAGCAACACCGGATGATCCGATAACTCGTCGGGATTGGCCTTGCCATCGCCCGGAAAGTGGCGCTCCAACAATACAGCTGCAGCAATGCCGGCCAGACTCCCGGCACGCCACTCGCCACCGGCATAGCACCCGCGCATGCGCGCGCAGATCGCACTCCACGCTTCGGCCAGAACCTCCGCCGCGATGCCGCGGTCGGCGACGACCTCGATGCGATGCTCGGCCATCAGCACGTAGAGCAGCACGCCGGAATTGTGTTCGGTGTCCCATACACGCAGTTGCGCGAACAGCTGCCGCGCGCGGGTCGGCGCGTCGAGCCCGCCCAGCACGTCCGCCGGCGCCAGTCGCGACTCGACCGCAAAACGGATCTCGCCCAGGTGGGTGCGTTCGCCCGCCGCGATCGCCGCAGCCATCTCGTCCAGCAAGGCTGGCGAAAAGCGGCGCGACAGGCGAAACCACCCGCCGAACAGATTCACCCACAGCCGTCGCATGCGCTCCATCACCAGCTCCCCGAAGAACCGCCACCGCCGAAGCTGCCGCCGCCACCAAGGCCGCCCCAACCGCCAGGTCGCGTGCGCGTTTGTCGGGCATGTTCGTTGATATCGACGCCAAACAGGAGCAGCATTCGTACTGTCAAACCGGCAGGCATCGCCTGGGTTTGGCATTACGGAACGAGAATTTCAAGGAGATCGCCATGAAGCACCTCTCCCGGCGCTGCATCTGCGCTGTTCTTTGCACTCTGGCCGCGTCGGCGGCATCTGCGGCGGGTCAACCCTCCTCCTCTCCCTTGCGTGATACACAGTCGCAGGCCGTGCTGGCAGCGATGAGCAACAGCTCTACCTGGGGCCACCCCGATGAATACGGCGAATTCAACGGCATGCAGCGTTACGCGGCGGGTGACTTCAAGGCGGCGATGAAGTATTTCCTGATTGGCGCGCGCTACGCAGACAAGTTGTCCCAGCTCAGCATCGGCCTGATGTATCTCAACGGCCAGGGCGTGCAGAAGGACCCGGTTGCAGCCTTCGCCTGGATCGCCATGGCTGCCGAGCGCAAGTATCCCCAGTTCCTCGCCACCCGCGATGGTGTGTGGGCACGGCTCGATGCATCTCAGCGCGAGCAGGCAAAGGCCTTGGTGGAAAAGCTGTACCCGGAATATGGCGACGTCACCGCGAAGCCGCGAATGGCCAAGATGCTGCGCTGGAACCGCACCCAACTGACGGGTTCATATCTCGGCTTCGGCGCCGACTCGGTCACCAGCATGACGACAACGCAATTCTTCGGCCAGGCCAAGGGATACGGCGGGTATCCGGACTGCAGCGCCGCGACCATCGGTGGGGCAGCCGCAAACGGCTGCGGCAATCTCTACGCTTCCTGGCGCTGGGATCCGAAGCAGTATTTCGAGAGCCGCGACCGTGAATGGACCGGCCAGGTGACTGTTGGCGCGCTGCAGGGCGTCAATCCTTCGGGATTGCCGGTGAAGCAGGCTGACAAACGGAAAGATATCCAGTAATCGCCTGTGTTGCGCCGGTTCAGAGCCAGCGCGGCCCCAGGATCAACGCCCAGCTCAGCACCACCAGCATCAGCAGCACGAACACCGCGGCCGAGCCCATGTCCTTGGCGCGCCCCGCCAGTTCGTTGAATTCCGGGCTGACCTTGTCGACCACCGCCTCGATCGCCGAGTTCAGCAGCTCGGCCGACAGCACCAGCAACGGGGCCAGGATCAGCGCGAACTTCTCCAGTCCGCCATGCCCCAGCCACAGGCCCAGCGGCACCATCACAATGGCCAGACAGGCCTCAAGGCGGAAGGAAGCCTCGTGCTTCCAGGCGGCGCGAAGCCCCTTCATCGACCACTGGAATGCGTTCCAGACCTGCCTCGGGCCGCGAAAACCTTCGGCGGCCATCAGCGGACCCGCCGTCCGGCTGGTGGTCGCTGTCGTGAGCGGGTGGAATCGGGATGAGGCATGGGCGGGATGGGCTCCGGGAAATCCGTGATGGCAGGCGCCTGATGATGCCACAAGCAGCCGCCCGCACACGGCTCGCAGCGCTCTCCCAAGCATTTGCGGTGCATACCTGTCATGTCGCAGTGCAGCTACGCCCTGCCCGCGGATGGGTTAGGCTTCGTCGGTTGTGGTCCGTTCAGGATCACAAGCCGAAGGCGCGTGCCAGCACGTCGCCATGGTCTGAAACCCGCACGGAAAATCTATGGCAACCCAGAACCCGCCCGTCTCGCAGACGAAGTCCTTCAGTACCGTCTTCCTGATCGAAATGTGGGAGCGCTTCGGCTTCTACGGCATGCAGGTGTTGATGGTCAC
>NZ_DASSYD010000058.1:0-23788 GCF_035703485.1 Dokdonella sp. | reverse complement strand
GCCATGATCAATCCCAGCAGCGTTATCCCGATCATGATCCAGCGTGTCATCTTCATCCCCGATAGCAAAAACCAGAGCATGACCCATTGGCGTCACCCTCACCCGGACAAAACTAGCAGAGTTGCACCGTCCAGCGGCAGGCCATTGATCGGTGGATAGCTGCCGGTCGTACCGTCTGCCCTGAAAGAGTGTTGAATTACCCGAGGGGAGTGTGGGCGAGCCGAGATTTCAACAACCCGTTGAGAGCAGAAAGAGGTGGTTTCCGCCGCTTGCTCAAAACCAGTCCTGACGCGGGAACAAACCAGGTCGAATCAGATCGATGAATGCCCGCGCCTCGGCGCTGAGTACCTTGCCCTTGCGCATGACCACGCCATAGCTGCGTTGCGGAAAATACGCACGCAAATTGCGAACGGCAAGACGTTCGCGGTCTGTCTCGCTGATGCACATGCCGGTTACGATGGAAATGCCGAGGCCCATGGCCACGTACTGTTTGATCACTTCCCAACCGCCCACCTCGATGGCGACGTGATAAGGCACCTTGCGCTTCTGGAAAACCAGATCCACCAGACGGTAGGTGGTCAATCGCTTTGGCGGCAGGATCAGGCCAAACGGCGACAGATCTTCAAGCGTAATCTCCGGCTTGTCGGCCAACGCATGATCAAGCGGCATGATCAACAACGGGTCGAAGTGATAGAGCGTTTCATAGGATAGATCGATCGGCACATCGACCATGGAACCAACCGCGAAATCGACCTCGTCTGAACGCAACAATGCCAGACCATCGGTGCCGGTCACGTTGTGCAGATTCATGTGAACCTTGTCGTGCTGACTGCGAAACGCAGCCACCATGTCGGGCAGGAGATACTGGATCGTCGAATTGCCGCAGGCGATATCGAGGGTGGATCGACCTGCCCCCCGAGTCTGCGCGAAAAGATCGTCGAGTCCCTCCAGACCTTCGACCAGTGGCCGCGCCAGTTCGTAGAGGGTCTGGCCTTCCGAGGTCAGGGTAATTCGCCGCCGCCGTCGCTCGACAAGCGTGCAAGCCAATTCGGCTTCGAGTGCGCTCAGTTGCAGGCTGACCGAGGGCTGGGACAGGAATAGTGCCTCTGCCGCACGGGTCAACGTGCCGTATTTCACCGCGTAGCAGAACGCGCGAAGTTGCTTGAGCCGACTGCCCTTGTAGTAAAAGCGCGGCGACGAATTCTCCGTTTTGCCGGTCGCAGCTCGATTCTTCGATGAAATTTTTTTGTCGCGCTGCACCATGGAATCAACCGTGACCAACAATAAAAATCAAGCGAATTCATTGGTTTGGATTATCTATCAACAAACCCAATGTGTTGCATTGAAACATTCGTTTTGTCAAATGTAAATGGAAGGCGCTAGGCTGGAAACCCGCTGAAACGGTATCACCATGTCTAACCCACCCGATCACGCATCGCATCCCAACCCGATACCGGCCGGCATTGCCCTCAAGGCTGAACGCAATCCCCGCATCCTCAGCAGTGAGGCGTTGAGCTTCGTCGCCGCCTTGCATCGACGCTTCGATAGCGAGCGCCGCGCCTTGCTGGCAGCGCGCGTGCATCGGCAGACGCGCTTCGATGCCGGTGAATCACCGGAATTTCTCGATGCCACTGAATCGATCCGCTCGGGTGACTGGAAGGTTGCACCGATTCCCGATGTTCTGCTCGATCGGCGCATTGAGATCACCGGTCCGGTTGACCGCAAGATGATCATCAATGCCCTGAATTCCGACGCCCGGGTGTTCATGGCCGACTTCGAGGATTCGACTTCGCCAACCTGGGACAATCTCATCGATGGCCAGATCAATCTCGCGGATGCGGTTGCTGGCAGCATTGATTTCCAGTCGCCCGACGGGCGCAAATACACACTCAAACCGGATCCGGCCGTGCTCATCGTTCGACCGCGTGGCTGGCATCTCGACGAGAAGCACATGACCGTCGATGGTGCGGAAGTCGCCGGATCGCTGTTCGATTTCGCCCTGTTCGTTTTCCACAACGCAACCGCCCTTCAGGCGAGGGGCCGCGGACCGTTCCTGTATCTGCCAAAAATCGAGAGTCACCACGAGGCCGCACTGTGGGATGCGGTCATCGCCCAAGCCGAGTCCACACTCGGTCTGAGTGCCGGAACAATCAAGGTCACCGTGCTTATTGAAACCTTGCCCGCCGCATTCGAGATGGATGAAATCCTCTGGGCCCTGCGCAGCCGCATCGTCGGCCTCAATTGCGGGCGCTGGGACTACATCTTTTCCTACATCAAGACATTCAGGGCGCGCCGCGACCATGTCCTGCCGGAGCGAGCCCAGGTCGGCATGACTGCGCCGTTCCTCAAGGCCTACAGCGAACTCCTGATCAAGACCTGTCATCGCCGCGGCGCATTCGCCATGGGCGGCATGGCCGCACAGATACCAATCAGCAACGATGAAGCCGCGAACAAGGCGGCACTCGAACGCGTACGCAGCGACAAGCAGCGCGAAGCCCAGGCCGGCCACGATGGCACCTGGGTCGCTCATCCGGGCTTGATCCCGGTTGCGCTCGAAGAATTCGACAAGGTCCTGAGCGGCCCCAACCAGCTCGATCGTCTGCGCGAGGATGTCGAGGTGGGCGCCGAAGATCTTCTCGTTCCACCTGTAGGCACGATCAGCCGCGGTGGCTTTGAAAACAATGTCGATGTCTGCGTCCGCTATCTGGCCGCCTGGCTCGACGGCCTCGGTTGCGTGCCAATCCATCATCTGATGGAAGACGCGGCGACCGCCGAGATTTCGCGCGCCCAACTCTGGCAATGGCTGCATCACGACGGCCTGACCCTGGACGACGGCAAGGCAATTGATTTCACCTTGTTCGATGCGGTTCTCGATGGTTGCGCTGCGCGACTGCCACAGAGTGGCCTGCCCGGACAGCAACGCATCGCCGAAGCCATCGCCATGCTCGGTGAGCTGACCCACGCCAAGCAACTGGTCGAGTTTCTGACCTTGCCGGCCTATGCACGACTTTCCTGAACGCCGACGCGCCAACGCCACCCCCAATTTCTCAGAACAGAACCCGACCCGATCCACCAGGAGCAAGCCATGAGCAAGACCACGATGCAAAGTGCCGCCGAACTTTCCCAGGACTGGGCCAGCAATCCGCGCTGGAGCGGGATCAAGCGCAACTATTCAGCCGAAGATGTCGTGCGCCTGCGGGGCAGCGTGCATATCGAACATTCGCTGGCCAGGCTCGGCGCGGAAAAACTCTGGAGCAGCCTGCATGGCGAGCCCTTCGTCAATGCACTCGGCGCACTCACCGGCAACCAGGCCATGCAGCAGGTCAAGGCCGGCTTGAAGGCTATCTACCTATCCGGCTGGCAGGTTGCCGCCGATGCCAATCTGGCAGGACAGATGTATCCCGATCAATCCCTGTATCCGGCTGATTCGGTGCCGGCCGTGGTCAAGCGCATCAACAACTGCCTGCTGCGCGCTGATCAGCTCAATCATGCCGAAGGCAATGATTCGGTCGACTACCTGCAGCCGATCGTCGCCGATGCCGAAGCCGGTTTTGGCGGCGTGCTGAACGCGTTCGAATTGATGAAGGCGATGATCGAAGCCGGCGCGGCTGGCGTCCATTTCGAAGATCAGCTGGCTTCGGTCAAGAAGTGCGGTCACATGGGCGGCAAGGTACTGGTACCAACGCGCGAAGCCATCGACAAGCTCAACGCGGCACGGCTCGCTGCCGACGTCATGGATGTGCCGACCCTGATCGTCGCCCGCACCGATGCCGAAGCGGCCGATCTGCTGACCAGCGACATTGATGCCAACGACACGCCGTTCATGACCGGCGAGCGCACGGTCGAAGGTTTCTACAAGACCAACAACGGCCTCGATCAGGCGATCAGCCGTGGACTTGCCTACGCGCCGTATGCCGATCTGGTCTGGTGCGAAACCGGCAAGCCTGATCTCGAGTTTGCGCGCAAGTTCGCCGAAGCAATCCACGCCAAGTTTCCGGGCAAGATGCTCGCCTACAACTGTTCACCCTCGTTCAACTGGAAGAAGAACCTCGACGACGTCACGATTGCCAAATTCCAGAAGGAAATTGCCAAGTACGGTTACAAGTTCCAGTTCATCACCCTGGCCGGCTTCCACGCTCTGAACTATTCGATGTTCAATCTCGCCCATGGCTACGCGCGCAACCAGATGAGCGCCTTCGTGGAGCTCCAGGAAGCCGAATTCGCCGCCGCCGAGCGCGGCTTCACGGCGGTCAAGCATCAGCGTGAAGTGGGTACAGGCTATTTCGATCAGGTTACCCAGGCCATTCAGCAGGGTCAGTCATCGACCACGGCCCTGAGCGGTTCGACCGAAGAAGAGCAATTCTCCGGGGCCATCAAGGTCGCCTGACCTGCGGACATTGCGACCCAATCCCGGCGCGGGCGAACTTACCGCCTGCGCCAACCGCCGCGCGATGCGCCGACAACGGAATGGCGGGGTTTGGGATCTCCTGGTGGGGAACCAGGTTGGGGTGTTCCGAAGTCGGCGCTGCGCGGGAACCGGCTGTTGTTCGGTACCCGTCCCTGGCCAGTGGGGTTGGCAGGTCGCAATAGCATCGCAACCGTAAAATCACTCTGCATGTGGCGAAAGTCACTCTCAAGACGTCTTGCGTGGGTTAAGATCAGCCATTGTGTCCAGCAGCAAAGGGGGCGGCTTTGTCGAACAATCCTGTTGCGAGCAAAATCACGCCAATCGGTGCGTTCAGCCATCGCCCGCGGGCGCCTTTGCTGCCGAGGGAACTTTCCGAACGTGAACTGGCCTTGTTTGTCACTGCCAGCGAGCGTCGCGAAGTAAATTCCGGGGAAGTCATTTTCCGACGTGGCGAACTTGGCCGCAGCATGTTCGTCGTGGAAAGCGGACAGATCCGCCTGGAGTTCGGCGATGGCATGCCGGACAAGCTCATCGGGCCACGCGAATTCTTCGGCGAACTGACCTTGTTCATCGGTGACCATACCCGCGTCGCCAATGCGGTCGCCACGACCAGCACGATCATGCACGTGATTGAACAGCAAGCCTACGATCGCCTGCTCGAAACCGAGCCACGTCTGCTCGCACAGTTCATGCGCCGGTCGTTTTCGTACCTGGTCGCCAGCGAACAGCAATTGATTTCGAGCCTGAAGCGACGCAACGAAGATCTGATGGTCACCCTGGACTCACTGCGCCAGACCCAGACGCAACTGAGCACGGCGCAACGGCTGGTAAGGACAGACGAGCTGACCGGATTGTGCAATCGCCGCGGTTTGTACATGTATCTCGAACAGCTTGCACATTCCCGGCTGCAGGGTACCGAACTCGGCTTGCTGCTGATCGATATCGACCGTTTCAAGCAGATCAATGATCGCTGTGGTCATCTGGTCGGTGATCAGGTCCTGCGCGCGATCGGTGAAGAAGTCCAAAACGCGGCCTCTCCGTGTGATCTGCCGTGTCGACTTGGCGGTGACGAATTTGCCTTGTTGACCCAGGTTACCGGTGAAGAGGAACTGGAATCACGCGCCACCCAGGTCGTCAACGCGGTACGAGCCCTGCGCTTTCCAGGCTGCGACGCACTCAAGGTCAGCGTCAGCATCGGCGCAAGGCTGTGTGAGGAAACCAGCGACTGGGCGGTCTGGTACAGCGAAACCGACTGCATGCTCTACGAGGTCAAGGGACGCGGTGGTGACGGCTATCGTTGCTAGCCCGGATTATTCGTGAATACGCGCGATGATCGCGCAGGACATTGGATTCACGCGGCCATTTGCAATTGAAGCCAGAGCAGGAACCATCGCCGAGTGAGCGAAAAGGCGGGTGGATTCAATGGACAAGCGAGGGCGTGGACAATTCATGAATAGTCCGGGCTAGCAGCCTGTGTCAGTGCACCCAGCGCCCGCCACGCCGACGCGGTGGTCGTGGCGGCTCACCTTCGCGTTGACGCACGTGCTCATCCTGGCTGGCCGGGTTTTCACGCCAGTAGCCGGCGACCGCATCGATCGATTCGGGAATGCGTGCCAGACACTCGTCGTATTCCTCATCGGTCAACGCGGCAAATTCGGCATCGCTGTCAAAAACCTCGTCTTCGATCGACAAGGCGATAATCGGACCGAGATATTGCATGAGGTCGGAATCCTGGCCGAGACGTGATTCCCAGGCTGCCGCGCGCAGATCGATGCCGCGACTGAAACCCTCGCACCAGCCGCGCGATGTGAATGCGCTGCCACCGTCATCGGTATCAATTTCGCCGAGTATGGGTTCGTAGGCGCCAGTCTCGATTTCCAGGGACACCGAATCGTTGAGTCGGGCGAGCAAGGTCAGGATGCGCTCACCCTCCTCCAGATCGACGAACGGTTCATGCAAAACCTCGGGCAGCCACTCCTCGGGAGTCGCCGGTGACGGACCGATTGCCAACGAGGTCAACAAGCCATGCACGCCATCGAGCAGCAGATGGTCGTCGCCGCGATGCGCACGCAGATACTGGTCAAGTTCTTCGAGCTCGCTGTCGGCCAGCGAAGAAGGCCAATCGGATTCAGACATCGGCAAGCTCCAGCAAGGCCGGAGTGTGATCGGATGGTCGCTCCCAGGTGCGCGGTTCGCGATCGATACTCGCGGCCGCCGCACGCTCCATCAGCGCCGCGCTGGCGAGCACGAGATCAATGCGCAAACCGAGATCGCGACGGAATCCGGCCTGGCGGTAGTCCCACCAGCTGTATTTGCCGGGCGACTCGTCAAATTGTCGAAAGCTGTCGATCAGGCCGAGATCAAGCAGGCGTCTGAGCGCATCACGCTCGGGCGTCGAGCAGAGAATTTTCTCGTGCCAGGCCGCAGGGTCATGAACATCCCGATCATCCGGAGCGATATTGAAATCACCCATCACGATCAGGCGCGGATCGTTGCGCAGTTCGCCATCCAGGAAACGCGTGATCTTGTCCAGCCAGTTGAGCTTGTAGGCGTATTTCTCGCTGCCGACGGCCTGGCCGTTGACGACATACAGGTTGGCCACGCGCATCTCGCCAACTGTGGCGATGAAGATCCGCCGCTGCGGATCATCAAGACCCGGCACATCAGTGACCACGTCATGGATTGGCTGTCTGGCGAGCAAGGCGACGCCGTTGTAGGTCTTTTGCCCCGAGAACGCGACCTCGTAGCCAAGCGCCTCGATCGCGGCACGCGGAAATTTGGCATCCTCCATCTTGGTTTCCTGGAGGCCGACCAAGTCTGGTTGTGCTTGTGCGCACCATTGTTCGACGTGCGGCAAGCGCACGTTCAGCGAATTGACGTTCCACGTTGCGATTTTCATCGTTCAAGTCTAGCCGAGTGGGCGCCGCGGCTACAGATGCCGATTGCCGATCAGGCGCATTCCGGAGCAAATTCAGATTGGCCACACCCACAGGATCATCGGCACGCCGACGGCAACCACGATCAGCTCCACAACCAGGCCGAGACGCCAGAAGTCCCCGAAGCCGAAGCCGCCCGGCCCAAGGATCAAGGTGTTGTTCTGATGTCCGATCGGGGTCAGGAAGGCACACGACGAGCCAATTGCAATGGCCATCAGAAACGCATCCGGGTTGGCCCCGAGCTGGGTCGCCGTGCTCAGCGCGATCGGGCACATGACCGCGGCGGTCGCGGCGTTGTTCATGAGGTCGGAGAGAAACATGGTCACCACCAGCAGAATCACCAGAGCAACCACGGCATGGCCAAAACTCGCGTGATTGATCAGAAACTGAGCCACCAAATCAGCCGTGCCACTGCTTCCGACCACATCGGCAACCGGCAGCATCGCGGCGAGCAAAACAATCACGGACCAGTCGATCGAGGTGTAGATCGAGCGCAATGGCAACAACTCGAACAGCACGAAAACCAGCGCACCAATGGCGAATGCCACCGCCGCCGGCAACAGACCGAAACTGGTTGTCGCGATGGTCGCGGCCATGATCAGGACCGCCGCCAGAGCCTGACCTTTGCGCGGCACGCTGATGTCGCGCGGGGCCAGTGGCAAGCAGCCGTACTGGGAGGCAAAACCCGACAATGCTTCGGCCGAGCCCTGCAGCAAGAGCACATCGCCCGCTTCCACGGCAGTCGAGCGCAGACGGCGGACGGATCGATTGCCTTGTCGCGATATGGCCAGCAAGTTGATGCCGAAACGTGATCTCAGCTGGATATCCGAAGCCGAGCGATTGATGAAATCCGAATTGACCGTGGCCACGTATTCACGCAGCAAGACTTCAACCGGCCGCACATCCTTCGTCTCGTCCGCAGACGTCGATTCCTCCGCGTCCTTCCGTGCCGGCTCGACTGCGTCCTCGGTCTTTGCGCTAGCCTGGTTCGTCTCGGCCTTGCCCGATGCCGGGACGTCTTCCTCGAACTTGACGCCCAGGCCGGACAGCGCAACGGCAAGCGAATCGGGCTCCACTTCGATAACCAGAATATCGCCGGCACGCAGGATGCGGCGCCGACTCGGTGCCGACAAACGCAACTCGCCACGGACGAGGGCGACGATCTGCGCGTCGGCTTCATCGAGTAATTTGTCAACCTCGGCAATACTGCGATCAGCCGCCTTGCTGTCCTCGCCAATGCGCACTTCGCTGAAATACAGGCCGCTATCGAATCGATCGGCGGTCGCCTTCTTGCGCGCCGGTACCATGCGCCAGCCGATCAGTCCGACAAAGAGCACACCGACCACCGCAACCGCGACGCCGACCGGGGCAAAGTCGAACATCGAAAAAGCACCTTGTCCGGTGCTGGCGCGATAGTCGGACACGATCAGATTCGGCGGGGTGCCGATCAGCGTTGTCATGCCACCGAGAATCGATCCAAAGGCCAGCGGCATCAGCAGCTTGCCGGGCGGCAAGCCCTGGCGTGCCGCAATCTGCAAGGCGACCGGCATCAACAAGGCCAGTGCGCCGACATTGTTCATGAAGCCCGACAACGCGGCGGCCAGGCCGATCAGGGAAAGAATGCTCAACGTCGGGCCGGCGGAACTCGGCAACAATCGACGAACCAGCAGATTGACCGCGCCCGACGCCTGCAACCCTGCACCGAGTACAAGCACGCAGGCGACGGTGATCACCGCCGGATGACCAAACCCGGAAAATGCCTCGCGCTGCGGAATCAAGCCAACGACCACGCAGAACAGCAAGGAGGCCAGTGCGACCACATCGTGGCGCAGACGCCCCCACAGGAACAGGCCCATCGTCGCCAGCAAAATGCCGATAATCGCCAGTTGTTGTCCGTGCATCGCCGCTCAGCCTCGATTCTTTGCGACCGTAGTCGAATTCCTGGACGTATCTGCGTCAACGCACCAATTCAGGATTCAGAGGCTTCTGACCCCGCTGTGCATTCTGGCCCAAACACGAGCGATCGGTGAAACATGCGCGCTCAAACCGCCGCATGCCAGGCAGGCTAAAATCGCCGTTTGCCAACGTGAGCCCGGTCAGTATGAATCCGATTGATCTGCGCAGCGACACCGTGACCCAGCCAACTGCGGCAATGCGTGCGGCGGTGGCGGCGGCTGAGGTCGGAGATGATGTCTACGGCGAGGACCCGACGACAAGCGCACTGGAACAGCGACTTGCCGACGACCTCGGCTTCGAGCAGGGTCTGTTCGTGCCCAGTGGCACGCAGGCGAATCTGGTCGCCCTGCTTTCGCATTGCCAGCGTGGTGACGAATATCTGGTCGGCATGGAAGCGCACACCTACAAGTATGAGAGCGGCGGTGCGGCGGTACTCGGCTCTATCCAGCCACAGCCAATCATCAATGCGGCTGATGGCAGCCTGCCGCTGGAGATCCTGGAAAAATCGCTCAAGCCCGATGATCTCCACTTCGCGCGAACCCGTCTGCTCGCCCTCGAGAACACCTGGCACGGTCGTGTCCTCGCGCAAGACTATGTGCAGGAAGCGGCCCGCTGGGCGCGCGGACATGAACTCGGCGTGCATCTGGATGGCGCGCGCTTGTTCAATGCCGTGGTCGCCAGTGGCCGCTCGGCGAAGGAACTGGCCGCGCCGTTCGACACCGTGTCGATCTGCTTGTCGAAGGGCCTCGGCGCACCGGTGGGTTCGGTCCTGGTTGGTTCTGGAACGCTGATCGCGAAAGCAAAACGCTGGCGCAAGATGCTTGGTGGCGGCATGCGTCAATCCGGCATTCTTGCCGCCGCCGGCTTGCATGCACTGGATCATCATGTGGATCGATTGGCAGAAGATCACACGCGAGCGCAAACGCTGGCCAGCGGTTTACGCGCGATCCCGGCGATCAGGGTCGAGGCCTGCAACACCAACATGGTTTTCATTGATGTACCGAAGGAGCACCTGCGTGAGCTCGATCGATATCTGACTGAGAACGGTGTTCGCGCCAGTATTGGCTATCTGCCGAGCGTGCGCCTGGTTACTCATCTCGACATTGACGACGCGGCGATCGCACATGCCATTGAAATCTTCGCGCGGTATTTCGCCTGAACGAAATTCTGGCCAATCGCCGCCCCGGGCGTGTCTCAGCAGTCGAATGCCAGGTCATTTGAAGGCTTTTCACATCCAATTGCGCGGCGTAAAAATCAACAAGAATCGAAGAATTGCGAACTTGCTTTAGCGCAGCAGAGGCCGACCCTGATTGTATTGCGGAACACCGAATCGATATCGAAAGTTGTGATCAAACGGCAGGCACAGAGACTGACAGAAATCTGCCAATTCACCTCATCCCGGCTTCATCAAACTCGCAAAATCAACGCGCTTGATCAGGCGTGCATCGCCGATCTGCTTGCCCTGCAGGTAATCGACCCCGGCTTCGCGAAGCACGTTCAGGGTTGCCTGATCATTGACCTCGCCAGCGATCACACGCATGTCCAGCGAATGGGCCAGCTCGGCAATCGAGCGCACAACTTCACGATCATGCTCCTTTTCGACAACACGCTGAATCACGCTGCGGTCGATACGGACCAGATCGCCGGGCAGACGCTGTGCCTGCAGATGCGCCATCAATCCACCTTCTGCGTCGACACCATTGAGCACGAAACGGCAGCCGATCGCGTGCAGGCGGGTGATGAAATGCAGTGCGGCGGGCAGGTTGGCCAGCTCGGGATTGTCGCGGATCTCGAAAATCAATCGATCGGCCGGTACGCCGTTGCTGACGATGGCCTTCTCGATGGTTTCCAGCGATTCCGGATCGGCCAGGGTGGCCGGGGACAGCCGCACGATCAATCCAAGTGGCGTTTGCCGGGTCGGCGCACTGGCCAGTTGCAAAAGCAGACTGTTGACCATCCACAGATCAATTCGCTGCACCATTCCGACGCGTTCGGCGAGCGGAATGAATGCACGCGGCAAGACCAATTGGCCATCCTTGCCGACCATGCGTAGCTGCACGACAAACAGTGGGTCCTCGACATTTCGCCCAAGTTGCCAGCCGATGCTTTGGGCCACGCGTGCAGTTGTCGTCGGCAGACTCGATGTGGCCACGACGGGTTGCACGAGGATGACGAAACGCGCCTGCTCCAGTGCCTGGCGCAGGCGTTCGCTCGGTCCGCGGACCGTTGTCGGTGGGGCTTCGGATGCGGCGGCGAATTCGACCGGATTCTCGGATGCAGGCGCATCGACAACCTTGCCGTCAACTCGCGTCGCCGCACGTGCCCGCTCAAGGGCTTCATCGGCACTGACCGTGCGTGGACTCAGCAGCTCGGCACCGACTCGCGCATGGATGCGATGACGGGCATCGCCGACACGGTATTCGCGCTCGGCCAGCAAGTGCTTGAAGCTGTCGACCAGTACGTCAATGTTGTCGACCTGGACCTGGGCAAGCAAAAGCAGAAAGCTGTCACCTTCGCCGCGGGCGAGCACATCACCTTCGCGCAAGCGGTGGGCGAGCGCATGCGCTACGGTGCGCAACAATTCGTCGCCGCGCGGCGGCGAGTCTTCGTCCTCACGATCGATCTCGACATGGATAAGTGCCGAGTAGCCGCCACGATCACGCAAGCGCGCAAGTTCACTGACCAGCCGTTGTCGAAGATGTCGCGCATTGGCCAGGCCGGTCAGCGGGTCATGACTGAGTTCCCAGCGCAGGCGTTCGGCGGTCCGGCGCTCGGCAATATCGCGAAAAACCACGACGGCACCCGGCGCGTGCCGGTTGGCCGCCAGTGGCAGCACGGTGTATTCCACCGGCACGCCACTGCCATCGCGACGGCGAAACATGGTTTCAACCTGGTGTACCGGCACGCCATCGGCATAGGCGCGACTCAATGGGGAACTGCGCGGTGATTCCTGTGGATGTACGGCAGCCTGGGCGAGCAGGCCGACCAGATCGTTGTCGTCAGCGTAGCCGAGCATGCGCAGGCCGGTCGGGTTGACGAAGCTGATGCGGCCATCGCCATCGACGCCGAGCACGCCGTCGCCGACGGAACCGAGAATGCCATCGAGCTGTTCGCGGTCGATTTCCGCCGAGCGGCGCATCTCGACGGTGCGCGCGAGTGTGCCGATGCGGGCCAGAAACAATTCACGGGCCTCGTTCTTGAACATGCAATCGCTGGCCCCGGCCTGCAGACAGCGACGGATGATGTCCTCGCGGTAGCTGCCGGTGATCACGGCCAGAATCGGCGGGTCCTTGCGCTCACTCAGACGCTTGCACAACTCGTCGCCACTGCCGTCGGGCAGAAAATAATCAACCACGACCAGATCGTAGGGGTTTTCCGCCGCCAGTTTGTCGGCTTCGGCGATGGAGGCGGCGACATCCACGGCATAGCCGTTGCGCTCAAGCAGATCACTATAGGCCCGGCAGACACTCTTGGAATCGTCGACAAACAGAATACGAACGCGTTCGGCGGATCCCTTTTCCGCGGATTCCTCAGCAAATTCGTCCGGAGCAAGTTCAATCACGCTGCTCGGGATGCGGCCAAATTGTGACCACAGCAGCAAGCGCCCGCGTAGCGAGGCATCCGCCCAGTTGCGGACTTCAGCTGTCTCCTCATGGGCCATCAGCAGAGTCGGCGGTGCGGCCGGTGCATCGCGGGTAAATTCGAGCAGGGCCTGATATTCGCGAGTCGGACGAGCCGGGGCACCGATAATGGCCAGCGAATACGGCGGGTCGCCGCCAGCCGAGCTGCCGATCCGGCGCAGATGATCCAGCGCTTCGAGGTAGTTGCCAATTTCGGCACGCACCGGAAGTGATGCGGCGGCCAGGGTTCGGCGCAACAAATGATTCAGTGTGGTCGAACGCTCGACTAGCAGAATTCCGCTCAAGGGGGCCTCGACTGAAAACGGGGAAACCTAGTGTAGTGCTTCAACCCTGGCGGTACATCAGCGAGCCAAGTACGAAATACCACATTGGAGCTGCCAGCGCGCTGCAACACCTGTCAACCCGGAAGCAACAGTGTTCATCGCCGCACAAAGCTCCCGCTGCGGCGCCGCGACATCAGATCAGTACACGTTTCTCTTTGCAAGGCCGAAGCTCCACTGATGGCCGCCCGTTGTCAGTCCGGCTTCGGTACGCCAACAAGTTTCATTACACTGTGGGCAATCCTGACAACGAGCAGCACCATGACTTTTCCGCACACCCGCATGCGTCGCATGCGCCGCGACGCATTCTCGCGAGCGCTGATGCGCGAAACCACGCTCAATTGCAGTGATCTGATCATGGTCGCCTTCGTCATCGATGGCGAAGATCGCCGTGAAGCGGTAGCCTCAATGCCCGGCGTCGAGCGCCTCTCGATCAATCATCTCATTGATCTGGCCGATGAATGCGTTGCCCTCGGCATTCCGGCGCTGGCCTTGTTCCCCTCGGTCGATATCGAACACAAAAGCCTCAATGGCGCCGAAGCGTGGAACCCGCAGGGCCTGTTTCAACGAGCTGCCCGCGCCCTCAAGGCACGCCATCCGCAACTGGGTCTGATCGGTGATGTGGCTCTCGATCCGTACACGACGCACGGCCAGGACGGCATCATTGATGACCGTGGCTATGTGCTCAACGATGCCACCATCGAGGCCTTGATCCGCATGGCCCTGGCCCAGGCCGAAGCGGGATTCGACATCGTCGCACCGTCGGACATGATGGACGGCAGAATCGGGGCAATCCGCAGCGCACTCGAAGATGACGGACATGTGCATACGCGCATCCTCAGCTATTCGGCGAAGTATGCATCGGCCTTCTACGGCCCCTTCCGCGATGCCGTGGGTTCATCAGGCAATCTCGGCAACGGCGACAAACACACCTATCAGATGGATGTTGGCAACAGTGATGAAGCCTTGCGCGAGGTCGAGCTCGATATCGCCGAGGGTGCCGACATGGTCATGGTCAAACCGGGTTTGCCGTATCTCGATATCGTGCGTCGGGTCAAGGATCACTTCGGCATGCCGACCTTTGTCTACCAGGTCAGCGGTGAGTACGCGATGCTGAAAGCAGCAGCGCAGAACGGCTGGCTTGACGAGCGTGCCGTCGTGCTCGAATCCCTGACCGCGATCAAGCGCGCCGGTGCCGATGCCATCCTCAGCTACTACGCCATTGATGCGGCGCGCTGGTTGCGCGCAGACTGAACGGAGTGCGGACTATCGATGAATTGCGCGCGTCCTTGCATCTTTGTTGAAATCCCGCGACATTTCGTTCATTCAACTATCGTGACCACCAACAAGAAAATCGTGTGAATCCAATGCCCTGCGCAATCATCTCGCATCGTCGAGAATGGGCCAGACCAACGTCGACCTTTCAGTAAATTTCCGGAGTCAATCGATGCAGACTATCGAAGAGGGAACCGCACAGGTGACCCATACGCAAGGAGATCCTGGCCTGTATGCCGTATTCGGACAACCTGTCGCACATTCGCTTTCGCCGCGTATTCATGCCGCCTTCGCACGCCAGCGCTCGATCGCGCTGGACTACCAACCCATAGAAGCTTCCGCCGAGGAATTTGTCGGTGCCCTGGCGGCGTTTGCCGCACGTGGCGGTTGCGGTGCAAATGTGACCTTGCCGCTCAAACAGCACGCCGCGCGACTCTGCCTTTCCGTCAGTGAGCGTGCGCGCCGCGCCGATAGCGTCAATACGCTGGTTCGTCGTGGCGAGGGCTGGCACGGTGAAAGTACCGATGGTGCTGGCCTGATACGCGACATCACGGGCCGTCATCGGCTCTACGTTCGTGGCCGCAGGACGCTGCTGCTCGGCGCAGGTGGTGCCGCCCGCGCGGTCGCCTTCGCCCTGCTCGATGCCGGCGTCTCTGAATTGACCATTTCCAATCGCACCCCCGAGCATGCCGACTCGCTGGCTGATGCCATCGGCGACCCCGAACGCGTGAATACCCGCTATTGGAATGATCTCGGCAATTGGGGCGGATTTGATCTGGTCATCAACGCCACCTCGGCTGGCCACGACAATATCTCACTGGCCCTGCCATCGTCGTTGCTCGCATCGCGAGCGATCTGCTACGACCTTTCCTACGGCAGCGCCTCATTCGGTTTTCTCGCCTGGGCGCGAAGTGTCGGCGCCGGACATGCCATCGACGGACTCGGCATGCTTGTCGAGCAGGCCGCCGAGGCATTCGAGATCTGGCATGGCAAACGTCCTGCAACGGATTCGATCTACGCCGAGTTGCGTGCCTATCTGCCCGGCGATGCCGAAGATTGAACGCCCTCTCTGAGTGTCGAAGCGGCTGCGGCGCCTGCTGCATCGCGCCGTCGATTTCCTCGCCGATCCCGGGCATGCCGCAGGGCAAACCGGCCGGCGTGCGCTGCATCCAGCTGACCGAAGACAATGCGTGCGCGATTTTCGGTCATGTCGACCGGCCTGCCGTCTGTCGCCAGCTTCGACCCGAACCGGAAATGTGCGGCGCCAATGCGAGTGAGGCGATGGAAATCCTGCAGCGGCTCGAATATCAGACGCTGCCATCCTGAGCGATCCACTTCAACAACCTGTCAAATATTCACCGGTACCAGGATCAGCTGATACATCGCCACGATGCCCCAACCGATGTTGACCACGCTGAACGCGCCAAGTGCGAGTGAGTACGCCAGGCCAATCTGATTCCAGCGGGATGCCGGTTTGCTCGTCCTGGCCAATGCGCTGATGACAAAGCCGAGCACGCCGGCAACAAGCCACCACGGTTGAACGCTTAGAAAGTGCTGCGTCAATGCAGGTAGCGAAGCCGAATCGCGATCGCCGAACACCTTCGAGAACACCAGCCAGCAAACGGCGCTGAACACCACGGCGGTGACTGGCGAGAGGATATCGAGCTGGCCAAACTTCCCGGAACGTGACATCGGATCAACCGGTCAAATAGTGATTCTTCAGCTTCACGTAGTGCTTGGCCGAGTAGTACAACTTCTCGATTTCAGAATCGCCGAGTTTGCGCACGAACCGCGCCGGATTGCCCAGCCACAGCTCGCCCTCGCCGACCACCTTGCCCGGGCTGACGATCGCGCCCGCACCGACCATGCTGTGCTTCTTGACCAGGGCACCATCAAGCACGGTCGCATTCATGCCGATCAGACAGGCTTCCTGAATGGAGCAGGCGTGGACCACGGCACCATGTCCGATCGTCACGTCGGCCCCGATCAGCAGCGGAAACCCACCCATCGTGTACTGGCCGTCGTGGGTCACATGCAGCACGGCCCCATCCTGGATATTGCTGCGTGCGCCAATGCGAATCCGATGCACGTCGCCGCGCACGACTGCGCAAGGCCAGATCGAGGCATCTTCCTCAAGTTCGACATCACCGATGACCACGGCGTCGGGATCAACGTAGGCGTTCAGGCCGAGTGTTGCGGATACGCCGTTGTAAGGACGAATCGACATGTGGACATTCCCTGGTTGCGATCACGGAAAGTTAGCATGCGCCCGCTGCTCGTGCCCGGATCAGATCGTCACGACTGGAAAATGCGCTGGCCAATCCAGGCATGCCTGGTCAGGACGTTGCGGCAAGGCGGATGCTGGATGCCATGACGGTTGTGCCACTCAATCAGCGTTGGCCTAGACTAGGGGTCATGGATAAACCTGAAACGATCGACCTCGACGCCCTGCTCAACCGACAAAAAGCGGCCTGGCAGGCCAGTGAACCGACCCCGGCCCAACGCCTGCGGGATCTTGGCGCGTTGCGCGAAGTGCTCAAACGCCGCTTCGACGAATTGGCCGCGGCCATGAGTGCGGATTTTGGTCGCCGTTCGAAACACGAAAGTCTGCTCACCGACGGCATGACCGTACTCAATGAGATTGACCACATGCGCAAGCACCTGGCGCGCTGGTCACGATCCCGGCATCGCCTTGCCGATGCCTTGTTCTGGCCGGCACGCACTGAAATCCAATACCGTCCGCTTGGTGTGGTTGGCATCATTTCGCCGTGGAACTACCCGGTCAATCTGGCCCTGATTCCGCTGGTTACGGCGATTGCGGCCGGCAACCACGTCATGTTGAAGCCATCGGAACACACGCCGCGAACCTCCGAATTGCTGCGTGACCTGCTCGCCGAAGTGTTTCCCGCCGAGCGCGTGACGAGCGTACTCGGCGGCCCGGATGTCGCCGCGCGCTTCGCCGCGCTTCCGTTTGATCATCTGTTTTTTACCGGTTCGACCGAGGTCGGGCGCAAGGTCATGGCTGCTGCCGCGCCGAACCTGACCCCGGTGACCCTGGAACTCGGTGGAAAATCTCCGGCCATCATCGCCCCGGGTTATCCGATCGACACAGCCGCCCAGCGTATCGCCGCCGGCAAGTTGTTGAACGCCGGCCAAACCTGCATCGCACCCGACTATGTACTCGTACCGAACGATCAATGTGAAGCGTTTGTTGGCGCGATGCGCGCCTATGTTTCGCGACACTATCCTGATCTGAAAGCGACCCCGGACTACACCAGCATCATTCACGATGGTCATTATCAACGGTTGCAGATGCTGGTCGACGAAGCACGCAAGGCGGGTGCCACGATCGAGACGATTCCGGACACCGCGGCGCACGACGCCGAGCGTCGAGTCTTCGCGCCGACCCTGATCGTCAACCCGGACCCGGGTCTGCGTGTCATGCAGGAAGAAATCTTCGGTCCGGTTCTGCCGGTGATCGGCTATTCGAACATCGAGGAAGCGCTCGAATTCGTCAATTCACGACCCAGGCCGCTCGCTTTCTACCATTTCGACAACGACGCCAAACGCACGCGCCGCGTGCTCCAATCGACCCTGGCCGGCGGCGTCACCGTCAACGACTGTGTCTTGCACATAGCCCAGAGCAACTTGCCATTCGGAGGTGTCGGTCCTTCGGGAATGGGCCACTATCATGGCCATGCCGGGTTCTTGACATTTTCCAAGCAGATGCCGGTGATGTATCAGGCGCGCTGGTCGTCGATGGCCTTGCTGCGCCCGCCATACGCAAAGCTGGCCGATTTCGTGACGAAGATGCTGACCCGCTGAAGCCGACAGTTCGGTTCAGGCCAACGTTGCTATGCTCAAAAACCATTGACTTTGCGTCGATGGCGTCAAGATTGCATGTCTCTGCAATCCTCACTGCCACCCATCCGCAGCGAAGCCCATGAAAATGAAATCTGAATATATCCCGGCGCGTCGCAATGCGCCTGAAACCGAAACCGATATGGCCGGCCGGATCACGCAACACTTGCTCAATTTTCTCAGCAGCGTGCCGGAAACCAGCGAGACGCCGCGTGACAACACCGCGTTGCGCGTGCAAAAGCTGACCAAGGCGGCCTCCAACAGGGCGGCACTTGCAGCCGGTTCACTGGCGTTGCCGCCGGGTCCGCTTGGCTGGTTGACCATTGGTCCGGAGCTTCTCGCGATCTGGCGTATTCAGGCGCAGTTGGTGGCTGACCTTTCCGGGGCCTATGGCGTCAACGCGCGACTCAATCGCGAGCAGATGATGTACTGCCTGTTTCGTCATGCGGCAGCGCAAGCCGTGCGCGATCTGGTTATCCGTGTTGGCGGTCGTGTCATCGCGCAGGATGTGCCGGTACGTATTCTCGAGCGTGTGGCTCAGGCGATCGGGTTGCGCGTGACCAAGCGCATTGTCGGTGGCGGTATCTCACGCTGGTTGCCGGTGATTGGCGCGGTCGGGGTCGGAGCGTATGCCTGGTACGACACGCGTCAGGTGGCGCGCACTGCAATCCAGTTGTTCGGCGGCGGTCCGAGCGCTGTCGACAGTGTGCTCGCAGCGATGGATGAGGAAGACGCGCGCAATCCCGATCAGGCCGAAATGATCGAACAACGCGATGAGGTTCGGCCGTTGCGCCGCAGCGCCTGACCCTTGGCAGAGACCCCGACGCCTGTCGGGCTCGCCAGCAACAAAGCCCGGCACGCTGCCAGCGCACCATGCCCGAAGCTACTGGCTATCAAAAAAAGCAAGCCCCAAAACGCAAAATATTCGGTTGACCGGAGCGGTCAGACACAATAGCTTGTGGTTTGTCGGTGCCCGCTTCGGCGACTTTCAGAGTCGATCGGGGCCGGGTTAAAAGGGAATCCGGTGCAAGACCGGAACTGCCCCGCAGCGGTAAGTGGAAACGAACTCCATCCAGTGCACTGGGCGTCAGCCTGGGAAGCCATGGAGCAAGGTGGATCGCAAGATCCGTGTCCACGAGTCCGAAAACCTGCCGACACATCGGGGTTTGTGCCAAATCGCACAACGACAGCCCGGCGGTCTCGGTCAATGAGACGCACAACGCCGATGGTTGCAACCCCGCTGCAAGTGGCCGCTTCCGCGGGGAAGCGCGTCGCAGAATCGACGCGCGTGCATCGATTCCGTGGCGCAACTCCGTGGAATCGGTCCGATCAATCCTGCGCTCGGGAGCAGGCCATCGGTTATGCACGGGAGGCCATCATGCATCCATTCGATTCCGCTGTTGAAAGCGCCAACGAATCCGTTTCTTCATCGTCAAGTGAAATCACCATGAATACCGTTTCCGCTGTCGCCTCGGCGCCGGCGCATCAATCGGTCGCCTGTCCTTCGGCGGCGGACGCTTTTGCCTTGACCGCACCGCACAGTCCGACCCAGATGCGCGTGACCAAGCGCAATGGCAGCAGTGAAGTTGTCGATCTCGGCAAAATCGTGCGAGCGGTCACGCGAAGCGCCGAGGATCTGCACGCCGTCGATCCGATGCGCGTTGCCCTGAAAACCATCGGCGGCATCTTTGACGGGGCGACCACCCGCGAACTCGATGAACTGTCGATCCGCACCGCCGCCGCGCTGACCGCCGAGGAACCTGAATACGGCTTTCTCGCCGCCAGATTGCTGGCGTCCTACATCGACAAGGAAGTCTCCGGTCAGGAAATCCAGTCGTTCTCGCAATCGATCGCGCGCGGTGCCGAGCTCGGCATCATCAACGATCGCCTTCGCGATTTTGTCGCTCTCAATGCGCGCAAGCTCAATGACACGATCGATCCGCTCGCATCACGGCGCTTCGAGTACTTCGGCCTGCGTACCGTGTACGACCGCTATCTCTTGCGTCATCCCGAGCAACGCAAGGTCACCGAGACGCCACAGTATTTCTTCATGCGCGTCGCCTGCGCACTTGGCGGAAACTCCCTTACCGAGACGCTCGATCTGTATCGCCTGCTGTCCTCGCTCGAATACATTCCGAGCTCGCCCTCGTTGTTCAACTCAGGCACCACCCACGAACAGCTTTCCTCGTGTTTTCTGCTCGATTCCCCGCTCGATTCGCTGGAAAGCATCTACGACAAATACGCCGACGTCGCCAAGCTCAGCAAGTTTGCCGGAGGCATCGGTCTCTCGTATTCGCGCGTGCGCTCGCGCGGCTCGCTGATCAAAGGCACCAACGGGCATTCCAACGGACTCGTGCCGTGGCTGAAAACGCTGGACGCGTCGGTTGCCGCAGTCAATCAAGGCGGCAAGCGCAAAGGCGCGGCGTGCGTGTATCTGGAAAGCTGGCACGCCGATATCGAGGAGTTTCTCGAACTGCGCGACAACACCGGCGACGATGCCCGACGTACGCACAATCTGAATCTGGCCAACTGGATTCCTGATGAATTCATGCGCCGTGTCGAGGCCGATGGCAACTGGTCACTATTCGACCCGAAGCGGGTACCGCAATTGGTCGATCTGTGGGGCGAGGCATTTGATCAGGCCTATCGCCAGGCGGAATCGGATGGGCTGGCCGCGAACACGATCAAGGCCCGTGACCTCTACGCACGCATGCTGCGCACGCTCGCTCACACCGGCAATGGCTGGATGACTTTCAAGGATCGTTGCAACGCGACCTCGAACCAGACCGCCAGTGCCGCAAACGTCATCCATCTTTCCAACCTGTGTACCGAGATTCTTGAGGTGACATCGGAGCCTGAAACCGCCGTGTGCAATCTCGGTTCGATCAATCTGTCGCGTCATGTCAGTGACGGTGCAATTGATTTCGACAAGCTCGCCAGTACCGTCGCGATTGCCGTGCGCCAACTGGATCGGGTCATCGATCTGAATTTTTACCCGATCCAGAGCGCGGCCACGGCGAACCACAAATGGCGACCCGTCGGCCTTGGCGTCATGGGTCTGCAGGATGTGTTTTTCCAGCTGCGCCTGGCTTTCGACTCGAAAGAAGCCGAGGCGCTTTCGGCAAAGATTGCCGAGCACATCTATTTCCATGCACTGACTCAGTCCGCTGATCTGGCCGACGAACTCGGTGCACACCCGGGATTTGACGAAACACGTGCCGCCCGCGGCGAACTGCAATTTGATCACTGGCCGCAGTCGACCCAGACGATTTCATCTGCGCGCTGGGACGAACTGCGCGAACGCATCAAATCCAGCGGACTGCGCAATTCCCTGCTGATCGCGATCGCGCCGACCGCCACCATCGCCTCGATCGCCGGCTGCTACGAATGCATCGAGCCGCAGATATCCAACTTGTTCAAGCGCGAGACCCTCTCCGGCGACTTTCTCGTCATCAACCGATACCTGGTTGAAGAGCTCAAGACGCTGGGTTTGTGGACGGACAGCATCCGTGATGCGATCAAGCTGGCCGAAGGCTCGATCCAGGGCATCGAAGCGATTCCGCAACGTCTGCGCACGATCTATCGAACGGTCTGGGAGCAGCCGCAAAAAGCCTTGATCGATCACGCCACCGCACGTGGCGCCTACATCGATCAAAGCCAATCACTGAACTTGTTCCAGGAAAACCCGAATATCGGTCGCTTGTCGTCGATGTATATGTATGCCTGGAAAGCCGGCATCAAAACAACGTACTACTTGCGCTCACGACCCGCGACACGAATAGCCAAGACCACGATTGGTGCTGTCGAAACGCAGATGCCGGTTGCAACGTCGGAGCGCGATGCAGGTAGCGCGGTCGTGTGCTCGCTGGAGAACCCCGAATATTGCGAGTCGTGTCAGTGACGAGCACTGCCAGCGCAGAAAAATACCGTGGCTGAAGCCGCGCCCAGGATCTCGCTGCA
The DNA here is from genome assembly GCF_035703485.1 of Dokdonella sp. GTDB lineage: Bacteria > Pseudomonadota > Gammaproteobacteria > Xanthomonadales > Rhodanobacteraceae > Dokdonella. The sequence goes on along the minus strand of NZ_DASSYD010000058.1, from coordinate 1,431 downwards.
ACGGGTCAAGTGGAATCCGCGCGGAATATCCGTGCAGATATTCGCTGCGCCCTGGCCCGTTGCGCGAAAAAGCAGAAGAGAGATCAAACCATGTCCGCACAACCCCCATTCAAGAAGCAACATTTGCTCGACCCCGGTTTCGAGCTGACCTTGCGACCGATGCGCTATCCGGCTTTCTACGAAATGTATCGGGCGGCGATCCGCAATACCTGGACGGTCGAGGAAGTCGATTTCGCCCCGGACGTCAACGACCTGAAATCGAAAATGACACCGGCCGAACGCCATCTGATCAATCGCCTGATCGCATTCTTCGCAACCGGCGATTCCATCGTCTCGAACAACCTCGTGTTGAATCTGTACACACACATCAATGCGCCCGAGGCGCGCATGTATCTATCGCGCCAGCTTTACGAAGAAGCCTTGCATGTGCAATTTTACCTGACCTTGCTCGATACCTATCTGCCCGATCCGGATGAGCGCAACAAGGCGTTCGCGGCAATCGAGAATATTCCGTCGATCCGACGCAAGGCCGAGTTCTGCTTCAAGTGGATTGATTCGATTGAAGAGATGAAGCGGATCGAAACGCGGGTCCAGCGCCGCCAGTTTCTGCTCAACCTGATCTGTTTCGCCGCCTGCATCGAGGGTTTGTTCTTCTTTGCCGCATTTGCTTATGTGTACTTCCTGCGCTCGCGCGGTTTGCTGCATGGGCTCGCATCCGGCACCAACTGGGTGTTCCGTGACGAAAGCTGCCACATGGCTTTTGCTTTCGAGACGATCCGCACGGTGCGCGAAGAAGAGCCCGATCTCTTCGATGCCGAAATGCAAGCCCAGGTAGTCGACATGCTGGAAGAGGCCATCCAGTGCGAGACCGCATTTGCCGACGATGTGCTCGGTGGCGGCGTCGCCGGCATCTCGGCAAGGGAAATGCGCCAATACCTCGAATACTGCGCCGACCAGCGCTTCGCCCAGCTCGGCATGCCACGCCATTACGGCGCGAGTAATCCGTTTGATTTCATGCAACTGCAGGATGTTCAGGAAGTGACCAATTTCTTCGAGCGTCGCGTGTCGGCGTATCAGGTGGGTGTGCAAGGGGAGGTTGGCTTCGACGAGGTCTTCTGAGCTTCCAAATCCGGATCCGCGCACCTTCCGCTCAAGCCCGGAGCGCCGTCGAAAGAAGGCAAAACCGGCATCGGAATTGATCGGGCCATGAAATACAGTCGCACGGCAAAGCCGGGTAGTGCCAAGGCAACGCTGATCAAGTCGCACAATCGTCAGGTAAAGCGGGATTGCTAGGGCAACGCTGATCAAGTGGCGCAATCGTCACGACGCCTGTCTGCGTGCAGATCGCGGCGCGCTGGCGCAGATGCACTGGCCGTGTCGGCAACTGCTCCTGCGTTGCTCTACCTCCTGCATCCATGCAGTCGCTTCAAG
>NZ_DASSYD010000207.1:0-86170 GCF_035703485.1 Dokdonella sp. | reverse complement strand
AGGCCGAACTGCTTGCGCATGCGCGAGTAAGCACCGGTTGCGGCGGCACCGGCACAGGCGCCACCGGTCGCGGTGGAAGGCAGCGAGATCGCGCGGCCAACCGACAGGCACTCGACCAGCATGCGCCAGCCCTGGCCAGCCATTTCCGGTCCGCCAATCAGTTGCGACAGCGGCACGAATACATCCTTGCCGCGGACCGGACCGTTCTGGAACGGAATATTCAGCGGGAAGTGCCGGCGGCCGATTTCGAGGCCTTCGGTATCGCGCGGAATCAGGGCCAGGGTGATGCCGCGATCTTCCTCGTCGCTGAGCAAATGCTCGGGATCGAGCAGGCGGAAAGCGAGACCGACCACGGTCGCCACCGGGGCCAGAGTGATATAGCGCTTGTCGAAGGTCAGACGGACGCCGAGCACGTTGCCGCCTTCCCACTCGCCCTTGCAGACAATGCCGTAGTCCGGCAATGAGGTGGCGTCGGAACCGGCATACGGACCGGTCAGGGCAAAGCAGGGCACTTCACGGCCATCGGCCAGGCGCGGCAGGTAATGGTCCTTTTGTTCCTCGGTACCGTAATGCAGAAGCAGTTCGGCCGGACCGAGCGAGTTCGGCACCGCGACGGTCGAGGAAACGGTGGCCGACATGCTGGAGATCTTCTGCAGGACTGCCGAATGGGCGAGTGCGGAGAATCCCAGGCCGCCGTACTGCTTCGGAATGATCATGCCAAAGAACTTGTTGTCCTTGATGTACTGCCACATGTCTTCGGGCAGGTCGGCCAGTTCATGAGTGATCTCCCATTCGTTGATCTGCGAACAGAGCTCCTCGACCGGGCCATCCATGAATGCTTGCTCTTCGACACTGAGTTCGGGTTTGGCCTGGCCGAGTAATTCCGACCATTGCGGCTTGCCACTGAATAGTTGTCCTTCAAAACCGACCGTGCCGGCTTCGAGGGCGATCTGCTCGGTGGACGACAATGAGGGCGTGATCTTGCGATAGATCGCGAGCAAGGGCGCGCTCAGTCGGGCGCGGCGAAATGCGGGCAAGTTGAGCGGCAGGGCGATGATGGCAAAGGCCAGCAGCGGTACGGCGATGGCCAGCCAATGTGTCCCGGCGAGCAGTCCGGTGCCGACGATGGCGACGGCCGTGGCCAGAGTCCAGGTGCGCAGGCCGAGACGCAGATAGGCTGCGACCAGCGACACCAGCACGGCGGCCAGAAACGGGATCAGTTGCAACATGTCCATGACTCCTTTTCACAGTTCAATTCTTGCTGCGGTTCGCACATGGCGTGCTCGAACTGAGCGCAGCGATAGCTTCAATATCCGGGTTTCACGCTGACTCTGCGTGCAACCCGTAGCGGAATGGGCTTCATTTCTTCACGGTCAATGTCTTGTCAAACGTTTGGCAGCGAAGCCAGAAAATCCAGTACATGGCGACTGAACTGGGTGTTTTCGTCGCCTGCCACCATGTGTGTCGCTTTCGGGACTATGGCATGCCGGGCGTGGGGTACCAGCTCTAAAAATTCGGCGATCGTGGATTCCGAAACCACATCGCTGGCCGCACCGCTGATCAATAGCGTCGGAACCCGAATGCGCCTGGCTGCTGCAAAAAGATCGGCCTGATGGCGCTCGCCGTCTTCCGCAATGGGTTCAAGCATGCGCGGATCCCAATGCCAACGCAGGCGCCCGTCCGCCGATTCGTTCAACAGCTTGCGCAGGCGATCCGGAGATTTCTTCGCGCCACGGTGGGGCAGATAAGCGGCAATCGCATTGGCGGCCTCATTCAGATCGGCAAAGCCTTCGGGGAACGCGCGCATGAATTCGAGAATTCGTTCGACGCCGGCTGGCTCCCAGCGCGGCGTGATGTCGACCAGGACCAGGGCGCGGCAACTTGCCGGATCGTCACCGGCCATCGAAATGCCGACCAGGCCACCCATGGAAGCGCCGACGACCACGGGCGGAAGCGGTGTCTGTGCGCATACGAAGCCCAGGTCGGCGGTCAGTTGATCGACCGAATAGTCGCCTGACGGGAGCCAGTCACTTTCACCGTGGCCACGTGTATCGAATGTCATGCTGGTCCATCCCGCGGCAGCGGTTGCCGTAGCGCAGGCGCTCCATGCTTCCCGGGTTTGTCCGAAGCCGTGAGCGAAGACGACAGCGGCGTGCCCGTCGCCGTACGTTTGTGTCGCCAACGCGGTCCCGTCTGGCGTGAGCAGGCGGGACTGGGTCGATTGAAAGTTGGGGGATACCATAACCATACGCCGAAGTATGGTGCTTGTCGGGGTGCAAATCAATGGAGCGTCGAAGATGGCTTGCTTCTCATCCCGACCGGGCTCCGGCAAACTCCGGCTATGAACGAAGCTGAATCGAAACAGGAATCTCGTGGACGCCTGTCAGCGACCGACTGGGAGCAGGCTGCCCTGACGGTTCTTGCGGAAAGCGGTGTCGCGGCAGTGGCCGTCGAGTCGCTTGCGCGTACCCTGGGCGTGACCAAGGGCAGCTTCTACTGGCATTTTCCGACCCGCGAAGCTCTGCTCAAGGCGGCCATCGATCGATGGGAGCAGCGCGATGAGGATCAGGTAATTTCCTACGTCGAACGTATCGAGGATCCGCGCGCACGCTTGCGCGAACTGTTTCACCGGGTCAGTCGTGAGGTTCAGTCGCATCTTGTCTACGCGGCCCTGTTGCAAGCTTCGGACAATGCCCTGGTGCAGCCGGTGCTTGAGCGGATTTCCAGACGTCGACTGACTCTGCTGACCGAAACCTACGCCGAAGCGGGTTTCGAGCCGACGGCCGCGAAACACCGCGCGCGGCTGGCCTATACGGCCTACAGCGGGTTCCTCCAGCTCAACCAGCGCCACGGCATGCCGCGCATGGATCAGGAGGAATACGCTGCCTATGTTGATCACGTCATTGCCACCCTGGTACCGGCTTGATCGACAAGGCAACGCTGATCAGGCGGGCCAATCCCGGCGACACCTGATCAGCGTCGGCTTGATCCGGCAATGCCGCGCCTGACCTTGCCAAGCTTCGTTCCTGCCGCTAACGTCGTCGGTCTTGCATTCATCGACGCGGGTTTCGGCCTGCGAAAAAGGTAGCCATGGCCAGTTCGCTTGAATCCTTGAACCGCTGGGTTGAGGACGTTGCCCGTTTGACAGAACCCGCAGAAATCTACTGGTGCAGCGGTTCGGACGGCGAGAATCGTCTGCTGATCGAGAAGATGCTCGCCAATGGCGATCTGCACGCTCTCAACCCCGATACCCATCCGGGCTGCCATTTGCACCGCTCCAGTCCGACTGACGTCGCGCGGGTCGAACATCTGACCTACATCTGCACGAGCAATCGTGACGATGCCGGACCCAACAATCACTGGATGAGTCCGGCCGAGGCGCACGATAAGATTGATGCCTTGTTTGCCGGTTCGATGCGCGGCCGGACCATGTACGTCGTGCCGTATTGCATGGGTCCGATAGATTCACCGATCTCGCGCTGCGGCGTGGAGATCACCGATTCACCGTACGTGGTCGCCAACATGCGCATCATGACGCGCATGGGCGCCAACGCGCTGAATCGCATCGAGCAGGACGGCAGCTTCGTCAAGGGCTTGCACTCGACCGGTGAACTGGATCCGGACAAGCGCCTGATCATGCATTTTCCCGAAGAACTGTCGATCAAGTCGATTGGCTCCGGTTACGGTGGCAATGCCCTGCTGGGAAAGAAATGCCACGCCTTGCGTATCGGTTCCTGGCAGGCGCGCAGCGAAGGCTGGCTGGCCGAACACATGTTGATCGTCGGCATCGAGAATCCGCAGGGCGAAACACGCTATATCGCGGCGGCGTTCCCCTCGGCGTGCGGCAAGACCAATCTGGCCATGCTGATTCCGCCGCAAAGCTATCGCGAGGCCGGCTGGAAGGTGTGGACGGTCGGCGACGACATCTGCTGGATGACGCCGGGTGAAGATGGCCGCCTGTGGGCGATCAATCCGGAAGCCGGTTATTTCGGAGTCGCACCTGGCACGGATACAAAGACCAATCCAAACGCGCTCAAGATGATCCAGCGCAACACGATATTCACCAATGTTGGCGTTACCGCTGACAATCAGCCCTGGTGGGAAGGCTTGAGTGAAGGCGAGCCGGTCAAGGATTGGCAGGGGCGTGACTACGACCCGGCTATTGGCCCAGCCGCACATCCGAACGCCCGATTTACGGTTTCGGCCAGGCAGTGCCCAAGCTGGTCGGAAAAAGCCGAGGCCGCGCAAGGCGTGCCGATCAGCGCAATTGTCTTTGGTGGCCGTCGCCCATCATTGATTCCACTTGTTTTCGAAGCCAAGGACTGGGCCCACGGCGTGCTCGTCGGAGCGGCAATGGGTTCGGAAACAACCGCCGCCGCAACCGGCGCGGTCGGCGTCTTGCGACGTGACTCGATGGCCATGAAGCCATTCTGCGGCTACAACTTCGCAGACTATTTCGCGCACTGGCTATCGTTCGACAAGCCGGATGCAAAACTTCCGAAGATCTTCCACGTCAACTGGTTCCGCAAGGGCGAGGATGGCAAATTCCTGTGGCCGGGTTTTGGCGAGAACCTGCGCGTTCTCGAATGGATTCTCGGTCGCTGCGAGGAGACAGCAGGCGCACACGAAACTGCAGTCGGGTTCGTCCCCGATGCGGCCGATCTGAACCTCGATGGCCTCGATATCTCCGCGGTCGCCAGCCAGCAGCTCCTTGATGTCGATACCGAGGGTTGGCGAAGCGAAGTGGAAGCCATCGGCGAGTATCTCGAAGGGTTCGGCGCACGCATGCCGCAGCGATTGAAAGACGAGCAGCGCCGCATCGCTGATGCTTTGGCGAGCGATCCTGTCAGCAACGCTCGCGCGGCAAATGGCTAGGAGAGGCGGTTAGCGGTTAGCGGGAAGTGCCATTCAGGCGAATTGATGGCTCCAGGCCAAGACCGAAGCCGCTTCTCAATCGAACCCGAAGTCACCATGCCGTTCCTGTTCCCGCTCACCGCTCACCGCTTACCGCTCCCCGCCCTCTAAACCCTAAGCTGCATATCGGCATCCAAGCTGGCACCATGAGTACTGCCTGCCTAGCCATGCCCTTGCCAATGACTGACGCACCACGGATTGAAACCGAGGATGGCGATCTGGTCCGCCTTGCTGCAGGAGGCGATGTAGCGGCATTCGAGCATCTCTATCGGCGACATTCGGGTCGCGTGCATGGCGCAGTGTGGCGTTTGTCAGGGATGAATCCATCACGTGCCGAAGAGTTGACTCAGGAGGCTTTCGTGCGCGCCTGGCAGAAACTCGACACATTTCGCTTCGAGAGTGCATTCAGCACCTGGCTGCATCGTCTTGCGGTCAATGTTGCGCTGATGGAACTACGCAAACGCGACCCCGAGGAAACGGTTGAAGACAGCGTGCTGGATGCTGCCAGCGAGCCGGTCAGACCTTTTTGTGCAGGTGAGCGAGCCGATCTGGAGCGCGCCATCGCCAATCTGCCGCCACGGGCACGCGCGGTTCTGGTATTGCACGATATCGAAGGCTGGAAGCACCAGGAGATCGGCGACGAGCTCGGTATGGCGGTTGGCTCGTCGAAGGCCCAATTGCATCGCGCGCGCGGATTGCTCAAGCGCGCGCTTGGAGAAAACCATGACTGATTTTGAATTGCGTCGTCAATTGCGCGAGCTGCGCGGGCCGCGGCAGCCAGAGCGCGATCTCTGGCCGCAAATTGCCCGGCGCCTATCTGCCGACTTCCAGCCCGCCGCGGTGACGGTTCGACGTCGCGCACGCTGGCCTCTGGCGATTGCCGCGGGTCTGGTGATGGCGGTCAGTGTCGGTCTATTCTCATTGTCGTTGCATGATCGTGTCGGTAGTGTTGCCAGTGAAGATGCCACGTTGCCAAGCGAGTTGAATGCAAGACATCAGATCCAGCGAGCAAGGGAATTGGCGGCATCCGGTGACCCGCGTCTGGTTAGCGCCGAAGTGGTACTTGATGTGGCCAGCAGCGAACTCGACCATGCTCTTGCCCAGCAACCTGATGCGATCTTCCTTGTCGGCCTGATCAACCGCACCCACGCCCAACGGCGCAAGCTTGCCCGCCTCGGCCTCGATGCCAGCTAAGGATCCTGCATGAAAACGATGACCCTTCCGCTTGTTTCTCTCCTGTTGCTGGGCGCTGGCTCGACCGCACTGGCGGGTACGCCGATCAATCAGAGCCGTGATGTCGATGCGTCGGTTCGAATCGAAATCAGCAACGTGCGCGGATCGGTGACGGTCAGTGGCTGGGATCAGAATCGTGTTGAAATCACCGGTACCCTGGGCTCGGGCAGCAAGGGCCTGCGCGTCGAAGGAAATGGGTCGCGCCTCGAGATTGAAGTCGAGAAGCCAGGATCTTCCGGCTGGTTCAACTGGGGATCGAGTTCGAAGATGGACGATTCGACCCTGGACATTCGTGCTCCGCGCGGGGCCGAACTGCACATCGATACGGTCAGCGCGGAAGTGACCGTCAGTGAGATCGCCGGGCGCCTGCTCGATGTCAACAGCATCAGCGGCAAAATCCGTCTCGACAGCGCCGCACGCGAACTCGAGATCGGCAGCATCAGTGGCAGCGTGGAACTGAAAGGCAATGGCGAGCGAGTCCAGGTGGATACCATTTCCGGTGATATCGAATTCAGCGCAAACCGTGATCGGCTCAAGTTCGAAACGGTTTCCGGCAATATCACGGTGAGCACCGAAACCTATCGCGAGTTCTCGGCGAGCTCGGTTTCCGGCGACATCAATCTGCGTGGCAAACCGGTCGGCGATGCGCGCATCGACACAGAAACCATGAGCGGTGACATTCGCATCGAGGCGGTCGGCGAACTCTCGGCGCGAATCGAGGCGGAAACATTCAGCGGGCGGATCCGCAGCGATTTTGGCAAGGTCCAGGAGCCGGATCACGGGCCCGGGCGCTCGATCGACGCGACGGTCGGCGACGGCAAGGCACGCCTCAGCATCGATACTTTCAGTGGCGATATCAGCATTCGTCGGGATTGACATCCGGTTCAGCCTTGCCTTGCGCGTCCCCGAATCCGCCAATTGATCGGCCGCTGACCTGAAGCCTGCGCCCAGCTCGCGTACAATGCGCGCCCCGCCGGCAGCCCGAAACGATGGCTGCGGCCGACTCAGGTTTGCCGATGAATAATCCAGCCAGTGAAATGCGCCGACGGCGCACCTTCGCCATCATCTCCCATCCCGATGCGGGCAAGACCACGCTGACCGAGAAGCTGTTGCTGTTCGGCGGTGCGATCCAGTTGGCCGGCTCGGTCAAATCTCGCAAGACCGCGCGCCATGCGACATCAGACTGGATGGCGCTGGAAAAAGAGCGCGGCATTTCGGTGACCAGCTCGATCATGCAGTTTCCGTACGCCAAGCGGGTCGTCAATTTGCTCGATACGCCAGGCCATGCGGACTTTTCCGAAGATACCTATCGCGTCCTCACTGCTGTCGATTCGGCGTTGATGGTGATCGACTGCGCCAAGGGTGTCGAGGAACGCACGATCAAGCTGATGGAAGTCTGCCGGCTGCGCGATACGCCGATCATGACCTTTATCAACAAACTGGATCGCGAGGGTCGCGAACCGATCGAGCTGCTCGATGAAGTCGAATCCGTGCTCGGTATCGCCTGCACTCCGATCACCTGGCCGATCGGCATGGGAAAGCGACTCAAGGGCGTCTATCACCTGCTCCTCGATGAGGTGCACATCTTCGAGCCTGGCAAGAATTTCACCCGCCAGGATTCAACGATCTTCAAAGGCATCAATGATCCGGCGCTGCGCGCACGCGTCGGTGAAGAAGCATGGAACGAGCTCAACGAGGAGCTTGAGCTCGTGCTCGGCGCATCGAATCCGTTCGACAAGGATGCCTATCTGGCCGGCAAACTGACCCCGGTTTTTTTCGGCTCGGCGGTCAACAATTTCGGTGTGCAGTTGCTGCTCGATTTCTTTGTCGAGCACGCGCCGGCACCGAAATCACAAGAGGCGACGACGCGCACGGTCAGTGCCGACGAATCAGCCATGACCGGCTTCGTGTTCAAGATCCAGGCAAACATGGATCCGATGCATCGCGATCGTGTCGCTTTCATGCGCATTTGCTCCGGCACGTTCAGCGGTGGCATGAAGGCTCTGCACACGCGCAGCGGCAAGGAAATGAAGCTCGCCAATGCCTTGAGTTTCATGGCTTCGGATCGCGAGATTGTCGAAAAGGCCTACGCCGGCGATGTCATCGGAATCCACAACCACGGCACTATCTCGATTGGCGATACCTTCACCGAAGGCGAAGCCCTGAGCTTTACCGGCATCCCGAATTTCGCCCCGGAACTGTTTCGTCGCGCGCGGCTCAAGGATCCGCTGAGGATGAAGCAATTGCAGAAGGGGCTGGCCCAGCTATCCGAAGAGGGTGCGACACAGTTCTTTCGTCCATTGATGTCGAACGACCTGATCCTCGGTGCCATCGGTGTGCTGCAGTTCGACGTCGTCGCCTATCGCTTGAAGGACGAATACGGCGTCGAGTGCACGTTCGAGAATGTCGGAGTCGTCACTGCCCGCTGGGTGCATTGCGACAACGCAAGGAAGCTTGAGGAGTTTCAGGAGAAGGCGGCACAAAATCTCGCCATCGATGCGGCTGGCGAGCTTGTCTATATCGCCCCAAGCCGGGTCAACCTGCAACTGACGATCGAACGCTGGCCCGATATCGAGTTTGCCGCGACGCGCGAACATGCGCCTTCGGTTTGATTTGTGTCCTGTTGAGGCTCTGAAAGCGGCGACTTGGACAATTCGGCGCCCCATTGCTGTGACACCGAGTCGATGGAACAGTCGCCGCTTTGGAGTGGCTCAGCTTCCATTTAAAATAACTACACTTATTTTATACTTTCGGGGCAATCGTCATGATTGACGCCAATGCAGGTCCCGCCGCCAGTGTTGGTGTTGGTCAATAGATCTGTGTGGATCACCCACGGCGTCGCGCTGGAGGTGCCATTATCTGAGTAGGTGACGGTGCGCCAATACGATGTGTCACGCATCCATCCAGGTGATGTGATTTGAAAGTTCACCCGCGTTACATTTCCGGCGACCGAACCTGGCGGGGGAGGAGGAGGGGTCATCGGGGGATCGCCGTAGCCAGTTAATGTGGCGGCCGGGTCCATTCCAAACGCCATATAAAGATCTTCGGCGGTCGGGAACACCTGCGAATCCGTGACAACTCTACCCTCAGTCATGATTGAAACCAGCGTCACTCTGTTCTGAGTTTGATCGTTCTGCAGACCCAGACTATAACTGGAGACCTGCGCATATACCGCTGATGGGATTACGGCTAGCAGCACCGCCAATAGAATACTTCTTAGGGGGTTCATTGTTTCTCCTTAATAAACATTATCTGCATCACTGCAGATGGAACAAAGTATGCCCCCCCCCCCTTGGGAATGTCAAACGGAAATGAAAAAGCCCGGCATGCCGGGCTTTTTACGATGTCACAATACGCATTCGCGAAAATTCAGCCGCCGTTGAAATTCGATCGGAAGACGTTGTCAGCGGCGTTTGTGGGCAGCGCATCGTCGTTCATGCTGAAGATCCGATCCTGACTGGTGAAGATGCGATCAGGTTTGACCGCAGCTGCCATCGTCTGGTCGCTGGAGTGATCGGTCTGCGGATGCCAGAGCACGAAACCGAAAACCAGTACCAGGCCTGCGGCAAGGCCCGCCCAACGCAGCTGGGTTGCATGGCGACGTGGATCGCCGGCATGACGAGTTCGACGGCCATCGCGTGAATGTACCAGCGACTGGCGCGAATTGACGGCCTGCGCAACTTTTGCAGAGTCAGCATTCAGATCGTGCAGCAGGCGCACCAGATCGGTTTGCACCGGTGAGCGCGACAGGCGTGCGGCAACTTCATCGCGACGATCGCCGGACAAGCTTCCACTGGATGCGGCAAGCAGTGTGTCAGCATCGAGCAGGTCGGAGCCAAGCGCCTGGTCGCCCATGCTTCGGTAGAGTTTTGACAAGCTACGCTCAGTCATCGAATTCACCGTATCCCAGTTCTCGCAGACGAGTTTTCAAACTGCTCAGGCCGCGTGTTACCAATTTTCTCGCCGCTTCGGCCGAGGTTCCGACCACATCGGCAATTTCCTGCAACGAATAGCCTTGCAGGTGCAGGGTGATTGGCAGGCGTCGGCGTTCCGGAATCTCCGCCAGGCAACGCTTGAGCCCCTCCATGCGTTCACCGTCACTTGCGGTTTGCTCGGGGCTGATGCCTTCATCCGGCAACTGGCCGGATTCACCATCATCCTCGGGCAAGGGCTCGGTCGCCCTGACTTCCGCTCGCCGCAACGCATCAATCACCGTCGTTGCAACCACTCTCTGCACATAAGACGCATGAAAGGCCCCGGAGCGGTCACGCGAAATTGCTTTCCACAGTCGAATTCGCACTTCCTGCTCGATATCGGCCGGATCAATGCCATGTCGATCAAGCCGATAGCCGCGCATCAGCACGCCGAGGCGCGAGCCAAAATCGCTCAGAACCTGCTCAAGTCGAGCATCGACGGCATCGGAATCTCGGCTCATTGGTTCGGAATCTGCGGCGGGGCCGCTATGCTCCCTGAGCGCGCGTCTTATCGCAACGTCCGCTATCAGGATGTGGCGAGTGCATCGCGATCAATGTTGTCATGATGCGGATCGCTGATGCGCTCAACCCTGTTGCTGGAGAATCGGCGGTAAAGGGCAATGCAGAGCGGCACAAACCGTGCGCAGCAATTCGGCCTCATTGACACTGACCACGCCGTCGGCGCTGATCGCACAGGTCAGCCCACGAACGACCAGCTCTTTGCCTGCCGGGGTCAGCCGATCAAGGTTAGGCAAGGCGCGATCAAGTGCGGCCTGCCAGTTTTCGGGTGGCTCATAGGAAGGTTTCGCGTTCGGCAGCACTTCATTGAGGCCAAGCACATAGGCGCGGCGCGCGCTTTCGGCGTCATCGTGTCCGTACTCGGCAACCACCGAAAACAGGTCGCAGAGTTCGGCTTTGACATCGCCGAGCTTTATGCGACCGGTCACCCGTGTTGCTGAGGGGCTGAGGGCATCGATGACCTGGATGCTGACCAGCTTGGCCAGGCAGTATTCCTCGAGGCTGACCCGACCATCGGCCTTGATCAGTTGCTGAAGGGTGAGGATGAAAACCTCCAGGCTCGGTCGAGGGTGTCGGCGCAAGGCAGGGAACGCCATCGCCGCCAGCGGCAATCGCTGCATCGGATGCAGTGCCCGGGTTTGCTCGGCAAGCGCACTGACCTCGGCTGCACTGCCGGCGTCATGATAGTGCGTGATCACTTCGATTTGCCGATCGCGAACCGTCTGATCGGCATGCAGCAGCAGCGCGTAGACGACAAGCATCGACTGATCGCGTCCGTGTGCGGCCAGGTTCAGCGCGCCAGGGATCGACGTGCTCAGTGCGGCAGCGGCTACATAGTCGCCAGTGTCGGGATGGCCAACTTGATCGGAAACACCGCTTGCTGACAGTCGCATCTCGCGAGCCGCAGGCGGCAGGCTCGCGCTTTGACTCGCCGAGGCCGCTGCTGTCGATGATCGGGCCGGGGCGAAACCCGACAGCGATGCATTCGGATCATCGGTTTCGCCCACGCGCAGCGGCTGGGTCCAGTCCTTGGCAATCTCGGCGAATTCCGCAGGATTGAACTGGGGTTGCAGGCGCGTAATGCGGTCGACCAGAGCCGGGTGCGTGGCAAACAGCGCGGAATAGCCGACGCCATCGCCAAACAGCATATGGGCGACTTCCTCACCGTCGTGGCTGGTCAGCTTTGAACCTTCGGCCAGCCCGCCGATTTTCTTCAGGGCGCCGGCGATGCCTTCGGTCTGGCGCGTGAACTGCACCGCCGAGGCGTCGGCCAGATACTCGCGCTGGCGCGAAATCGAGGCCTTGATCAGGCGAGCGAAGAAGATACCGATATAGCCGACAACCAGCAGGGCGATGCCGAGAATGACAATGCCGCCGCTGTCGCGACTGCGGGATCGTCCCGAGATCTCGGCGATCCTGCGTCCGACAATCGCCAGCACGAGGATGCCGAAAGCCACACCCATCAGGCGGATGTTCAGACGCATGTCGCCATTCAGGACATGACTGAATTCATGGGCGATGACGCCCTGAAGTTCTTCGCGGGTAAGCTTGTCGAGGCAACCGCGAGTGACCGTGACGGCGGCATCGGCGGGCGAGTAGCCGGAGGCAAACGCATTGATGGCGGTTTCTTCCTCAAGCACGAAGATTTCCGGCACGGGCACGCCGGAAGCGATAGCGATTTCCTCGATGACATTGCGCAGCCGCCGGTAGGCGAAATCGATGGTATCGACGGGCACGGGTGTGGCGCCCAGCTGCCTTGCTACCGCACTGCCACCTGCCCGAAGCGTTGAAATCCGGTACAGCGTGGCCAGACCGATTACGGCGACTACGCCGAGGCTGGTGAGGATCATCGGGCCGATCCCGACGTCGGCCACGCCACGTCGACTCTCCCTGCCAATGCCAAGTGCGACCATGACGACAAAATCAACGGCAATGACAATGCAGATGACGGCGATCGTGAACAGCACGATCATGCGCCGCGTCTGCTTGCGGGCGAGTTCCTGGTGGGCAAAAAAATTCACGACGAAACCGGCGTTGCCTTGATGCGACCAACCGCCGTCGTCGGCAAGTCGTCCGCAAGAACCATCAAGTGAAAGAAACCTTCACCGCTTCGCGCTTCTCGGGTGCTTCGATCTCAAGCAACTGTGCCGGCGTGAACGCAAACATGTTGGCCACGATCGAACTTGGGAAAACCTCGCGCGCATTGTTGTAGCTCATGACCGAGTCGTTGTAGGCCTGACGTGCGAACGCGACCTTGTTTTCGGTTGTGGTCAGCTCTTCGCTGAGTTGCATCATGTTCTGGTTGGCCTTCAGGTCGGGATAGGCCTCGGAAAGCGCGAACAAGCGCCCCAGAGTCTGGGTCAAGACATTCTCGGCGCCTGACAATTGCTTCATGGCCGCCGGGTCGCCCGGATTGGCCTTTGCAGCCGACAAACCGGACGCGGCAGAATTGCGTGCCTGTATGACGGCTTCCAGAGTTTCGCGCTCATGTTTCATGTAGCCTTTGGCAGTCTCGACCAGATTTGGAATCAGGTCGTAGCGACGGGTCAACTGGACATCAATCTGGGCAAACGCGTTCTTGTAGCTGTTGCGTGCCGTGACCAGTCCGTTGTAGATACCAATGGCATAGAAAGCGAACAAAACGATGACGCCAAGGACAATCAAAGTAGTCATTTCCTGCTCTCCGGAAAACAAGGCTTTAACGATGAAATCGAGCATAACATGGGCTTGCCGGCAGCCATGATTTTCAATCGCGGCTCACTTTCATGCTTCCTTTTCCTGCTGATCGGAGCAACTTCCCTGCTGGCCTCGACTGCTGATGCTGCGAATCGAAAGTCGGCGAAGTCGCACCATCGGTCTGCTGCAGCTTCCTTGTCCGGCCACAAGCCGAAAGTTGATCCTCATGCGATCAGCCAGGATATCCAGCCGATCATGGCTGACCTGGATCGCTGGATAGACCATGTTGAATCGGCCAATCAGGTATCCGGGCTTGCCATCGCCGTGATTCAGGCGGACCAGGTCGTTCACGAACGGATGATCGGATACGCCGATACCGGGCGCTCGGAAAAGATCGAGGCAGATACCGTGTTTCGCCTCGCCTCGCTATCCAAGGCATTCGCCACGACGCTCAGCGGCTTGCTGGTCGAGGATGGTCAGTTGAGCTGGGATACGAAAGTGACCAGTGTGTTGCCGACGTTCGCACTTGCGGATCCGGGCAACAGCAACAAGCTCACGGTCGCCGATATTCTCAGCCATCGGGTCGGGCTTCCACACAATACCTATGACAATTTGCTTGAGCAGAATGAGCCCTACCCGTTGTTGGTGGAGCGCCTCAACGAGGTGCCGATCGCCTGTCCGGTGGGCGAGTGCTACGCGTATCAGAACATCGCCTTCAGTCTGATCGGCGATATCACCTACGCGTTGACCGGCAGCTTTTTCTACCACGAGGTTGGCAAACGCATTTTTCATCCGCTGGGAATGGAAACCGCCAGCTACGGACGCGATGCCCTGGAGCAATCGGCTCATTGGGCGCGGCCGCATCGACGCCGGGGAAAGCAGTGGAAGGCTTTCATGCCCAACGAGGTCTACTATCGAATGCCGCCGGCCGCTGGAGTCAATGCAAGTCTCCGCGACATGGAGCAGTGGTTGATCGCGCAAATGGGAGGGCGGCCTGATGTCCTGTCGGCAGATCTCCTGCATACCTTGCAGACACCGCTGGTCGAAACTCCGCGTGACTTGCGCTCGACGCCGTGGCGTCGGGGGCGCTTGCTTGATGCGCAATATGCGCTTGGTTGGCGTGTTTACGAGTATGCTGGCGAGCGACTCGTGTTTCATGCGGGCGCCGTGCAAGGCTACCGCGCAATGATTGGCTTTCTGCCGAAAAGGAAAGTCGGAATGGTCATGCTCTGGAATTGTGAATCGGCTGCGCCGGCGGGGTTGATGCCGATGCTGTTTGATCGCTACCTGGGCTTGCCTTCAGTGGACTGGGCCGGAGTTGGTCCGACACGTGTCGCAAGCAGAAAAGGTGGTGACGTCAAATGAGCGTGCGTTCCTGCGCCGCTCGGGCTCACGCTGGAAGAGCCTTGCAGGATCAGGCAGGTTCCATTACGGACGGCAGCCAGAGGCTTGATGGTTGCCTGGTCAGCTTGTCGAAATTCTACTCGGTCGGAGCGACACGACGGCGAAACGTGCTTGAAAATGCCAAGTTTTCGCATGCGAATTGCGCATTTGTTGCTCGCTTTGTCTTGTCTCTCACTCGCCCGAGTGCGTTTCAAAAGTTTGCCAAGTCCGTGGATTGTTGACCTACAGGGCTGCAAGCGTTGCCGGGAGGCATTGAATGCTGATAGCCGAACAATTGATGTTGTTGTGCATTGATCCGAAATCGGGCGATTTCGATGCTTCGCGGTCACATGCAGACGCCAACCTGTTGTGCGCAGCTGCGCTGATTCTCGATTTGTTCGAGCAACGCAGGTTGCGCTATCAGGGCAAACATCTCGTCATCGAACCGCTTCTGCCAACCACCCATCCGCAACTCGCGGCGGCCGCCCAGATACTCGCCGGGCCGGTAGGCGGCTTGCCGGCTTCGGCTGCGGTCGAGTTGCTGGTTGGCCGATTGAATCCGACAAGTTTCAATTTGCTCGAAAGCTTGTTTCGGCGGGATGTATTGCACCGGGTTCGTGAATCGTGGCTGCCGTGGAGCAAGCTGCATTTCCCGTTGCGCTCCATCCAGGCACGCAACGAAGCATCGACCCAACTGCGCAATGCCGCGGTGGCAGATCATGGAAGTTTGCGAGGGATGGGTTTGTTGATGTTGACCGATCTTGCCGGACAACTCGAACACAACCTCATTGGCGATACCCATGAAGCGGCGATGAGCAGGCTGCTGAGATTGCGCGGATCAAGAAGCGTTGTCGACGCAGAACATGATCTGCTCGTGGATCTGCGTGATGCATTGATGGCCTAGCGAATCCGACCGGCTGTTTGGGTCACGGCAAAAAAAGAGAGCGATCGCATTGCGCGATCGCTCTCCCTACTTCATTCGCGTGCTACTTCAGCGTCCCAGCTTGAACTCGATGCGGCGACGGACCGTTGCGTTGACTGCGACTCCGTTTTCCATTCGCGGACTGAACTGGGTACGTTCGATGGAGCGGATCGCCTCGCGATCGAAGACGCGTTGGGGATCGGATGCGGTTACCTTTGCATCGACAACCTTGCCGTCCGCAGTAACCGTGAATTCGACTTCGACCCAGCCTTCCTGGCGATCTCTTGCGGCCGCACGCGGGTAGCTGGGCGGTGAAGGGGTCACCACATCGACGTCACGGCTTTCGCCTCTTGGTGCGGCCGCGACCGGCTGGGGTGCCGGAGCGGCCACGGCAGGTGCAGGTGGCGGTGCGGGTTGTGGTGTGGCATCGACCGCTGCGGCTGTGTCCGAAGCGGGTTGAGTGGCTTCGTCGACAACACTTGTTGGCGGCGTTGGCGTCGGCGGTGGTGCAGCCGCGGCTGCCGCAGCTTCTGCGGCTTGTTGTTCAAGCTGCTTGCTCTTGGCGTCGAGCTTGCTGCGCAAGATGGTCAAGGTGTAGTTGCTCGGATCGGCCTTCGCCAGCGACTCGATGATGCGATCAGCTTCTTCCAGGTTGCCCTGGTTGATTTCCTGTTCTGCGGTGCCGCTGGCGAACGGAAACAGTTCGCGCAGTGCATCGGCTGCTCCAGTATTGTTCTCATCCTTTTCGAGGATGGCGAGATAGAACTCCAGTGCATTGTTGCCGGCAGGAGCCACCAGGCGTTGATCGGCCATGGCCTTGCGCGCTTCGCGATAGAGCTGGTCAATACTCAGGCCTTCGACCGCGGCGGCCGCGGCTGCGGCGGCGGCCGCCTTTGCTTCAGCATCTTCGGCGGTTGCGGAGCCCGATATCGGAGCTGTCGTTGCGGCGGGTCCCGCTGTTGGCACGGCGGCTCCACGTTGGGTGAGGTACCACCAGGCGCCTGCGGCCGCTGCAGCCAGCAAGATGAGAATGATTATGATCGTGAGTGCGGCTGAGCCGCGCACGGAACGTGAGTGAGAAGAGGACGATTTCATGGTGGCCAGACGCTCCGGAAATGCAAGACAAGACAATCACGCATGCAAGTGGCGTGCCCAACAAGAGCTCAAGCGGAATATCTGAACAGTTCCGCGGCGCGCGACTCGACAATGAGTCGGCTGAAAAGCCCGGCTCACTTCCAGGTCCGCGCATCGCAGTACCTGTTCTGAAGCATCCGCGTCAGACAAGCGATTCGTGTTGCATCGCTTGAAATCTGCGCCCCTGTCCTCAACATCACTTGACCTACGGACGCAAGAAAGATAGCGCATTACCGTGCAAGGTGTCACACCTGCGGAAATTGCGCACACGCCACGCCATATTCGGGAGCTGTCGCTGCCATGCCGGATGCCTCCATCAATGCGGGCTTCAGGGAGCCCGTGCAAGCATGGTTGCAGCAGATATCTGGCGCGACGCTGGGTCATGTCAGCAAAGTCTGCATTGAACGCAAAGAGGAATTCCCATGAACACTTCAGCAAAATCAGGAGCCAAGGCGATTGATGGCAACGATCAGGTCACGAGCAAGATCGCGGATCAGATAAGCGATGGAATCGATCAGGTGGCAAGTAGCGCCAGTCGCTTCAGCGAGCGCCTGCGCAACAACGGCAGTGCCCTGCACGATGAACTGAATGCCGCGGGTGAGCGATTCGGCGATGGCGCCAAGCGACTCGGAACGGTGGCGTCGGAGCAGATTCGCGCACATCCACTGGCAGCCGTCGGAATCGCGGTGGCCGCAGGGGTATTGCTTACGCGCATGATGCGTCGTCGCTGAGTTCAACAACGTGCCGGCAGAAAATGAAAGTATCGATGAGGCTGCTCCCGCAACAGCGGATTCGCTGCTGGATACGATGCGCGACGCGTTGCGTGGCGCACTCCAGGTCATTGAGGCGTCATTTAGCCTGTTGCGCAGCGAGCTTCGCCTGGCACGCAGCAGCGCACTGACGATTGTCTGGCTGGCGTTCGCGCTTGTTGCGCTCGGCGCTGGCGCCTGGCTATCGACAATTGCAGCGATTGCGCTCGGCGTCTACCAGCTCAGCGGAAACCTTTTTCTTGGTGTTGCAGTGGTTGCCGCCATCAATCTGGGCGGCGTGGTCTGGGTAACTTTGGCGATGCGCCGATGCTGGCGGGATGTGAGCCTTCCACAAACACGCGCGTTGATCGTTTCGGTCAGATCCGTCAACGACAACGAAGTCAGTTCAGCAACCGGGCCGGAGGATGCATGAGTCTCAAGGATGATCGCCAACGGGTGCGGAGCGCTTCGGTCAATCTGATCGCGCGACGACAAAAGCTGAAACTGAAAACGGAAGACCTGAGCGACAGATTCGAGCGCTGGCGGCCGACTTTGCTGGTGGGAGGCGGGTTCGTTGCCGGCCTGCTGATGGGCCGCGGTCGACTGCGCGATGTGACCCGGTCGGTACACTCGACAGCAAGCTTCGGATGGTCGCTGATTCGATCATCAGCGGGATCAATGCTGGTGGCGAGGATTCTTCAGTCGCGAACCAGGCCCGATGAGCTGCATGCGGCGGAGCCTGAAACCCGGTTGTAGCTATTCGCGGGCAGCTGGCCGAAAGTTTCGAGCACTTCAAAAAGCTGAATCCGCTTTTCGAAATCTCTCCCTGCGCTGGGCATACCGCAGGGAGAGGAGTTCGATTGCTGGATCATGAAGCTTATTTACCTGCACTTGGTGTGCAGTGACTCTGTACTGCCTGGCACCAACGATGCGATGCGCGGCGTCCAGTCAAGGGTTGGTTGCCAGCCGACAACCAACCTCAAGGAACACTATTTCTTCTTGGCGGCCTTTTTGGCAGCTTTCTTTGCTGGAGCCTTCTTTGCGGCCGCCTTCTTGGCCGGCGCCTTTTTCATGGCTGTCGCTGTTTTGGCCCTGGCTGTTTTCTTCTTCGCAGCCTTCTTTGCGACTTTTTTGGCCGGAGCTTTCTTCGCTGCGACCTTCTTCACCGTCTTTTTCGCAGCTTTCTTTGCTGGAGCCTTTTTCGCCGGCGCCTTCTTGGCTGCGACCTTCTTTGCTGGAGCTTTCTTTACAGCTTTGGCCACTTTGGCCTTGGCTGTCTTCTTCTTTGCTGGAGCCTTCTTGGCAGCTACTTTCTTTGCCGCTTTTTTGGCGGCAGGTTTCTTCGCAGCTGGTTTCTTTTTCGCTGTTGCTTTCTTTGTGGCCATATCGCGTCTTAACTCCTCGTCAGTTGGCAGTGGTTGCCCAGTAAAAGCGTGAAGAAATGCTTCGCACAGCAGGTTGCTGTTTGTCGCGTGGCGCAGGTTCGCTACCTGGCGCCGGGTCCGTTCATCGGACAGAAGTCGAAGGATGTGCAGTGGAATCGATACCGTGATTTTTCTTGTGGCCGATGATTTCAGGCCGTGCTCGATATAGGGTTCGACGAATCTGGATGCAGCCATGATTCTATTTTGGATTCCGTAGTGTTGCTGACGCGAAAATTATGCTTGTCGGATGCGAGTGTCAACAGATTTCTGACAAAAAACAAGGCTCTGGAGTTTCCATCGCCAGTGCCAGTGCCGCGCTGAACTTTCAGTAACGTGCAATGAGTCCAACTGTTTTGTATGAGCCATATAGACGTTTATACGTCCCGACATAATTCAGGACAAAACCCGGATAGCTAGATATATCGCCCTATGGCGGGTTAAAACCTGCAATCTGCTCTCATTCATTGCTTCGCCGATCGATTGAATTGTCATCATTCAAGTCCCTGCTTCAACGACGAAAAGTGATGCCGCGACAAGCTAAACCGCAGCCAAATGAAGGCGAGAATTATTTTGCTTGAACGCGCATTGAGAGCAAAAAAAAGCGAGCCAGATTTCCCTGGCCCGCTTCCATGTACTCAAGACGACTGGTGTGAATTCGACTCAGCCTTCCTCGTTTTCAATCAGCTCGGCATATGCGTCGGGTCCGAGCATGTCATCGAGCTCGTCGCGACTATCGAGTTTGACGACGAAAATCCAACCCTCGCCATAGGCATCTTCGTTGATCGTTTCCGGAGTATCGGCGAGGGCTTCGTTGACTGCGACGATCTCACCACTGACCGGAGAATATACGTCCGAAGCTGCCTTGACGGATTCGACAACCGCCGCCGCCGTTCCCGGCTTCGCGCTATCGCCAACGTCTGGAAGTTCGACATAGACCAGATCACCGAGCAAGCCCTGCGCATGGTCGGAAATGCCGACAGTAGCCGTGCCGTCATCTTCAACACGGACCCACTCGTGGGATTTGAGGAACAACAGATCACCGGGTATTTCTTTCATGTCTTCTGGCCTGGATGAAGGGTCGAGGTAGGGAAAAGCTCGTTGCGGATTCTATCAGCCACAGCAATGGGCGGCGAAACTCAATCAGCTACCGCCTGACCATCACGCACAAACGGATATTTGACCACGCGCACCGGAATCTGGCGTCCGCGAATATCGACGTGCACCTCCTCACCCGCGTTGGCAGGAATGCGCGCAAAGCCAATCGCCTTGCCGAGGGTCGGAGAAAACGTGCCTGACAGGATTTCACCATTGCCGGCATCAGTGATGACGGTCTGGCCATGGCGCAGAACGCCTTTCTCGTCCATGACGATGCCGATCATCTTGCGCGGCACGCCGGAGGCCTTCTGGGCTTCCAGAGCAGCACGGCCGATAAAGTCGCGACCTTCGTCCAGCGACACTGTCCAGCCAAGACCGGCTTCCCACGGCGTAATGGACTCATCCATGTCCTGGCCATACAGGTTCATCCCCGCTTCCAGTCGCAGGGTGTCGCGCGCGCCGAGTCCTGCCGGTTTGATGCCGGCGGCAATGAGTCGACTCCACATCTCAATCGCTGCCGATTCGGCCAGCATGATTTCGTAACCGTCTTCGCCGGTGTAGCCGGTGCGGGCAATGAACAGGTCGCCATCCTGCACGGCAACGAACTTTGCCAGCGTGAGCGCACGAGCGGCAAGCTCCGCATCGAGCACTGATGCCACCTTGTCACGGGCTTGCGGGCCCTGGGCAGCGATCATCGCAAGATCATCGCGCTCACGGATTTGCACGCCGAAAGTCGCTGCCTGCTGGCTGATCCATGCCAGATCCTTTTCACGGGTTGAGGCATTGACGACGGTGCGGAAGAAATCGTCCTCGACGTAGTAGACGATAAGATCATCGATCACGCCGCCCTCGGCATTGAGCATGCACGAATACAGTGCCTTGCCGGGCCGTTTGAGCTTGTCGATGTTATTGGCCAGCAGATGGCGCAGAAACTCCCGAGTGCGTGGCCCATGCATGTCGACCACGGTCATGTGCGAAACATCAAACATGCCGGCATCGCGGCGTACCGCGTGGTGTTCGTCGATCTGCGAACCGTAATTCAGTGGCATGTCCCAGCCACCGAAATCGACCATTTTTGCTCCGAGCGCGCGATGCGACTCGTTCAGAACCGTTTTGCGGGTCATGTCGTCAACCTAGTTTGAACAATCGATTATAGAAAATGGACGGCGCTGGCGCCTGTGTCGGGAGGTCCGGTCAGGCAGTGCGACCGCCCGCCGGGTCAGGGCTGCGGATCCGCAACCACTTGCAGGGTCGTGCCAATGACTGCAGTGACCGTTACGGACGTTCCGGACGCACAATCCTCGCCCTGAATCAGCCAGACAGAATCACCGACCTTGGCCTTGCCGCGACCGTTGACGATGGCATCGACCACGGTCACGCGGCGACCGATCATGCGGTCGCCTTTTCTGTTCAGCAGCGGCTGATCGTCGCGTCGCTCTGCAGCGGGACGGATGTATTTCCAGTAGACGAAACACAAGGCGATGGAAAGCAGGGCGAAGAGCACCGCTTGTGCGAGAAATGCCAGGCCCGGCACGGCCAGCATGATCAGGCCCATCACGGCCGAGGCAAGTCCGATCCAGAGCAGAAAATAGCCAGGCGTAATCATCTCTGCCGCGATCAGCAGCAGAGCCAGTAACCACCAACCGTAGCTGGCCAGAAGGCTGGAGATCGAACTTTCCATATCGGCTTCCTGCTCAGCGCATGATCGATGGGCCGCTGCGCGGCGCGGGTGGCGGCGGCGGAGTCTTGTCAAAGGCGTTCCTGGCGATCTCGGCAATTCCGGCCAGTGAGCCGATGATGCCGCTGGCCTCGAATGGCATCAGCAACATCTTCTGATTCGGTGAATTGGCCATTTCCTTGAGTGCCTCGACATACTTGTTGGCAACGAAATAGTTGATCGCGTTGATATCGCCGCCGGCGATTGCATCGGAGACCATGGTCGTCGCCTTGGCTTCGGCCTCAGCCAGTCGTTCGCGTGCCTCGGCTTCGCGAAACGCGGCTTCGCGCTCACCTTCGGCTTCGAGGATGGCGGCCTGCTTCTCGCCATCGGCCTTGAGGATCGCAGCCTGGCGGAAACCTTCGGCTTCGAGGATGTTGGCGCGCTTCTCGCGTTCGGCTTTCATCTGCCTCGCCATTGACTCAATCAGATCGCGTGGAGGCGAAATGTCCTTGATCTCGATGCGTGTGACTTTGACGCCCCATGGGTGGGTGGCCTCGTCGACCACGGTGAGCAATTTGGCGTTGATGACGTCGCGTTTGCTCAGCGACTCATCGAGATCCATCGAGCCGAGCACGGTTCGGATATTGGTCATGACCAGAGCCAGCGACGCCTGTTCGAGACTGGACACCTCGTAGGCCGCCTTGGCTGCATCGAGTACCTGATAGAAGACGACACCATCGACGCGGACAACCGCATTGTCCTTGGTGATGACTTCCTGCGAGGGCACATCGAGCACTTGTTCCATCATGTTGATCTTGTGTCCGACCGTTTGCACGATTGGAACGAGCAAATGGAAGCCCGGACTCAGCGTATGCGTGTACTTGCCCCAGCGTTGTACGGTCCACTCGAATCCCTGCGGAACAATGCGCACGAGCTTGGCCAGCACGATAAACGCGATGACAACGATGACAAGGCCAACAAAAAAACCACCACTCATTTTCGCTCTCCGCGCGAATTCAGGTCGGAGCAATCTAGCAGGACTGTGCGTGCAAAGGTATTCAATTTGGCCTGATGCCCTGCGGCAGAATCAGACTGACTTGCAGCCCTCCCCCGGCCCGATTCGCCAATTGCAGCCGCCCATCATGGGCTTCGGCGATTTCGCGAGCCAGGGCCAGGCCGAGGCCGCTGCCGCTGCGCTTGGTTGAATAAAATGGCAGCAAGGCATTCGACAGCACCGTTTCGGACATGCCCGGGCCGCGATCACGGACATCGATGCGCAGTTCGCGTCCACGCTCTCCAATGGCCAATTCAATGGAATCGGGATCGCTGCCTGATTCACGCGCGTTCTTGAGCAGGTTGATCAACATCTGCTCGATCTGCGCACGATCGAACCAACCCGGGTTCGCTGGCGGTAGCCCTGCGAGGGTGAACTGCGAGTGCTGTCCCAGCGCCGCCAGAAATGGCGCCCATTCGATCGATGAAGCCCGCGGGGTCGGCAATTTGGCGAAATGCGCATAGCCCTGGACAAAACTGCCCAGGTGTTCGGCGCGCTCCTCGATGGTGCCGAATACCTGTTCAAGACGCTGCAACTCGCCGCGCCGCGCCAGTTCCCTGCCGGAGTGCGACAACGAGCGAATCGGTGCCAGGGAATTGTTCAGCTCATGGCTGACAACGCGGATGACTTTTTTCCAGGTTGCGACCTCCTGGCGCGACAGTTCGCGAGTCATGCGTCGAAGCAGGATCATGCGATGGGTCCGTCCCTGCAGCTTGAATGTCCGCTGTGAGAGATGGAAAGTTTCTTCCTCGTGATTGAGTTCCACGCTGAACAAGGAGTCCGCTCCAGCCGACAGCGCTTCGGCGAATTGTGGCGGCGCCTCGGAAACGATCGTGTCGATCAGCGAGCCGTTCATCGCACGACCGCCATTCAAGAGTGCGCGAGCCGCCAGATTGGCATAGACCACATGTCCACCGGGCTCAATCAGGGTCAGTGCGGTTGGCGTGTTCTGCACCACGGTATCGAGCAGCAGCTCACGCTGGAAAAGGTTTTGTCGCTGTTCGCGCAATACGCGACCGAGTTCATTGTGCGCATCGACCAGATCGCCGACCTCATCGCGTCGCGTATTGCGAATCGAGAAGCTGAAATCGCCATCGCCAAAAGCCGTCACGCTGCCGGAGAGGGCGCGGATCAGGGCGGCCACGGGACGAGCGAGACGTCGGGCCAGCCACAAGCCAGGCAGGCACAAAATCAGCACCGCGAATGTCGCCGCAATGACCGGGGTATCGAGCCAGGCGATCAGAAGTGCCACGCACGCCGCCGTCAGTATCGACCACAGCAACAGGGCGGCAGCGAGTTTCCCTTCCAGCGAAAAAATGCGCATGCGAGACTGGACTTCCGCAACAGTGACCGATATTTGCCATTGTCCGGGCAAGTGCTGACGGCGTCCAACCTTTGATTTCCGTTGAAATGAGGCAACCCGAGCAGACGCCGACTGCCCACACGGGTGCCGTTACCGCTACAATCGCGCGCCTCGACGGAACAGACGGGTTGAATCGGCCCGCCGTCATCGGTGATTGCGCTGCACGCAAGATTGGCGATCCAGCCGAATCACCACCAGCATCCACGAGAAACCCGCAACGGGCCTATAGCTCAATTGGTTAGAGCAGCGGACTCATAATCCGTTGGTTCCAGGTTCAAGTCCTGGTGGGCCCACCACGCAATTCCGGTTGACATGGATCAAGGCGGGCATGGCCGGCTTCGCGCAGGATCCACGCATGGCCACGCTCACTCATTTTCATCCATCGCCGATTTCCGCAAGCACCCAGGTGTTCGATGCGGAGCTGGTCGCTCGCTACGACATTCGCGGGCCTCGCTACACCTCGTATCCGACTGCGCCGCAGTTCCATGAAAAATTCTCCGAGGCGGAATTGCGCGCCATCGTTCGCGCCTCGAACGAGGATCCGATTCCGCGCGCGCTATCGATCTATGTGCACATACCGTTTTGTCTGAGCCCGTGCTTCTATTGCGGATGCACGCGCATCATTACCCGGGATCGGCGACGCGCCGATGAATATCTTGGGCGCTTGCTGCGCGAGATCGAGCTGACGGCACCGATGTTCGATCGGGATCGGCGCGTCAACCAGTTGCATCTGGGCGGAGGCACGCCGAACTTTCTCGATGCCGAACAGATGATTCGCTTGCTCGATGCGCTGCGTGGCGGGTTCAATCTTTCCGATGAGCCGGATCGGGAATTCGGTATCGAGGTCGATCCCCGCTTTGCCGATGCGGCGACGGTTCGCATGCTGGCGAATGCCGGCTTCAATCGGCTTTCCCTCGGCATTCAGGACTTCGATCACGATGTGCAGCTCGCGGTCAATCGCGTGCAGAGCGTCGAGCAGACGCGCGAAATCATCGACACGGCACGCGAAGTCGGCTTCCGCTCGGTCAGTGTCGATCTGATCCATGGTTTGCCGAAACAGACGACCGCGAAGTTTGCCCGCACTCTGGATGCGGTCATTGCGTTGCGACCTGATCGGATCGCGACTTACTCGTACGCGCACATGCCGGAGCGCTTCCGCGCGCAGCACCAGATCAAGGCCGCTGACCTGCCCGATGCGGCGACTCGCCTCGCGCTGATTGGTCAGACCGTGGAGACACTGGCAGCCGCTGGATTCCGCTTTATCGGACTCGATCATTTCGCCTTGCCCGACGATGATCTCGCGCGCGCCCAGCGCAAGGGCACGATGCAGCGAAATTTCCAGGGCTACTCAACTCATGGCGATTGCGATCTGATTGGTCTTGGCATGAGTTCGATCGGTCATATCGGCCGCAGCTTCCACCAGAATGCGCGCAATCTGCAGGGCTACTACATGGCGATTGACCACGGCCAACTGCCAATGCAACGTGGCATGTTGCTCAGTGATGACGATGTGATCCGTGCTGAGGTGATCCAGCAGCTCATGTGCCTCGGCGAACTCGACATGCAGGCATTTGGTCGTCACTTCGACATCGATTTCGAAGACTACTTCTCGTCGGAGCTGGTACGTCTGAGATCGTTGCAGGCCGACGGTCTTGTTGATCTGCCACCGGGTCAGATCCGGGTCACCGCGCGCGGCCGCTTTCTGTTGCGGATTGTCGCCATGTGTTTCGATGCCTATCTCGGCATGGCCGCTAGCGAGAACAAGCCGGTCTACTCGAACGCACTTTGATTACTTCACCGTTTGCGATGGCGTAACGGGGCTGCAATCAAACGGCAACCAGCCCTGCAGCCAGGGCGCGTGCCCGATCAGCAACGGCCCGGCCAGGGTCAGCGCAGCACTGGCCAGCAAGACGATACCGGCGGATCGACGCAAGCGGACATTCGAGAAGATGCCGAGCAGGCGCGGCGCACCCCATGAAGTCATCAGCATGGCCGGCAAGGTGCCCAGGCCAAACGCGGCCATGATTGCCGCCGAGGACCAGGCCTGGGCATTGAGTGCGGCAATCAGCAGCACGGTATAGACCAGTCCGCACGGCATCCAGCCCCAGAGTGCACCGAAGGCAAACGCCCGCGGCAGGTTTGACACCGGCATCAGGCGCCGCCCGAGTGGGGCGATCTTTGACCACAGCCGCTTGCCGATCCCGGAGCCGGGATCACGCAGCACGCCGAGCATGACCAGGGCCGCAATCAACAACGCCGCGGCGCTGGCGATACGCAGTGCGAGGCGCACGCGTTCGATATCGAGCACCGCGATCAAGCCACCGCCAATCGTTCCGATCAGAAGGCCGGCCAATGCGTAGGAAGAGATTCGACCAAGCTGGTAGCCGAGCAGCAGGAGGCGGCGCGGCCGGCCGCGCTCATCTTTGGCCGTGGCAACGCCGAGAGCCATCGAAATGCCTCCGCACATCAACATGCAATGACCGCTGGCGAGCAAGCCGAGCAGCAACGCGGCAACGATTGTCAGTGAACCGTTCATGGGTCGATTGCGATCGCGCGACCCGCAACGTGGGCAGCGCAGTCAAGCATGAATGAGAGAAGGGGTGTTGCTGATGGGGGCATGATCAATGCACAGACTCACGCAGGCCAGGGTGGGATGCAAGCGTGTCCTGTCGCTGGTCCAAACGCAAATGGCTCAGAGCCTTGACCGTCAAGCCTTGCAGCGCTTGCGGCAGCCTGTCGCAGGTGGCTTTGCGGGGCGCTTTTGCTTGATCAGAGTCAAGACGATTTCTCCACGATTCGATAACGTGTGGCCTATTCCAAAACCCATGATTCAAGGAAATTCAATGAAGCCGGTAATGATTGCAATCGCCCTGTCTGCCTTGTTGCTCGGGGCTTGCTCGTCGGAGACTCAGGCACCTTCGAAGACTGCTTTGGCAGCGTCCGAGAAGGTAGATACTGGCGGCTCCGCGAAGGGCGACTTCGGGCCGCCACAGGGTGAGCCGATTCACGCCATTCTGACCAGCCCTCCCGAAGTTCCCCCAGCCACGGGTCGTACCGCGCCGGCCAAGGTCATCGTTGAACTCGAGGTTCGCGAACTTGAAATGGAGATTTCCGAGGGGTCGACTTACACGTTCTGGACCTTCGGCGGTACCGTGCCGGGCAGTTTCATCCGCGTGCGCCAGGGTGACACGGTCGAATTCCATCTGAAGAACCATCCTGATTCAAAAATGCCGCATAACATCGACTTGCACGGCGTCACCGGGCCAGGCGGTGGTGCGTCATCGAGCTTTACCGCGCCGGGCCATGAATCGCAGTTCACCTTCAAGGCGCTCAATCACGGATTGTTCGTCTATCACTGCGCAACCGCGCCGGTTGGCATGCATATCGCCAATGGCATGTACGGCATGATCCTGGTTGAGCCGCCGGAAGGTCTGCCGCCCGTTGATCACGAGTACTACGTGATGCAGGGCGATTTCTATACGGTTGGCAAATACCGCGAGAAGGGCCTGCAGGCCTTCGACATGCAGAAGGCGATCGACGAGAACCCGACCTATGTGCTGTTCAACGGTTCGGAAGGCGCGCTGATCAACGAAAAGGCACTCAAGGCCAGGACCGGCGAACACGTGCGCCTGTTCATGGGCAACGGGGGCCCGAACCTGGTTTCAAGCTTCCACGTCATCGGCGAGATCTTCGACAAGGTCTGGTACGAAGGCGGCACGCATTATCAGGAAAACGTGCAGACCACACTGATTCCATCGGGTGGCGCGATGATGGCCGACTTCCATGTCGAGGTGCCGGGCAGCTACGTGCTCGTCGATCACTCGATCTTCCGCGCCTTCAACAAGGGCGCATTGGCCATCCTCAAGGTCGATGGTGAGGAAGACAAGGCGATTTATTCGGGCAAGGAAGTGGATTCGGTTTATCTGGGTGACAAGGCGGTCAGCCTGGAACCGGTCACCGAGGCGCGTGATGCCGCAGTCAGTGGAACGCTGACGCTTGAGCAGCAGATCGCTGCAGGCAAGGCGCATTACACGGGAACCTGCTCGGTTTGCCATCAGGACAACGGCGAGGGACTTGCGGGCGTGTTCCCGCCGCTGGCGAAATCCGATTTCCTGAGCAAGGATCCCGAGGCAGCCATCCATTACGTGCTCAATGGCCTGGTCGGCAAGATCACCGTCAACGGCAAGGAATACGATTCGGTGATGCCGCCGATGAGCCAGCTCAACAACGACGAAATCGCCAACATCCTGACCTATGTGTTCAATAGCTGGGGCAATGATGATGGTCGCGTCAGTGCCGAGCAGGTGGGCAAGGTGCGCAAGGAAACACCGCGTTCCGAAGGTGCGGCGCACTAAGGCCTGTCGTGATGAATTTCTTCGACTCCAGCGTGAAGCGTGCAGCCAGCCGGCGGGGACACCGGCTGGCTGCAGGAATGATCGCGCTGGCACTGGCATTTCCTGTTGTCGCCGCCGAATACATTGCTATCCCTGGCGGCGCCTATCAATCCGTACTGCCGACAGCAGACACACCGCTCGATGTCATCATCAAGCCCATGTCGATGCGCGCTGAGCCGGTGACCAACGCCGAGTTTCTGGCCTTCGTGCGGAGTCATCCGCAATGGCGTCGTGACAAGGTGGCCGGTGTATTTGCCGAGTCGCGCTATCTCGATCACTGGATGGGTGATCAATCCATTTCCGATGCACAAGCCCGGCAACCGATAGTCAAGGTCAGCTGGTTTGCCGCGCAAGCCTACTGCGAGAGTGAAGATGCCAGGTTGCCGAGCTGGCATGAATGGGAATACGTCGCTGCCGCCGATGAGACACATCGCGATGCACGCAACGATCCAGCCTGGCGAAATCGCATTCTTGGCTGGTATTCGAAGACTTCAAACGGTGATCCCGAGTGGGTCGGCGGCGCGCCGAATGCTTATGGTGTGCGTGATTTGCACGGCCTGGTCTGGGAATGGGTCGATGATTTCAATGCATTGTTTGTCAGCGCTGACAATCGCAACCAGGGTGATCCCGATCTGCTCAAGTTCTGTGGCGCTGGGGCATTGTCAATGCAGGATCGCGACAACTACGCGGTGCTCATGCGCATCGCCATGCTGTCGTCACTGAAAGGAGCGGATGTCACCGGCAATGTTGGCTTCCGTTGTGTGCGTCCAGACCAGGAAACAACACCATGATCCGGCATGCTGCCCGTATTTCCCGCATCGTGCTGGTTGGCTTGCTGTTGGCGTCGGCGACCGCGACAAAAGCTGCCAGTTTGCCGGGTGATTCGGTCTACCAGCTTCAAGTCCCGCTGGTTGACCAGAACGCCAAGACCTTCAATTTCGCCAGCCTGCGCGGCCAGCCACGATTGGTCACGATGTTCTATACCTCGTGTGCCTACATGTGTCCGCTGATCATCGACACGACACGCATGGCCGAGCGCAAACTGGACGATAGCCAGCGGGCAAAACTATCCGTGCTGATGGTCAGCTTCGATGCTGAACGCGATGATCCTGCTGCACTCAAGGCCCAGGCCGAAAAGCGCAAGATCCAATCCAGCCGCTGGACCCTGGCACGCACCGATGCGGCCAATGTGCGCAAGCTCGCCGCTGTCCTCGGAATCCAGTACCGACAGCTCGATGACGGTGAATTCAACCATTCCAGCGTGTTGCTTCTGCTCGATGCCGAGGGTCGGATTGCCGCGCGCAGTGATGTCATGGGCAAGATCGATCCAGACTTCATTGCCGCGATCAAGGCGGTTCTCGATAGCAACTGAGTGGCTGGAGCCACAACCCGGGGCAGCACGCCACTCACCGGCGACAGGATGGTTCACAGTGCGATGGCATCCTGCGTATCATCCAGTCCGTCCGTTGGGGTGACCTCGCGGTCGCGAATGGACTGAAACGCGCCGCTCCGGCGCGATCCACGTGGTGGCAATGAGCAATATCAAGCCGATTGAACGCGTTGCGCCCATCGATCCCGGTGAAGGTGACGGCGATGAGGTTCGCTTCTGTTCGACCTGCGCATTTGGCGAGGTCTGCATACCCGGGGGTTTCGACAAGACCGCCCTGCAGGATCTGCACTGTCTGGTCGAGCATGTGGGCCCGTTTCATTCCGGCGACCGCATTTTCAGTACCGGCGAGAAATTTGAATCGATATATGCCGTGCGTGCCGGAACGGTGAAAACCTCGACGGTCGATGAGGAAGGGCGCGAACAGATCCTCGGCTTCCATCTGCCGGGTGAAATGGTCGGCCTCAACGCAATCCATCCGGCGCGTTATCCGTGTGATGCGATTGCGCTTGATACGGTCTATCTGTGCCGCTTCTCGTTTCCTGCGTTGGCGACGCTGGCCACGCGGATGCCTGGTGTTCAGCAGCAACTATTCCGGCTGCTCAGCGCCGATATCGGCAAGGCGGCTCTGCTTGCCGGTGATCACAACGCCAACGAACGCATGGCTGCTTTCTTGATCCTGCTCGCCGATCGATTTGCCGCGCGTGGTTTTTCGGCGACGCGCTTTCGCCTGAGCATGGCGCGTGGCGACATCGCCAATCACTTGCGATTGGCCCCGGAGACAGTCAGTCGGGTCCTGCGTCGATTCCAGGATCAGGGCCTGATTCGCGTCGATGAGCGTGATGTCGAGTTGCTGCAAGCCGGACAACTGCGTCAGCTTGCGCGTTGCATCCTGCACGCCTGAGCCAGACGGAAATCGTTCCTGATAAAGGCAACGCTGGTCAGTCGGCGCACTGACAGATCGGGCCGCAACGCGAATCGGATGCCGGTGCTTCAGCACTCAATGACGTTGACGGCAAGGCCGCCGCGCGAAGTTTCCTTGTACTTGTCGCGCATGTCGCGGCCGGTCTCGCGCATGGTCTTGATCACCTTGTCCAGCGAGACGTGATGCTTGCCGTCGCCGCGCATGGCCATGCGTTGCGCGTTGATCGCCTTGACCGAGCCCATCGCATTGCGCTCGATGCACGGAATCTGCACGAGACCACCGATCGGATCGCAGGTCAGGCCGAGATTGTGTTCCATGCCGATTTCGGCGGCATTCTCGACCTGATAAATGCTGCCGCCGAGCGCTGCGGTCAATCCGCCGGCGGCCATCGAGCAAGCCACGCCGACTTCACCCTGACAACCGACTTCGGCACCCGAGATCGAGGCGTTTTCCTTGTACAGAATGCCGATTGCGCCGGCGGTCAGCAGGAAATCAATGATGCCGGCCTCATTCGCGCCAGGGCAGAAACGATCGTAGTAGTGCATCACGGCGGGCAGAATGCCTGCCGCACCATTGGTCGGTGCCGTAACCACGCGTCCGCCGGCGGCATTTTCCTCGTTCACGGCCAGCGCATACAGATTGACCCAATCGAGAATTGTCAACGGATCGCGTAGCGACATCTCGGGGCGCTCGCGCAGTTCGGCGGCCATGGCTGCTGCACGCCGAGGCACTTTGAGACCGCCCGGCAGGACACCGGATTCGCGCATGCCACGAGCAACGCAACCCTGCATTGCACTCCACAATTTCAACAGTTCTGCGCGAATTTCGGCTTCGCTGCGCCAGACTTGTTCGTTGGCGAGCATGATGCCGGCAATGCTGAGACCGGTCTCCTCGCAGCGGGCGAGCAGTTCATTGCCGCTGTTGAATGGATGGGGCATCGTCGTCGTATCGGCGACAATCCGATCATCAGCCGCCTCATCGTGATTGACGACGAAACCACCGCCGACCGAGTAGTAGTCGCGTGTCGCCAGCTCGTTGCCTTCGGCATCGAAGGCGCTGAAGCGCATGCCGTTGCTGTGGAACGGCAATTTCTGTCGCTTGTTGAAAATCAGGTCGACTTTCTCGTCGAAATCGATCTCGTGCTTGTCGAGCAGTCGAATGCGTTTGCTCTCACGAATGCGTGAAAGCTTTTCAGGAATGACGCCCGGATCGATTTGGTCAGGCCATTCGCCTTCCAGGCCGCAGAGTACAGCCTTGTCGGTGCCATGACCGCGGCCGGTCAAGGCCAGCGATCCGAACAGTTCGGCGCGAATGCGCGCGGTCTTTTCGAGCAGGCCGCGTTCGTCGAGCCAGCGGTTGGTGAAGCGTGCGGCCGCGCGCATTGGTCCGACCGTGTGCGAGGACGAAGGGCCGATGCCGATTTTGAAGAGGTCGAAGACACTGACAGCCATGAGAAAAACCGCACGTGGGAGACGAAACCGCATTCTACGCTGGATGCCGGTTGCTGCCGACGATGCTCCATCCTCAAACATCGTCTGACCCGCAGCACACGCGCTGATTCAGCCCGGCTATACTTCATTTTTGCTGTCGATCGACAGATTCGGAGAGGAATCCTCATGTTCGAAAAGTTTTCCCAAAGCTGGTCACTGGTCAAGGCCAGCGCCTCGGTATTGCGTTCCGACAAGGAGCTGCTGGTGTTTCCGCTGCTTTCGGCGATCAGTTGCATCCTCGTGGCGGCGACGTTCTTCGTGCCGGCCATTTTTGCCGGACTGTTCAGCGGGCTCGATCGCGAAAACATGAGTCCCGTGTTCTATGTCTTCCTGTTTGCTTTCTATGTGGTTCAGTACTTCGTCATCATCTTCTTCAATTCGGCCTTGATCGGTGCGGCGATGATTCGTCTCAACGGTGGCGATCCAACGGTTGCCGATGGTTTTCGCATTGCCATGTCAAAGCTGCCGTCGATCCTTGGTTACGCGGTCATCGCGGCTACCGTTGGCGTCATTCTGCGCGCCTTGCAGGAGCGTGCCGGATTCATCGGCCGTTTCGTCATCGGTCTGATCGGCCTGGCCTGGACGGTGGCTTCGTTTCTTGTCGTGCCGGTGCTGGTCAGTCAGGACATCGGTCCGATTGATGCGGTCAAGCGCAGTGCCGAATTGCTGAAAAAAACCTGGGGCGAGAACCTTATCGGGACCGCCGGTATCGGCCTGGTCTTCGGGCTGGGAATCTTTGCCTTGATATTCGTCGGTGGCGGGCTGATCTTCCTGGCCGTTTCGAGCGGCATCCTTGCCATCACGATCACTGCGATCGTCGGCGTGGTCATCGCCTTTTTGCTGCTGATCCTGATCCAGGCGGCGCTGCAAGGCGTCTATGCCGCCGCGCTGTATCGCTACGCAACCGAGGGCGATGCCGGTGAAGGCTTTGACAAGGGCATGCTTGACGCTGCGTTCAAGGTCAAAGCCTGACCGACTTGAGTCGAGCGCCGCCTGGGCAGCGTTGCCCTTGATGCGGCGCTCGATGTTTTTCTCAGATCGCCAGTGAGCGTCCGCCATCGACGCGGATAATCTGTCCGGTGACGAATTGCGCATCACGGATCAGCCACAGCGCCGCGTCGGCCACATCGGCGGCGGTGCCGGCGCGCTTGAGCGGTGTGCGCGCGATGATTTCGTCCTTGTCGGCATAGGATTTGTCGGCTTCCGGCCACATCACCGCCCCCGGTGCAATGCCGTTGATGCGTACCTCCGGACCGAGCTCGTGGGCGAGGGCGCGGGTCATGGCGACCTGCGCCGCCTTGGCCATGCAGTAGATCGAGTAGCCGGGCAAGGGACGTTCGGCGTAGATGTCGAGCAGGTTGACGACGGCTCCGACGCGATCGCGCAGATGTTCCGCAGCCGCCTGGGTCAGAAAGTACGGAGCTTGCGCGTTCGATGCGAACAGTTCATTCCATCGTGCGGTCGTTGCGCTGCTGAGCGGGGTCGGAAAAAACGCCGATGCATTGTTGACCAGGCCATCAAGGCGTCCAAAGCGGCTGATCGTGGCGCTGACCAGATCGGGCAGGCCATCAATATCGGCCAGGTCGGCCTGCAAGGCGAGCGTACTCGAAAGACGAAGCTGCTCGAGCTCATCGATCAAGGTGTCGAGTTCGACACGCGAGTTCCGGCAATGCAGTGCGAGGTCGTAGCCTGCGCCGTGCAGGGTGCGCGCAATCATTGCACCGACGCGCCGCGCGGCACCGGTAATCAGCACTACGGGTCGGGGATTCGGTAAATCCGTCATTGGTGTTCTCTGTTGACGTCGGTATCCTGCCCAGAGTGCCGCAAGACGACGCAACGAACCAGTGAAGCCCTCCCTGCCGCCCCCGACTGCCCAGGAACTCGCCCATTCCGCACAACTGGTTGCGCTGCTGCGTGCCGAAATGGCGGCACAGGGGCCGATGCCGTTTTCGCGCTTCATGGAACGATGCCTGTACGCACCAGGGCTCGGCTACTACAGTGCCGGCCGGATCAAATTCGGTGCCGCCGGCGATTTCGTCACTGCGCCCGAACTCGGTTCGCTGTTTGCACAGTGCATCGCCGATGCCTTGATTCCTTGCCTGCGCGAACTCGGACCTGAGGCCGATTTCTGCGAACTCGGTGGTGGCAGTGGTGCGTTCGCCGAAGTGGCCATGCTGGCGTTTGTCGAGGCGGGAGTCTTGCCTCGACGCTACCGCATTCTGGAGCCGAGCGCCGATCTGCGCGAGCGTCAACAAGAGCGTCTGCGCGAGGCATTGTCCACCGAACTCTTTGCAAGGTTGCAGTGGCTGGATCGACCGCCAGAAGAAAGCTGGAGCGGTGTCCTGTTTGCCAACGAAGTGATCGATGCGCTACCCGCCACACGCTTCACGATTCGCGATGGTGAAGTGTTCGAGGAGCATGTCAGCGTCGATGAATCAGGTCGGTTCGTGATCTGTGATCGTCCCGCCGATACGCTTGTTGCCGGCGCCGTCAGGCATGTCGAACGGGATCTTGGCCGTGAGTTCGACGAAGGCTACCGATCCGAGATCCTGGCGCAGTTGCCCTACTGGATGCAGGCCGTGCTCGGCAGTCTGGGCTCGGGTATCGCAATGTTTGTCGACTATGGCTATCCGCGTGCCGAGTTCTATCGCGCCGAGCGCAACGATGGCACCCTTGTTTGTCACTATCGGCATCGTGCCCATGCCGATGCACTGGCTTGGCCTGGCTTGCAGGACATCACCGCATTCGTTGATTTCACGGCCCTGGCCGAAGCGGGCAACCACGCCGGTTTCGAGCTTGTCGGCTATGCTGCTCAGGCGCAGTTGCTGATTGCCTGCGGATTGGCGCAGCGATTCGAGCGAGCGCGTATCGACGCCGATGAAGCGACCGCTTACGGGCTCGCCCAGCAGGTCAAACGATTGACCTTGCCGGGCGAAATGGGAGAGAAATTTCAGGCCATGATTCTGGCCAGAAACATCCCGCCGGCGGCATTACCCGCCGGACTTGCCAGCATCAGTCTGGCGCGACGTCTTTAGCCGCTTGTCCGGATAACGCGGATCAGGAACCTGACCGCTTGCCAAACTCCCTGTTGAGCCAGTCCTTGAGCAAGCGTGTTTCGAACCGGTAAGGGGTGTTGTGGTTGGCTGTTCCGCGATCGAGAAACGCCACATCGCGCAGGTTGCGTTCACCACTGTCGATGACTTGGCCCTGAGAGTCAGTCAGTTTGAAGTTCAGGCTGACTTCCGGCGGGTAGATCGACTTGACGACGCGTACACCGCTGGCGTTGCCAAGGGTTCCCGGCTCGATGCGGCCGGCCAGTTTCACATTGGTGATAACTACATCCAGATGCTGGCCGGGTTGCAACAGCTTGTCGCCGCGTTTGACCAGGGTTTTCTGGAACTCCGTGAGCCAGACTTCCGGTTCCGGTTGGCGAAACTGGTTGCCGAATTGCATTTCGGTGAATTTTGCCGGATCGGTCCAGCTCACACTGACCTGATCGCTGTTGTAATCCTTGTTGGCGACATCCGCAGCGAAGGCCGGAATCGAGATGCAGGACACCAGAGCCCCGATCAGGAGTCCACGGAGCAGGCGCCGAATGGATGTGGATCTGTTCATTTCATTCTCCAATCAAGGGTGCCAACGGATGGCACCATGCAGAACCAAGGACGACGCAAGGCATGGTTTGGTCGCACGAGTGCTATTGCGTGGTTGAATCCATTCAGCTTGGCTTTCAAGCATCAGCGAGCTGGGCAAAGGCATCACGGGTCAGGTTTTCCGGTCCTGCCCCGGTGCAAGCCACATCATCCTCGATGCGGATCCCGCCATAGTGACGGAATGCATCGATGCGATCCCAGGCGATGTCCTTGCCTTGCGGCTTGTCCTTCAGTGGGGCCAGCAACATGTCGATGAAATAGAGCCCGGGTTCGATCGTGACCACGGCATCAGGCTCGATGTTGCGCGTCATGCGCAGGAAGGGATGGCCTGGCGGGCGATCGATGGTGCGCCCGGAGTCGTCGGCGGCGAAGCCTGCAACATCGTGAACCTGCAGGCCAATCGAGTGACCGAGTCCGTGCGGAAAGAATGCCGACGAAACGCCGGATTCGACCGCACTTTCAGCGCTCATGCGGATGAAACCGAAGTTCTTCAGCACGTTGGCGAGCTGGTGGTGGGCTTCCACGTGCAGGGCACCGTAGTCCTTGCCGGCAACCACTGCGGCACACAGGTTCTTCTGCACCGCATCGACAGCATCGATCATCGACTGGAACTCGCTGTCGGAATCGGCGGCATAGGTGCGCGTGATGTCGCTGGCATAGCCGTGGAAGCTGGCACCGGCATCGATCAGGAATGAATGGAAGTGTGCCGGCGGAACATGCTGGACCTGCATGTAGTGGAGCACCGCCGCGTGTTCATTGAGCGCAATGATGTTGTTGTAGGGAAGATCGTTGTCACCCTGACGGGCGGCCGTCAGATAGGCCATGTGGATATCGAATTCAGAGACGCCGCTGCGGAACGCGCGTTCTGCGGCGCGGTGGGCGCGGGTGCCAATCTTGTTGGCCACGCGCATCATGGCCAACTCATAGGCGGTCTTGATGAAGCGCTGATAGTGCAGGTAGTTGACCACGCCCTGCGGGTTGTTCGGAACAAACTCCCGCAGCGCGGCGTTGTCCTCGCCGAGAATTGCGCAGCGCGAGACATCCGTCGGCAGTTCGGCAAAGG
Source organism: Dokdonella sp. (assembly GCF_035703485.1). Lineage (GTDB taxonomy): Bacteria > Pseudomonadota > Gammaproteobacteria > Xanthomonadales > Rhodanobacteraceae > Dokdonella. The sequence goes on along the minus strand of NZ_DASSYD010000207.1, from coordinate 49,158 downwards.
CGTCATCCTCTTCACGGATGATGACGATATCGAAATGCTCGACCCAATAGCCGGCCGGTGCATCGGGTACCACGTGCCAGTAGTCGGCAGGCTGCAGATAGATCAGCTTCGGCCGGCGCCCGGGCGTGTAGACAATCCAAGAACCCGGCGCACGGGTTACCGGCAACCAGTGCTTGAAATGTGGATTGACATGAAACGGATAGTGCATGTCATCGAGGAACTGCAATCGCGCCACGCCTGCCGGAATGACCAGATGATCAAAGCGGCTGCGATCGAGCGCGGCATCGCTGCGTTGCTTGAGGGTATCGAGATGGGCGGCGTACAACGGGTGCAAATCGGGTTGCTGGATATCCATGGCAGTTCCTTGAGACAAGCCACCATTGTGCCATCTGAGCACCCTCGCCTTGAACCAGGTGGCGTCTGGCTGGCTTGGCTGCAATGAACATGATTCAATGCGGGATTGAAGCGGGGGTGCCGATGCAGATCGGCTGAGAGAGACCCTTGGAACCTGATCGGTAGGAGTCTGGGCGACAGAATCTTTGCATAGCGGGATTGGGAGTTCGCCATAGGCAGAGTCGATCGGAGGGCGCGCATAGTGGTTCTATGCAAGCTCGACGAGCGGCGCTGCCTATGGATGAGAGCACAATCGCAGCCCGAAGATTTCTGCCGCCCAGACTCCTGGCACCGGTGTAGGGAGCTTTGTCAGACAGGTGAAATCAATCGCCCGTCGACGTCCGCTTTTCTGGTTGCCCATGCCTTTGCAGTTTTGCTGCAAGGTCGAACTCACAGAAAGCAGGATGATCCGATGAATGCCGTAGCGAACCCGTTGTTGATTGAAGCCGCCGAATTGTCCGAATCCGTGGTGCGTCCGATTCCCGGTTCGCGCAAGATCCATATCGAAGGCAGTCGCGCCGATATCCGCGTGCCGATGCGCGAGGTCGTGCTCGACGACACGCCAAGCAGCACCGGGGTCGAGAAGAACGCGCCGTTCGCGATCTACGACACCTCGGGTCCGTACACCGATCCGGACTACCGCGTGGATCTGGTAGCGGGTTTGCCGGCCCTGCGCGCGGCCTGGATCGAGGCGCGCGGCGACAGCGAGGCGCTGGCGGATTTCTCCTCTCCGTTCACACGCAAGCACGCGGGCGCGCACCAGCTCGATCACGTGCGCTTCCCGAACGTGCCAAAGCCGCGTCGGGCCAAGGCCGGGAAGAACATCACCCAGATGCACTACGCGCGCCAGGGCATCATCACGCCGGAGATGGAATACATCGCGATTCGCGAGAACCAGAATCTCGAGCGTATCCGCGAGCAGCACTTGCTGGCCCAGCATCCCGGCGAATCTTTCGGCGCGTCACTGCCGCGCCTGATCACACCGGAGTTCGTCCGTGACGAAGTCGCTCGTGGCCGCGCGATCATCCCCAACAACATCAACCATCCCGAGTCCGAGCCGATGATCATCGGGCGCAATTTCCTCGTGAAGATCAACGCCAATATCGGCAACTCGGCGCTGTCGAGTTCGATCGCCGAGGAAGTCGAGAAGATGGTCTGGTCGATCCGCTGGGGTGGCGACACGGTCATGGATCTGTCCACTGGCAAGCACATCCACGAGACGCGCGAGTGGATCATCCGCAATTCGCCGGTGCCGATCGGCACGGTGCCGATCTACCAGGCGCTGGAAAAAGTTGGCGGCATCGCCGAAGACCTGACCTGGGAGCTCTATCGCGACACACTGATCGAGCAGGCCGAGCAGGGCGTCGACTACTTCACCATCCACGCCGGCGTGCGTTTGCCCTTCATCCACCTGACTGCCAAGCGCGTCACCGGCATCGTCTCGCGTGGCGGTTCGATCATGGCCAAGTGGTGTCTATCCCATCACAAGGAAAGTTTCCTCTACGAGCGCTTCGAGGAAATCTGCGAAATCATGAAGGCCTATGACGTCAGCTTCTCGCTCGGCGACGGTCTGCGCCCGGGCTCGATCGCCGATGCCAACGACGCCGCCCAGTTCGCCGAACTCGATACCCTTGGCGAGCTGACCCAGATCGCCTGGAAGCACGATGTGCAGACCATGATCGAAGGCCCCGGCCATGTGCCGATGCACCTGATCAAGGAAAACATGGAGCGCCAGCTGGAGAAGTGTGGCGAAGCGCCGTTCTACACGCTCGGGCCATTGACCACCGACATCGCACCGGGCTACGACCACATCACCTCGGCGATCGGCGCGGCAATGATTGGCTGGTACGGCACCGCGATGCTCTGCTACGTGACGCCGAAAGAACACCTCGGCTTGCCCAACAAGCAGGACGTGCGCGACGGCATCGTCACCTACAAGATCGCCGCCCACGCGGCCGATCTGGCCAAGGGCCACCCGGCCGCGCAGGCTCGCGACAATGCACTCAGCAAGGCGCGCTTCGAATTCCGCTGGGCCGACCAGTTCAACCTTGGCCTCGATCCCGAGAAGGCCCAGGAATTCCACGACGAAACCCTGCCCAAAGACGCGCACAAGACCGCCCATTTCTGTTCGATGTGCGGGCCGAAGTTCTGCTCGATGAAAATCACCCAGGATGTCCGCGACTACGCTGCCAAACTCGGTACCGACGAGAAAGCCGCGCTGGAAGCTGGCATGGCCGAGAAAGCCGCCGAATTTCGGGCAACCGGGGGTGACGTGTACCAGTAGACAATCGCGGTCTACCAGCGGAAATTCGTGGTGAAACCTCAGAGTCTGATTCGAGATTTGAGGGCCGCTACGATAGAGCGGAATCCGCTTGGCGGATTCCGCTAACCAAGGCTAGAAGAAGACGAAGATCGATACTAGTTTAGTTGCCGTCACAGGAAACATCGAGAATGATTTGTCCAAGAGGTCCGTGAGTAAGATTCGCGATACTCGTGACGGGGGAGGAATTTACAGTATACGAAAGTAGGAGTGACCGCCCATTGTTAATATCTTTACATAATTGCAGGGTGTCTCCAATGGCGGCACTATTGCTGCTCGCCAGTAGTACTGCTGCTTGCTGAACTGAAGCGCTCGAATAGTTGAACGGTGTGCAAGACTGACACTGGGTGCCGAAGCTTGATGCGCTACACACGCCTGAAACGGCTATTCCGAACAATGTAACGGCGATGAGGCGAAAGTTCATGAGTTATCTCCAGAAAGTAAACGATTAGCCAGAAACTGTGCGTCTAACTGCTGCTCAGCCGTCAGACGTGTCCCGAAGTCCCTTACCAATGCCGAATGGAATGCTTCCCACTCGGAAGGAAGGAATGTGGCTCTCTGGCTTTCGAGCCACGCGAGTTGATACCCATACGCGCGCAGGAAGTCTCGCGGAACAATCTTTCCTTCCATATACGCGTCGCCCAATGCCCAATAGGCGTCTGGAAACCCATCACTCGCGGCCTGATTCAAGTGGGCAAGTGCTTCATCGTTGTACTCGGCCAGTCTCCTTGAGTATCGCGAGTCAAAGCTTGGAACGCCAGGGTCCAACGTATAATATTGAACTTTAAGAGAATCGTCCCCTAGATCAATGCCGGCTTTCACAATTTCCCAATCCGCGGCGATCTGCTCGCCAGAGAATGGTGAGCATGCGGCCGAGATCGCCGCAATGGAGCGCAAGGCTATTTCGTCATTCCGCGAGCTCGCGGAAATGCGCAAATCGTTGAGTTCCTTGGGAGAGTAAGATCCCTTACACGTTGCCAAGCTTTGATGCAGTAGGCGTGCGGCAATGGGATCTCCGTCCTTCAGCCTTCGAAGAATGTCAGCAAAATGCGCTGCGACGAGCTTGGCATCTAGCGCCTCGCCATCTCCACTCTCGAATTGCTGCAGAAGGCCATCCACGATTTGATGGTTCGAGCGTTGGGCTGTCGGCATCCTCAAGTGATGGCTAGCCCTTGGGTTTATGGGAGTAAGTAACTCGCGTGAAGTTGCCGAACTAAAAAGTACATTGTTTGGCATTTTTGCAGGAACAACATCGCTTCCACGCATGTAATTCAAGCTGAAAATTGCGAGTAAAACTAGGGGTGCTATCAGTATCAATAGAAATGCTGAAGTACGTTTCATGATCATGACAAACCTTCAAGACAGATATTGTCGAATATGTTGACTTGCATCGTATGGGTATTAGAATAAAAAATGTGATCGAAATCACAACTATTAGTAGTATTGAAAAACATATACGATTGCTGTTTATGCTTAGAGATGAGGTGGAGGTTCGGCGTCGCATCCAATAACTTGATGTACTTGTCGCTTGAGTTGGTACACAAAAAGTCACAGCGGCTCAGAGTTCGAGTCTTCTTTTGAGTTGCGGTGCTCGATGGCTCAATCTTGGCTATTGCTGCGGCAAGGATGTCATTGCCGGCTTCAGTGTCTAGGCGAACTTGTTCGCGGAACCAGTAGCCACCCGGCAATCGGAAGAGCGGCGCGGGCGCAAATTGGCTACTGCCCTGCAACGTTTCAGCGCAACAGGAGCCAAATCAGCGAACAGTCGAGAAGATGTACTTAGGGAGCGTGGAAACAGACCCGACGTTTCTGGTTCCGCCTTGCCTAAAGTGCGATAATGGACCCATGAAACTTCAAGTTCCGTTCGTCCAATTGCCCCTGAGTTTTGATGCGCCGCGATTGCTTGCCGAGATCGAGAAGCTCGGTGAAAGCGTATGGCGGCCGCATCCGCAGGGTTATGCCGGCAACTCGGCTTTGCCCTTGATCGCGGTGAATGGCGATCCATCCAGTGATTCGATTTCCGGGCCAATGCGGCCAACGCCACATCTGGATGCCTGTCCTTACTTGCGCCAGGTGCTGGCCAGCCTTGGCGCTGTATGGGGGCGCAGTCGGCTGATGCGACTGTCGGGCCACGCCGAGGTTCCCCGACATGCGGACTTCGCCTACTACTGGCGTGAACGGGTACGCGTGCATGTGCCGATCCAGACCCAGCCAACGGTACGCTTCCAGTGCGGCGACGCCGAGGTCAATATGGCCGAGGGCGAGTGCTGGATCTTCGATACCTGGCGTGCGCATCGGGTCATCAATGCGAACCCTGCCCAACGCATTCATCTGGTTGCCGATACGGTTGGCAGCCAGCGTTTCTGGGAGCACACCAACCAGGGGCGCGTAGAAGGACACGCTGCTCCAGGATGGTCTCCGAAGCAGGTTTCATTTGATCCAGAAAAAGAGGTCGAAATAATCTACGAGTCGGAGAATCTAGGCGACGTAATTACGCCGTGGGAGCTTCGCGATACTCTCAACTTTCTGCTCTCCGAAGCGACTCACACTCCAAACATGGCTGTGATGCAGTCGCGCTGTGCACAATTCAATGGCGTCTGGCTCGGCTTGTGGGCGCGTTACGGCATCCGCGAAGAGGGTTGGCCTGAGTACCATGCAGTACTCAAGGAATTCGCGATAGAAATGCATGGATTGAGCGATGGATTGCTGCTCAAGAACAGCTTTCGCTTCTTCGCGGCGTTCCGCGCGATGATCTTCGAAGGGGCCTTGATCGGTCGTGTGAATCGCGAATTGGGGGCCAATGCCGACAAAGGGCCCGATGCTTTCGCGACTGCACCGGATCAGGCAAAGTCTCCGCCTTCGTCGAATGGCCCGCGCATCGAATCCTCCGAATCAGGTTCTGATGTTGACTCGCGCTTTGATCGACCGGTCATCATCCTTTCATCGCCTCGTTCCGGCTCGACTCTGCTTTTTGAAACCCTGCTACGTGCACCGGATCTCTACACCGTCGGTGGCGAAAGCCATGTTCAAATCGAAGGTATGAACGAGTTGCATCCTGTGGCTCGTGGATTCGCCTCGAACGCACTTGACGCAGCTGCCGCAACGCAGGACGTGGTCGCTCGACTACGTGGGCGTTTCGATACAGCGTTGCACGATCGAGAGGGTAAACGTCCACCAGCGGGACGCATTCGTCTGCTCGAAAAGACCCCGAGGAATGCATTGCGCATTCCATTTTTGCGCAAAGTTTTTCCGGAGGCGCATTTCGTCTATCTGTATCGCGATCCACGCGAAGTGCTTTCCAGCATGATCGAGGCCTGGAACTCGGGGAAATATCGCACCTATCCGAGACTTCCGGGCTGGACCGGCACGCCATGGTCATTGTTGCTGGTGCCGGGTTGGCGGGAGCTGATCGGCCGGCCGCTGCCCGAGATCGTCGCGCGGCAATGGGAGACAACAACCCGAACGTTGCTCGATGAGTTGGCCAACGTGCCCAGTGAGCGGATTCACACCGTTCGCTACGACCGCTTCCTGGCCGACCCACAATCTGAATGCAGGCGTTTGTGCAGTGAGCTGGGGCTCGGCTGGGATGTAGAACTCGGAGCCAACCTTCCACATTCGCAGCATACGGTTTCGGCACCCGCACCGGAGAAGTGGCGTCGTCACGAGCGAGAAATCGAGGCCGTACTGCCATTGATCGAGGCGACCAGAGCGCGTGCGGAGTTGGTGTTCAGCGGCTGAGGAAATCTCATTCAGCCGGGGATGCATGGGTTTCAGCACAATGGACTGGTGACTTCCCGCCGAGAACCGCAACGGAATGATTTCCGCCCGGATCGGCGATCCATCCGCAGCGATTCAAGGAGCAGTCCCCATGGCCATACGCAAACCCTTCGTCTCCGACATCAAGAATATCCGCAAGCGGGCCCGCGAACATATCGAGCGTGGCGCCGTCACCGCTGGCTACGACGCCGATCGCGAAACGGTCATTCGGGTTCTCAATGAGGCACTCGCGACCGAGATCGTTTGTGTTCTTCGGTACAAGTATCACTACTACATGGCATCGGGCATCAACGCGCAAAGCGTCGCTGCCGAGTTTCTCGCGCACGCCAACGAGGAGCAGAGCCACGCTGATCGCATTGCCGAGCGGATTACCCAGCTGGGTGGCGCGCCAAACCTTTCGCCAGAAGGCTTGCTCACACGCAGCCACTCCGATTACGTCGAAGGTGACGATCTGGTCGACATGATCAAGGAAAATCTCGTCGCCGAGCGCATCGCCATCGACAGCTATCGGGAAATCGTCGACTATCTGGGCAGCGCCGATACAACCACTCGGCGGCTCATGGAGGAGATTCTCGAAGTCGAGGAAGAGCATGCCGAAGACATGAGCAGCCTGCTTGAAGAGCTTGGTCGAAAAGGTGAGCCGGCGAAGCCGGAAAAGCGTCCAAAAGCAAAGGCCAAAAAATAGTGCGTCTTAAGCAACGCTGATCAAGTGGCCCAACCGTCATGGCATTCAGAAAGCGCACCGGCCGTGCTGCGTGGCGAAGTGAAGGCAGGTTGCCTTGACCAGACGCGCGGTGCGGTTGGTGGGTCTTCTGAGTGTCACCTGTTTCAACAAAACCAATCGGTTAGGCGACACCTGTCTGCGCGCAGCTCCTTGTTGCGCTGGCTTGAAGGACGGCCAGTCCATCTGCGTCAGCGCGCCGCGATCTGCACGCAGACAGGTGTCGTGACGATTGCGCCACTTGATCAGCGTTGCCTTGACCTGGCTCGACCTCAGTCTTCGAAACGATAGTCGAATTTTTCGACGACCGACTGGTCGCGTTCGGTAACGAGCGCGGCCATTTCCTTGTTGTAGTAATCGCGAAACGCATCATGGCGCGAGGTGTTTCGTGCTTCCGCCTGCTCGATGAATGTGCGCAGTGGCGGTGACAACGCACCCTCGATGCTGGCAAGAAAGCCAAGCAGGTCGGTGCGCAGATTTTCCACGCGACCCACGAGTGCCTCAGCTTCCCTTTCGCCGTACATGTAGCCGTAGAGATAGCTGTACAGACCTTTGCCACTGCCACGAATCGGTTCCAGCGCGAAGCCGGGCAGATTCAAGCCCTGGTTGCCGTAAGTCTTTGGCAGCAACGCAACGAGTTTGTCGAGCATGTCGTTGTCGCTGCCAAGGTCAAGCAGATTGCGCAGCGTCCCATGGAAATCCAGTGCCCGGTCTTTGCTGACAACGCGAAACAGTACATTCGGGTATGTCATCTGTGACTGGAACGCATACCAGGACACGTAGTAACTCCAGGGGCTGCGCACGAAACCGAGCAGCGGAAGGTGACCGAGATTGTCCGGAATCATGCTGCTCGGCAGGTGATATCCGAGCATTCTTGCGCCAGGAATGAAGCGCATCAGGCATTCGTTGACAAACGTGCCGCCCGACTTGTGCAGGTGCACATAGACGAGTTTGTCGGTGATGATCACAGCTTGCCAGCTTGCTGGGCCTGGTGCTGTGCTTCGATCAGGCGGGCCTTGATCGCAGGATTGGGCCTGCCAAGGCCTCGATCAGCGCGCGCAAGTATCTCCACCAGCTCCGCGCTGCTCAGAAAATCACAGATCATGTGCAAGCGCGCGCGGCTCGCATCAGCATTGATCACGCCGTGACCAATGCTGTTATTGAGTGCCCAGATCTCACCAGAATGCATCTGGTAGCTAAGCCCGGCACAGTTCATCCAGACATTTTCGTTGGTGGTGATCGGAAAGTGCAGGCGGATGGTCTTGCTGAAATACTCACCCTGATCAATATGCGGTGCGATGATTCCGCCCGCCGACAACTGGGCCAGCACGCAACGAAGCGCTGGCGCGGGAATTACCTCTTTGATCAACTCACGCAGATATGGAAGCTGCGCAAGTTCGTCGCGATCCTCGACAGGTAGATCACCCTGGGCCGGCGCATGACCACGCAGAAAGATCGCCTGGGCCGGGTCGTGAACGCCGACTCGACCGGCACGACTGCCCCAACTGGAATCCGGCAGTGCCGTGATCTCGGAAAGCGCACGCTCGGCATCGAAACCGAAATCAAGTCGCGCACAACCGCCAATCAGGGCGATCTTGTCGAGTAGTGGCTGGTCAGGAAGGGTCAACATCCGCAAGCGGCTCCGTTGTATGTGGCTGATGCATTCTATCGCGCCCAGTCTGCTTCCAGTATGCCGGTCATTATTCAGAGTGGTAGTGCCGCAAATGCCGGGTAGACTCCAGTCATGCATTACCAATTCGATCAATTCAGTTTCGATGCGCACAACGCGCGCCTCAGTGGCGCGGAGGGCGAAATTGCGCTGCGCCCGATCACGGTGCAGGTGCTTCGCCATTTGCTTGAAAATCCGCAGCGCCTGATCGGACACGAGGAACTGCTCGACAATGTCTGGGGACGTCAGGCGGTCAGTGTAGGTGTGGTTTCTCAATCGATCCGCGAGCTGCGCCAGGCGCTCGGCGATTCCGCACGCAATTCGACCTAGGGCCACTTGATCAGCGTTGCCCTATATCGAAACCAAGCACAAGCTCGGCTACCGTTTTCTCGTCCAGCCGCAGGTGTTGGATGAAACCGCATCGACAGCTGGCATTGTCGATGCGATGCCTGCACAGGAAATCGAGTCCGGGCTGCCATTGGTGCCGAGGACAATCGGCTGCAGGTCGTCGCCAGTCTTGGTGAATTGTTGCTGCTTCGCGCCGATCTGGACGGCGCGGGGAGCCTGCTTTCCGAGCTCAATGAACAAGTGCCGGCCTCGCGGCGTGCCGCTATCGAGACGGCGCGCGCCCGTGAAGCGGCATTGCGCGGCGCGAACGAGTCTGCAGATACCGGATTTCGACTGGCGAAACAATTGCGCGAGCAGGCCGGTCTCGACGAATGGGCGCGCATGAGCGAGCTTGATCTGGCCGAACTGGCGGCGCGCCGGGGCCATCTCGGCGCCGCCGAACAATCCGCTCGCGAGCTGCGCCGGGCCATGCTCAAGGCGAACGATCCGCACGCCGGATTGCAGGCGGGTGTGCTTCTGGCCGGTGTGTTGTCGGCCCAGAGCCACATCGAGCAGGCCGAGCGTCTGCTCGACGAGTTGGAGAGCGAGCTTGGCAGCAATCCCGATGCCTTGCTGACCCTGCGTGTCGATCTGTTGCGAGCCTCGGTGCGCAACTCCGGCAAGGAGTCTGCACTTGCCCGCGTTGCGACACGGGCGCGAGAGGTCGGATTCGATCTGCTCGCACTGCGTGCTGAAATGCTTGCCGGCGGAGACTCGGCAGGCCAGGCGCGCGCCGAACTCGGTCGCCGGGGCGTATCGGTCGACGGAATGCCGCCACCGATCCCGTATTTCTGATCCGGCCCCAAAATGTATCAACTCGGTGCTCCTCCCGTTGGCGGGAGAAGGAAATGCTCAATCGACTTCACACTGTTTACGGGCCCTGGCCCGGATCATTCATGAATAGTCCTGACCAGCCTGGATTCTGCGCAAAAGAAAACCCGGATGGATACCATCCGGGTCGAATCCGGCATCGCCGGAGGGGGAACTGATACGTCGTTCTGTGCGTTGATGAAGCGCTTTCCGAGTGGGGCAACACGAGGAAGACGGCATGCGCATGGTAACCAGTGAACAAGGTTAATGCAATGCCTTAACTTGCATCAGATATCATGTTGATATTGAAAGGAAAAATATTTCTAATTCAAGCGCAATGAGGCCTCTTTGGCACGTCGGCGCTCGGCTTCGGGCTGGCTCCAGTCGTTGTTGAACAGTGCTGGCTCCCAGTGCCCGTAGGTCGGGTTCGGCAGCACGAACCAGCGCTGGCCGATCCAGTCGAGATAGGGCGCAATCGCCTGGGCACGCGCCTGCGGCGTGTTTTCCCCTTCATCAACAAGATCGCCGAGCTGGTCGCCGATCTGCAGCAACACCCGGTATTTGCGCGAAATCAGCTCGCGGCGGCAGCTTTTGGCGCTGCCTTTCTCGACGCAACCGGAGACCGTCATGCCCTTGCCGAGAAAAACCTGCTCGTTGTCCGCAATCGGAAAATCGAGTTTGCGCAAGTTGGCCAAAGTCACGTCTTCAAGGTCATTGGGCCGGTTCGACAGATAGAACACGGTGACGCCCTTGCTCGCGGCCAGTCGGGTAAATTCGAGTGCTCCGGGAATCGCCGCGGCGTTTATCTCGCGGCACCATTCGGCCCAGGTGTCCTTGTTGAAACTGGTGCCATTGATGACAAGACGCGCCTGATAGGGTGAGTTGTCGAGCACGGTTTCGTCGATATCGAGAATGACCGCGGTCCGGGTCGGGTCGGCCACGGGCGTTTTCCGCTCTCCTTTCGGCAGCGCTTCCCAGGTTGGATCGGCCAGCGCTGCATCCAGTTCGTCAGCAGCCATGCGGTAGGTCTGTCGATAGATCAGATCGCGCTCGACCGCCGTTTGCGTCCACGCGACCGCGTTGAGGTTGTCGTTCGGTGCCGGCGTTGATTGGACTGATGCGGCCGCGGCGGGTTGCGAGCCCGGCTGACTGGCGCTCGTTGAATCCGGGCGGGTTGTCGGTGCGCTGCAGGCACTGAGCAGAAGGCTTGCGAGCAGGGAAAAGGGGATGAGTCGGGACATGCAGAGGCTCCGCGTCGGTCTGAGATTGAAGGATCAAGACAACGTTGTCTGAAAATGGGTCACCGAAGTCTACTTCACGCACGTGCCCCATCGGACTGGCAATGACAGGCCGCGCCTGACAGACTGCGCGCCGTCCAACGACGTCGACCGCCATGCCGCTCTCGCCAACGATTCCCTCTCCGCGACTCGTCCAGGTCAGCTATTTGATGGCTGCCATTGCCCTCCTGTTGATCCTGCATCTGCACCTGCTGCCGGTCCTGATCAGCGGCTTGCTGGTGTTTGCCGTGGTCAACGCGTTGGCGCCCTCATTGCAGCGTCATCTGCCGGGTGCTCGCGCGCATTGGCTTGTGGTCGCCTTGCTCGGCGCGATCGTGGTTGGTCTGCTGACCCTTGCCATTGTTGCCAGTGTTGCCTACCTCGGCTCTGAACATGGCAATCCCATGCAGTTGTTCGAGCGCCTGGCACCGGTTGTCGAGCGCGCCAGAGCCCAGCTCCCGGCCTTCGTTGTCAATCATCTTCCGGACAACTCCGAACAGATCCGCGCGGCAGTCATGGAGTGGCTGCGTGAACATGCCGCGCAGCTGCAGGTCGCCGGAACCAACGCCGCACGAGTCATCGTGCATCTGCTCATCGGCATGATCCTTGGCGCCATGCTTGCCTTGCAAAACGCTCTTGCTCGTCAACCGGGTCAGCCACTCACCGAGGTGCTGAACAAGCGCTGCCTGAATCTGGCCACGGCGTTTCGCGACATCGTTTTTGCGCAGGTCAAGATTTCCGCCCTGAACACCCTGTTCACGGGGATTTTCCTGCTCATCGTGCTGCCGTTGTTCGGGGTCAACCTGCCGCTGGCCAAGACATTGGTACTTGCGACCTTCATCTGCGGCCTGCTGCCGGTCATTGGCAACCTCATCTCAAACACGCTGATCTTCGTTATCGGTCTGTCGGTATCGCTATGGGTCGCCGTCGCCGCGCTGACCTTCCTCGTCATCATCCACAAGCTCGAATACTTCCTCAACGCGCGCATCATCGGCGGGCAAATCCGGGCCCGCGCCTGGCAGTTGCTGATTGCCATGCTGGTCATGGAGGCGGCGTTTGGCCTCGCCGGTGTCGTTGCCGCACCGATCTATTTCGCCTACCTGAAACGTGAGCTCGAAGGCGCAGAGCTGGTCTGAACACTCGGATCAGTCGTCAAACAAGGCCGCCAGTTTGGCGATGCTTGAGTTGGCCACTTCCTTGCGCTGCACCTCGTCCTGTTCGCTATCGCGACCGGACCAGTGCAGGTCGGAGGCAGGCAATTCGCCAAGAAAACGACTCGGATCGTTGGCAATGATCTCGCCGAAGCGACGCTTGCGCCGGGTGAAACTCAAGCTGAGATGTTCCTTGGCGCGGGTGATGCCGACATACATCAGGCGGCGTTCTTCATCGAGGCGGCCCTCGTCAATGCTGGCCTCGTGCGGAAACGAGCCTTCCTCGACACCGACGATAAAGACAAAGCGAAATTCCAGTCCCTTGGCCGAATGCAAGGTCATCAGGCGCACGGCATTGCCCGGATCGTCTCGATCACCATGCGTAAGCAGGGCGAGCTGGGCGGCGAGATCGCCGGCAGCGCCTTCCTTCTGCATGGCACGGAACCACTCGCTGAGTTCCTTGAGATTCTCGAGTCGACGCGCACGCAAGCCCGGCTCCTTGATCTGTGCGCCGATGTGCTCGGCATAGCCGACGCGCTCGATCAGTTGATCGACCAGATCCGCAGCGGCGCTGCGTTCTGCAAGACGCGCGAGATCGCGCATCAGGCTGACGAATCCAACCAGCGCCGAGGCCGGACGTGCTGCCAGCCCGGCCAGCACGGTGTCGTTCTGCGCTGCCTTGAACATCGAGATGTGACGGACACCGGCGGCTTGGCCGAGTTTTTCCAGTGAGGTCGCACCGATGTCGCGGCGTGGAATATTGACGATGCGCAGAAATGCCGCGTCGTCATCCGGGTTGTTGATCAGGCGCAGATAGGCAAGCAGATCCTTGACCTCGGCGCGTTCCAGAAAGGCGGTGCCGCCACTCAGGTGATAGGGCACACGGGCGATGCGCAAGGCTTTTTCCAGCGCACGCGATTGGTGATTGCCGCGATACAGGATCGCGAACTCGTTCCAGCGCGTCTTGTGCTTCTCGACCAGATGCGCGATTTCGGCGGCGACACGCTCGGCCTCGTGCTCATCGTCGCGGCATTCGAGCACGCGGATCGGCGGCCCTTCAGCGCCTTCGCTCCAGAGCTTCTTCTCGAACAGATGATCATTGTTCGCGATCAGCGCATTGGCCACGCGCAGGATGCGTCGCCCGCAACGGTAGTTCTGCTCAAGCTTGATCACCTTGAGCTTCGGATAGTCGCGCGACAGCTCGCCGAGGTTTTCCGGGTTCGCACCACGCCAGGCGTAAATGCTCTGGTCATCGTCACCAACGGCCGTAAACATGCCGCGCTCGCCCGCCAGCGCCTTGACCAGCCGATATTGCGCGGTGTTCGTATCCTGGTACTCATCCAGCAGCAGGTAGCGGATGCGCTCTTGCCAGGCGGCCCGCGCCTCATCATCGCTTTCGAGAATCTGCAGCGGCAGACGGATCAGGTCATCGAAATCCACGGCATTGAAGGCCGCAAGTCGCTTCTGGTAAGCCGCATAAATGTCCGCCGCCTCGCGTTCACGCACTCCACCCGCATTGGCCTCGGCCTGTTCGGGCGTGAGGCCCTCGTTCTTGGCCCGCGAGACCAGCGACTGCAGCGCCCACAACGCATCCTTCTTGATGCCATTCGGCGCAAGATCCTTGATCAAGCCCTGACTGTCATCGGCGTCAAGCACGGAGAATCCGCGACGCAGATTGGCCCGCGCATGCTCGATCTGCAAGAACTTGAGGCCAAGCGCGTGAAACGTGCAAACGGTCAATCCCTCCGCCGCCGGACCCTGGATCAGCTTGCCGACACGCTCGCGCATCTCGCGTGCGGCCTTGTTGGTAAACGTAATCGCGGCAATTTTCGATGCCGACAGGTTCTTGCGTTTGACCAGATGGGCGATTTTCTCCGTGATCACCCGCGTCTTGCCCGAACCCGCGCCTGCAAGCACGAGCAGCGGGCCATCGCAGTAATCAATGGCGGCACGTTGGTAGGGGTTGAGCATGGTTGGAGCGGGAGTGGGGAGTAGGGAGTAGGCAGGCAACAGCGCGGGATTTTCGCATAGACGACCGGTCCAGCCACCCATTACATGACGCAATCGCCGCACACGGGCACAATTAAGGCAACGCTGATCAAGTGGCACAACCGTCATGGCCTTCAGAAGGTTCGCCAGTCGTGCTGCGTGGCGAAGTGAAGGCTGGTTGCCTTGACGAGCCGCGCAGCACGACTGGCGGACCTTCTGGATGCCACCTGTTTCAATAAAATCAATCGGTTAGGCGACACCTGTCTGCACGCAGACAGGTGTCGTGACGATTGCGCCACTTGATCAGCGTTGCCTTAAGGGCTCTTGACTTGCCAAATCCCCACTCCCCACTCCCCACTCCCCACTCCCGCTCGTAAATGTCCAAACTCTATTTCTACTACTCAGCCATGAATGCCGGCAAGACGACGACGCTGCTGCAGAGCGCGTACAACTATCATGAGCGCGGCATGCGCACGCGGATCATGACGCCAAAGCTGGACAATCGCGCCGGTGAGGGCGTGGTTGCTTCGCGTATCGGGCTCAAGGCCGCCGGCCTGCGTTTTGATCGTGATGACGATCTGCTCGCCTTGATCGATGCCGATATCGCCGCCAACGGCAAGCTTGATTGCGTCTTGGTCGACGAAGCACAGTTCCTGAGCAAGGCCCAGGTCTGGCAATTGACCGATGTCGCCGACAAGCGTGGTATTCCGGTTCTGGCTTATGGTCTGCGCACGGATTTCCGCGGCGAACTGTTCGAGGGCAGCCAGTACCTGCTGGCCTGGGCCGACAAGCTCGACGAGATCAAGACAATCTGCCACACCGGGCGCAAGGCAACGATGGTCGTGCGCGTCGACGAACACGGCCGCGCGCTGACCGACGGCCCGCAGGTCGAGATCGGCGGCAATGAACGCTACGTCTCGGTCAGTCGCGCCGAGTTCAAGAAAATCGTCGCCGGCGAAGGCCGCATCGAGTTGCAGCAATCCGTCTTACCGCTTTGAATGGGAGTGGGGAGTGGGGAGTGGGGAGTGGGAAATAGGAAAGCAATGCGTGACGAGTTCAACCTCATTCGACCCACCAGCGCATTTTCAAGATCTCGCCGAAGATGGAATCAATTGCGACGATATCGCATACCGCGAGCGGCTTTTCCTATTTCCCACTCCCCACTCCCCACTCCCCACTCCCCACTCCCCACTCCCCTTCACCTCTGACACCGAGGGCAATAAAACGTCGAACGCTGCCCCAGCGTGATCGACCGCACGGGTGCTCCGCAGTTGCGACACGGCTCGCCTGCGCGGCCATAGACAAACAATTCCTGCTCGAAATAGCCGGGAACGCCGTCCGGTGAGATGAAGTCGCGCAGGGTCGTGCCGCCGCGTTCGATCGCGTAGCTGAGGATCCGCTTGATTGCCTCGGCGAGGTTTGCATAGCGATTTCGTGACACCGATCCGGCCTTGCGCCGTGGATGGATGCCGGCCGCGAATAGCGCTTCGGCGGCGTAGATGTTGCCGACGCCGACGACAATGGCCTGATCCATGATGAAAGTCTTGACCGAGGCCGAGCGCCCGCGTGAAAGCCGCCACAGATAGTCGCCATCAAAGCGCTCACCGAGCGGTTCGGGTCCCAGGCGCGCGAGCAGATCGTGGGTGCTGCCCAGCGGTTGCCAGAGCAGGCTGCCGAAGCGGCGTGGATCGGTGAAGCGCAACATGCGCCCCGAATCGAGCAACCAGTCGTAGTGATCGTGCTTGCCCGGCGGCGTTTGCGGATCAAGCACGCGCAGGCTGCCTGACATGCCCAGGTGCAGGAGCGCGCTGCCAACCGGCGTATTGACGAGCAGGTACTTGGCCCGACGCTCGATCGATTCGATGCGCTTGCCGGGCAGGGCGGCAATCAGCGTTTGCGGGATCGGCCAGCGCAATTGCGGCTGGCGAATGACGAGTCGTGAAATTCGCTGCTCGAGCAAATAAGGTTCGATTCCGCGGCGCGTTGTTTCAACTTCGGGCAGTTCGGGCACGGCGTTGCCTTAATGTGCGCCGGCTTCGGCGTCGCCCAGCAATGTTGTGGCCTGTTCGGGCGTCAAGCCATAGCGCAACGCGGGTTCATTGCGGTCGGCAATAAAGGTATCGCCATCACGAACGAGACGATAGCTGATCGTCGAGCCATCGCTGAGCTTCAAAGTGATTTTTACGCCATTGGCGGAGGTAGCCGGATCGTTGCGAGCGGTTATCCGGCTGGCCAGCGCATCACTCCAGGCGGCAACCAGATCCGGGCGATCGACCTGATCAATGCTCATTCCGCTCAGCGTCGATCCACGCGGAACCAGGTGCCGATCAAGCTCGCTGGCCGGTGCGGCGAGGAGGAATGGACTGAACCGATCCGGCGCCATCGCAATGCTGTCGCCAATACGCACATAACGGTCACCATTGAAGGTATCGGTCGTGCCGAAATCGAAGTGCGTGGAATCAAGTTCGAGGCTCATCAAGGCTGGATCGAGTCCGATCTTCTTCGCATCCAGGCTCGCCAGCGGGCGTCGACTGCGCACCGGAGAAGCGGCAATCGAAAGCAGTCGTGCAATCTGCGCATCGTCGGCGGGCAGATCGTAAGGTTCACGCATCATCCAGTGTCCGTCGGCTCGTTCAAAACGGCGCGGCGTACATTGCAGGCAAGCGACGCGTACCTGCTGGATGCTCGCAGGATCAAGTGTGCTGAGCGGTGGCTCGAAGCGGGCCATTTCGCGACTGACCTGCCAATACGCGGCGAGACCAAGCGCGACGACCACGCCGATCAGGATCAGGTTGGTACGCGTCGCGCGTTTCATCAGCGCCGCCGACGCCGACGCCAGATCCACAGTCCGCTGCCGATCAGCAGGATCGGCAAACCGAGCAGAAAGCCGAAACTGATAATGGCCAGGGCAGTATCGGAAAGCGCAATCGTGCGGTCTTTGGCGCTGGCTTCGGGAACATCGATCAAGGCGTCATCGGCCAGCAGCCAGTCGAATACGCGGGTGCCGAATTCGCGATTGCCGCCGTTGCCGAGATAGCTGTTGGAGAGGAAATCGCCATCACCGATGACGACGACGCGCTGCTCGCGTTCACCGGGACGCGGCGACAAACGGGTCAGCGCGAATCCAAAATCGAGCGGGCCTGAAATTTCACCATCGGTGCCGTCGTAGCGCACGTCGCCAGCCGGCTCACCCGGTTTGGGTATGTGACCAGTCTCATTCCAGGATTGCGCCGAGCTTTGCAGGATGGATTTGAAATCCCATTTGGGTGGCGCGAGTTGGGCCAGCGCGACGGGTTGCGGAAACAGCGTGCCGAGATCGAAATCCTTGTCGATTGCGTGACTCGGGTAGCGATTGACCGCGACGAAGCTTGGATCCTCGATGCCGTACGCCTGGCCCGCGCCATCGACGATAACCCCCGGCAACACACGGATCGACAAGGCCTCGCTGAGTGCGTCGAGACCGTTGTCCTCATCCGGCTCGATCAGCCAAAGCAAATTTCCGCCACGTTCTAGGTAGTCAACGACGGCCATTGCGGAGGGTCCGGACAGGGCCACGCGCGGGTTGGCGATGACCAACAGGTCGACGTTGTCGGGGACCTTGCCGATTGTTGCGAGGGCGAGGTTGACACTGTGGATGCCACGTTGCTTCAGGGTTGCGCCGAACTGGCCGAGATCGGCATTGGCCACGCCATCGTGTTTGCGCTCACCTTCGCCTTCGAGAAAGGCGACCACGCGTTCGCGTGCCCGCGAAAGGCGCAGCAGGGCACTGCTGACATCCGTTTCACTCAAGCTCTTGAGGCGTTCACTGCGACCGTTGTAGCGCAGCTCGAGCTCGCCATCGATCTGCACACCGGCCTCGCGCATCGCTTCGGGATCGGCATCGGGGTCGATGAATCGGAGGGTCAGATCGGATTTGACGCGCTCGTAGCGGGCGATGAATTTCTCAATCGTCTCGCGCAGATTGCCCTGGGGTCGCGCGTAGGAAACGATCTCGATCGGCCCCTGCATCGATTCAAGCAACTTCGTCGACGGCTCGCTCAGACTGGCATGCCGGCTGCTGCTGAAATCGCGGACGAAACCGTAACGCGTGCTCAGGAAACCGATCAGCAGCGCGGCCGCGATCAGCAAAATGAGGTGAAGAATATTGGTCAGGCGTTCGTTCATCGATCAGCCTCGCGTGCGCAGGCTGTCGAGGCGACGTGCGGCAAGCAGCAGCGCGAGCAACGTGACGAGCAGGAAATAGACGATATCGACACTGGAAACCAGGCCGAAGAAGAACGGTTCCAGATGAGTCGACATCGACAACCAGTTGATCAACGCGTTGTCGATGCCCTGGAAGCGTGCACCCATGTCGAGCATCACCAGCAAGCTGCCAATGATCAATGCGGCTGCGGCGGCCAGCGCGGGATGCGCCGTCCACGCCGAGCAGGCAATGCCGATCGCGGTCAGGCTGGCGCCAAACAGCAGCAATCCCAGCGTTGTCGCGACAAGGCGGCCGAGGTCGAGCGTGGTGCCGAATTCGAGCATCAAGGGCATGCACACGGCGAGCAGTACGATCAGGGCAACGAGCATGAATGCGCCGAGAAACTTGCCAAGCACGATGCGCAGATTGCCAATGCCAGCCGCCAGCAGCAGCGGCAAGGTGTGCGCGCGTCGTTCGCCGGCCAGGCTTTGCATGGTCGCCAGCGGCACAATCAGAATGAGCAAGCCCGAGAGGCTGCGCAGCAGCGGAATCGCGATCAAGTCGGTTGCGCCTTGCGAATTGGCCACCGCGCCGAGCTTCGGCGCAATACGCAAATAGGCATCCAGCGCGATCAGGAATTGCCAGGCGAGCAGGGCACAGATCAGGCCCAGCAATATCCACGCGAACGGCTGCGCGAACTGGCGCTTGATGTCGTTGCCGGCGAGCAGACGGATCGCGCTCATGCGGCGGCCTTGACGGTCGCGGTCTCGCCAGCGATCTGAACGAAAATGTCCTGCAGCGCGTTGTTGTCCGCGCGCAGTTCGAGCAGGCCGAAGCCCGCTTCGTTGATCGCCCTGGCCAGATCGCCGGCGCTGGCATCCCGGGAAAGCTCGATACGCCAGCGTCGCGTGTCGATGACCTGAGCGCTGGCGACCATTGGCATGCGCATCCATGCCTCCTTGTCGACATCGCGCTCGATGTGCACATGCAGCGCGCTGCTTGCGTCGAGTTCGGACATCACTGCTGAATGGCGCAGGCGTCCCTGATGCAGGATCGCGACCCGATCGCAGCAGGCCAGCACATCCGACAGTACGTGGGTCGAGAGCACCACCGCATGATCGTCGGCGAGGGCGCGGATCAATTCGCGCAAGCGCAGGGCCTGAATCGGATCGAGGCCCGAGGCCGGTTCATCCAGCACGATCAGGGCCGGTTCGTGGACGATGGCCTGAGCCAGCCCGACGCGTTGACGGAAGCCTTTAGACAACAAGCTGGTCAAGCGACGACGCATCTCGCCGAGCTCGCAGCGCTCGATTGCCGTCTCGACGGCGGCGTTGATTGCCGTGCGAGGAATACCATGCAAGCGCGCGCAGAAACGCAGGTATTCCTCGACGTTGAGTTCGCCATAAAGCGGCGGCTCCTCGGGCAAATAGCCAATATCGCGTCGGGCGCGCTCAGGGTGCTCGTAGAGGTCGAGGCCCGCCAGCTTCACGCTGCCCGAACTCGGCGCAAGCATGCCCGAGATCATGCGCAACGTGGTCGACTTGCCGGCACCGTTGATGCCAAGCAGACCGAGAACTTCGCCACGATCAAGGCTGAGATCGAGATCGCTGATGATCGCGCGTCCGGACAATTGTCGGGATACGTTGCTGAGGGAAAGTACAGGGGGAGTTTGATTCATGCCGCAGGGATTGTTGTTTCTATTGAGGAGAAGGGCAAGGGGCAATCGGTTTCATGGTAGTTTTTGGCACTTTCCCTTGACGCACGGCATCCCTGCCATTTTTCCCTCGCCTCCCACTCCTCCGTCGCCCCTGCCCTTCGGCAAGCTCAGGACAGGCTCGACGAGAGGTAGGAGGGCGAATAGCGATTTTCAACCAACAAAAAACCCGCCGGGTGGCGGGCTATTTGTTGAAGCAAAGCAAGATCAAGAGTCCGGCCTGCACCGGGGTGAAGCATTGGCGAAGCCGCGCGCTGTGCGCGCGGGCCGATGCTTCACTTGATCTTGGCTTCCTTGTAGGCCACATGCTTGCGGATGACGGGATCGTATTTCTTGATCTCCATCTTCTCGGGCGTGTTCTTCTTGTTCTTGTCGGTGGTGTAGAAATGACCGGTGCCGGCGGAGGACACGAGGCGGATCTTGTCGCGCTTGGATGCCATGATTCAATACTCCTCAGATCTTCGCGCCGCGCGCACGCAGCTCGGCAATGACTACTTCGATACCTTTCTTGTCGATCGTGCGCAGGCCATGGTTGGAGACCTTGAGCTTGATCCAGCGGTTTTCACCGGCGACCCAGAAACGGCGTTCGTGAAGATTCGGCAGCCAGCGGCGGCGCGATTTGTTGTTGGCGTGTGAAACATTATTACCGGATTGGAAACTTTTTCCGGTGACTTGGCATACGTTGGACATGCGAACCTCGTCATTGTCGGTTACCGCCCTTGGCCAGGACGGATTCGGCCCAGCGACGTCGATGCGCCACACGATGCTGGGGTTGCTTTGGCCATGCGACAGAGGGGTCGTGTACCGGGCTCCATGCATCCGGGAAAACCGGAGAACGGGCCAAAGCTAGCCGCGCTTTATAGCCTATTCCGGCTGCATCCGCAAGCTGGAAAGCTCAGATTTCCTCAGTCGCCGTGCGCTTCGAGCGGCGGATCAGCCAGGCCACGCCGCGCAAATCGGATATACCCACTAGGGCGCGATTGAGGTTGTTGTACTTGGAAATTCCGGTGCCACGAGCGCGATGGTTGACCGGTACGCTCTTGACTTGCCAGCCGGCACGCTGCATCAAGGCCGGCAGATAGCGGTGCATATGGTCGAAGTAGGGCAGATCGAGAAAGACCTCGCGCTCGAACAGCTTGATGCCGCAACCGGTATCCGGCGTGGCATCGCGCAGCAATCGACTGCGGATCGCGTTGGCCAGCTTCGAGGCGATGCGCTTGCTGCCGGTATCCTTGCGATTGACGCGCCAGCCAGCGAACAATTTGATCTGTGCGGGCGATTCGTCACGCATGGCGAGCAGCTTGGGAATATCAGCCGGATCATTCTGGCCATCGCCATCGAGGGTCGCGATCCACGCACCGCGGGCGGCCTTGATGCCGTTGCGCACGGCGGTACTCTGACCGCTCTGCGAAAGATGGCGAATCACGCGCAGTTCCGGATTGTCGGCCTTGGCTGTGCTGAGCACGGCGAGAGTGTCGTCTTTGCTGGCGTCGTCGACATAGACGATCTCGAAATCAATGACGCCACGCAGCGCCGTGGTGATCTCGTTGATCAATGGCAGAACATTGTCGCGCTCATTGAAGACCGGCACGACGACGGAAAGCTGGGTCATGGCCCGGATCCTGTGAGGAGACGATCGACAGCCAACACGATTGTCGATCAAGCCGACAATTATCGCCGATCTCTTCGTTCAGCCCAAATCTCAGCGAATGCGACCGAGGATGCCGTCCAGCTCATCAAGACTGTGATAGCTGATGACCAGCTTGCCGCCGCCGCCGCGACCATGGTTGATGGCGACGCGCGCGCCGAGCTTCTCGCCGAGCTCGTTTTCCAGAGATTCGATATCGGCATCGCGCTTCGGCTTGGCTACCTTGCCCTTGGGCAGCTCGGTGGCGTTGCGCACCGCTTGCTCAAGTTCGCGGACGTTCCAGTCGTTGTCGATGGACTTGCGTGCGAGGGCGACAGCACGAGCTGCGGGCAGGGTGAGCAGAGCGCGAGCGTGGCCCATTTCGAGCTTGCCGTTGTCGAGCATTGCGCGAATTTCATCGGGCAGATCGAGCAGGCGCAGCAGATTCGATACCGAGGCACGCGAACGGCCCACGGCATCGGCAGCTTGTTGATGGGTCAGTTTGAATTCGGCGATCAGGCGCGCCAGTGACTGCGCCTCTTCCAGTGGCGAGAGGTCTTCGCGCTGGATGTTCTCGATCAGGGCGATCGCGATCGCGGCGCGATCATCGATATCGCGAACCAGGGCGGGGATTTCGGAAAGTCCTGCGAGTTGGCTTGCGCGCCAGCGGCGTTCGCCGGCGATTAGTTCAAAACGGCCCTTGCCCGCACTGCGCACGATGACCGGTTCGATCACGCCCTGGGACTTGATCGATTCGGCCAGTTCCTGCAGCAGGTCCTCATCGAAATGGCGGCGTGGCTGGTATTTGCCGGCGCTGATCGCGCTGATCGCCAGCGAACGCAGCTCGCCTTCGTTGTTCGATGTGACTGATGCGGATTCGGCGGCATCGTCGTCGTTGCCAAGCAGGGCATCTAGCCCGCGCCCGAGCCCAAGCCCGCGTTTTTTTGCTGCCATGGCGGTATGTCCTAGCTGGCTGTTGCTGCAGTGGTGGATGCGGCGCGCTCGCGACGAAGCATCTCGCCGGCGAGGCCGAGATAGGCAATTGCTCCGCGTGATTCGCGATCATAAAGATTGATCGGCTTGCCGTGGCTTGGTGCTTCGGCCAGGCGAATATTGCGCGGGATGATCGAGCGCAGCAGCTTTTCGCCGAAATGCTTGTGCAACTGTGCCGAGACATCGTTGCTGAGATTGTTGCGCACGTCGTACATGGTGCGCAGCAGGCCTTCGATTTCGAGTCCGGGATTGAGCCGCTTGCGCACGGCCTTGATCGTGTCGACCAGACTCGAAAGTCCTTCGAGCGCGAAATATTCACACTGCATCGGAATCAGCACGCCGTCCGCCGCAGTCAGAGCGTTCAACGTGAGCAGGTGCAGGGAAGGTGGGCAGTCGATCAGAATCGTGTGGTAGTGATCACCGAGTTTGTCGAGTTGCTCCTTGAGCCGGTGTTCACGGGCCAGTGCGTCCATCAGCTTGATCTCGGCGGCGGTCAGGTCGCCGCTGCCAGGCAACAAATCGAATCCACCCTCGGTCTTGACGATGGCATCCTCGATGGCGGCTTCCTCAAGCAGTACATCGCAGCCATTGGGTTTGGCCGAACGCTTGTCGACGCCGGCGGCCATCGTTGCATTGCCTTGCGGGTCGAGATCGACCAGAAGCACGCGTCGGCGTGTCTCGGCGAGTGCGGCGGCGAGGTTTACGGCGGTGGTTGTCTTGCCAACCCCGCCTTTCTGGTTTGCGACGGCGATGATGCGTGTCATGAGTTCTTCCGGGCAGGCGATCCGTCTGCACTGCGTTTGATGATGACCAGATGGCGCTCGGCGTCGAGGCCGGGCACATCGAGTCGATGCACTGCCTCGATCGAGAAACCGACTGGCAGATTGTCGAGCTCATCCTGCGGGAATCGCCCCTTGAGTGCCAGCCAGCGACCCTTCTCAGCAAGCAGATGACCTCCCCAAGCCAGCATATCGGCCAGTGTCGCGAATGCACGAGCGGTGATGCAATCAAATTCGCCAGTAACCGCCTCGACCCGGCATTCCTCGACCTGGGTGCCATCCAGTTTCAGCTGGCGCACTGCTTCGCGCAGAAACCGTGCCTTCTTGCCATTGGAGTCGACCAAATGAACCCTGAGACCGGGTTTGGCCAATGCCAATGGGATGCCTGGAATGCCTGCGCCCGTCCCAACATCAGCCAGGGTGCTGCCGGAGACAAAAGGCAGCACGACCAGCGAATCGAGCAGATGCCGGGTGACCATTTCGCCCGCATCACGCACGGCTGTCAGATTGTAGGCGGCATTCCAGCGCAGCAACAGATCAACGTAATCGAGAAGCTTCTCGACGGTCGAATCATCCAGCTCAAGCTTCAGCGTCGTCAGCCCCGCACGCAGCCGCTGCCGCAGCGGTTCGCGGTCGGACATGGGTCGCTCGGAATCGAAAGGGGGGCCAGTATCGCGGCGCAGCCAGGCAAAATCCAGCTGACAGATCGATCAGGCGGCGCGGCGCAGATCGATGCGGGTGACCAACAGGCCGCGCTCGCGGACCTCGGAATTCAGACCCTGCTTGAGCCAGAGTCGACATTCGAGCTGATCTACCGGGGCGGAATCGCTGGCCAGCAGGTGAGTCGCTCGATCACGCAGTAGCGGTTCGACCGATTCGATGACGTGATCGGCGCGCTGCGGGTCCAGGACCTGGAAATAGACCGAGGCTTGACAGTTCTCGCCCGAATACAGTGGTGCATTGATATCGATACGACTGCCGGTCAGGCTCATCTTGTGCGAAATGCGCTCTACCAGCGGCAGGATGAAATGCGTGCCAGCGCCGACGAAACGGGTGTGTCCGCCGAGACGGCGCAACGAATAGACCTGTCCTTCGGGAATACGGCGCACGCAAACTGAGACCAGAGCGGTCACGGAAAGCAGCGTTGTCAGTAGTAATGAGAGCGACATTTATCAACACCATCATGAGGTTATCCAGTGAACCTCATGTGCAGACTAACAAAGTTCCGACGAAACTGGAATAACGAGTGCTTAACATTCTCTCTTGCGCTGCAGCAATCAATGCTGAACACGGTCACAGTTTCGTTGCCGATTCTGGCCGCAAGGTGCCTCATATCGGCCTTTTTGCGGGTGCTTCCGCCACGCCGCCCGTCAAATTGATGTTGTTTGACTGCGAGCTACCTGCTAGCTTCACAAGTTGCGTTCTAAAGTTGGGCTGTCAGGCTCGCACTGATTCCAATTTTCCACGTAGCGTCAAGCATTTATGGAGTTGCAAGCGACCAGGGATTGAATCCAGGTGAAATCAATGAATTTGGGGTGACATGAATATGAATAAAATTACATTAGCAGTTGCAAGTGCTGCGTTTTGTCTTGCGCAAGGCGCGATTGCGGCACCGGGCGATTTTTCCGCACGAGGGGCGGTAACGCCAGACACCACCGTACCAAACGCCAACCCGGCGCCATTGGCCATCGTTGTTGATCAAGGTTTTGATGACATCACCACGCTTGCGGGTGCCGGGTGGACGTTGAACAACAACAGTGATGGAGTCGGAACTACCGACTGGTTTCAAGGCAATGACACCGTCTTTACGGCATTTGACGGAGCGACAGATGCTTATATTGGCGCAAATTTTAATAATACTGACGGCGGTGGAGATGGTGGTTCAGGCATCATCAGCAACTGGATGGTAACGCCACCGATCAATTTCGGAACAGGAGCGACAGTGTCGTTCTATACACGAACGACCACCGGCTCCATATTTCCTGATCGTTTGCAGGTCCGTGTTTGCGCAGCAATGCCATGCGCGAATTTTGGCGCGGCCGGTGAAGGAACGGGCGACTTTGCAACGCTTTTGACCGACATCAATGCTGGCGAGGTCGCTGGTGGCTACCCCGACACCTGGACGCAGTTCACGCTCACCAATACTGATGGCTTGCCGACCAGTGGCACCGGGCGCGTGGCATTCCGCTACTACGTGCACAATGCGGGCCCTGCCGGAGCCAGTTCGAACTATATCGGTATTGACCGCGTCGCGATTGAAGAAGGTACCGCCGGCGCACCGGCTGCACCAGCGATCGAGCTTCCATCGCTCGGCACCAGCGCGATGATCGGTCTTGGCGCCCTGCTTGCCCTGTTCGGCTTCGCAGGTCTGCGTCGCCGTCGCATGAATTGATAGCTACTTTGGATTAAAGAAAAACCCCGCTTCGGCGGGGTTTTTTGTGTCCGGAAGTCAACCTCGGTTGGGCGTCGCCCTTGAACTATTTGAGATGGGTCTCGAACAGCTTGAGGATGCGTCGGTATTCGTCATACCAGGAATCGGAATGGACGAAGCCGTGACGTTCCAGTGGATAGCCGGACAACTCGAAATCGTCCTTGCGCAGTTCGATCAGGCGCTGATACAGACGTACCGAATCCTGGAACAGCACGTTGTCATCGATCATGCCGTGGGCGATCAGCAGGCCGCCCTTGAGGCCGTCGGCGAATTCGATCGGTGACGAGCGCCGATAGGCCAGCGGGTCGACCTGTGGCGTATTGAGGATGTTCGAGGTGTATTCGTGGTTGTACGAAGTCCAGTCGGTGACCGGTCGCAGCGCGGCACCGGCGGCAAACACATCCGGCGCGCGGAACATCGCCATCAGCGACATGAAGCCACCGTAGGAGCCGCCGTAGACGCCAATGCGTTTGGCGTCTACCGAATGATTGCCGACCAGCCAGTTGACGCCATCGATCAGATCTTCAAGTTCGGGATGACCCATGTTGCGGTAGATCGCCGTGCGCCAGTCGCGTCCGTAGCCGGCCGAGGCGCGATAGTCCATATCGAGCACGACATAGCCTTTCGAGGTCAGCAGGTTGTGAAACAACTGTTCGCGGAAGTAGTTCGGATAGCTCAACTCGGTGTTCTGCAGGTAGCCGGCACCGTGGACGAACAGAACCGCCGGATATTTCTTCGTCGGATCGAAATCGGCAGGCAGGTAGAACTTGGAATAGATTGGTGCCTTCACATGTGAAGACGGTACTTCGACGATGTCGAGCTTGGGCCAGGTGAAGGCCTTGTACTCGGCGCTGCGGGTATCGGTCAATTGCTTCGAGGTGCCGCCGTCGGCCGCGACCACGCCGAGCTGGGGTGGAACATAGGTGGAGGATTGCTGCAGGGCGATCTGGCTGCCATCCGGCGAAAGGGTGAAACCGTCCATGCCCTTGACCGAACTGATCCGTTGCAGCTTGCCGCCCGTCGTCGCGACGCGATAGACATCGTAGGAGTAGGGCGCTTCGACATTGGCCCGGACATAGAACCAGGCGCCATCAGCGGACAACTGCGGCCAGGAGATCTCGAACTTGCCCGAGGTCAATTGCCTGGCCTTGCCTCCCGGAATCTTGCTGTAAAGCTGCGAATAGCCGGATTCTTCGGACAGATACCACAGGCTGCGGTTGTCCTTGCTCCAGCCGAAGTCATTGAATGACCAGTTGATCCAGGCTGGGTCATTCAGGCGATGCTGGTTGAGCAGACGGTTGCTGGCGAAGTCGACCGTGGCAATCCAGCGATCCTTGTTGTCGATTGCGCGCAATTGCACCGCGACCTGGCGGCCCTCGCGGCTCCAGATAGCCTCGGGCACGGTGACGCCGCGCTGCTTGTCCGCTTTCGCCTTGCTGTCGTCCTTTTTTGCATCGTCCCGGCTCAGGCCGGCCTTGCGGTTTTCCTCGCGGATTTTCGCCAGCGGGTCGTCGGCGATCCCGGGCAAATCGGCCAGCGACAGCTTGTGCTGGGTATGCGCGACGAGGTCGAGCAGCCAAATGGTTTGAGGTGCCGAGGGATTGCGGCCAACTCGAACGCGCTCATCTTCCTGCTCCTCGTAGCCGGAATCGGTCACGTAGTGCTGAAGTTTGGCGATCTTGCCTTCGTCGTAACCCTTGTCACGGGTCACGATCAGCAGATGGCGAGCATCCGGTGACAGCGACGTGCCTTCGATCTTGACCTCGTCGCCGAGATAGAACGGCAGCGGTGAGCGTGTCGGATCGCCCTTGCTGAAGGCTTCCTTGTCGGCTTTCTTGGCTTCGCGATCGGCCTTGATGTCGCGCAGGGTCGAAAACAGGCGCAGCTGCATTTCGCCGAGATCATCGGGCTTCTTGTCCTCGGGATCCTTCTCGGTCAGGACCACGGCAGCGGGAGCAATGACGTTGCCGCTGAGGCTGCTGATGAACCAGTCGTTGCCGACACGAAACTGCACGGCGCGATCATCGGCCGAGAACTGCAAGGAGGTTTCCGTTTCCGGGGATCGGGTGATCTGGCGCAACTCACCGCTGGAAACGTTGCGCACAAAGACGTCACCGTTGCGAATGAAGGCAGCCAGTCGGCGATCGGCTGTGAAAACAGCGTCCGCACCATCGGCATTGGCCATCAAGGAAGGATCGATGATCACGTCGTTGCCATTGGCCGGATCAATCCGGTGCAAGTCACGTACGCTTGAGCCCTTGCGCTTCAGCGAGTAGTAGATCGATTTGCCATCGACACTCCAGTACGGAGCTTCTACGGGTGGCCCGATCCAGTCCGGATTGGCCATGGCCTGATCAAGAGTGATGGCGTGCGCGGGTGCGGCGAAAAGCGGCAGCAGGGCGCACAAGGCGGCAACAGCGAGTCGGGACATCGATGGAGTCTCCAGGCGGGATCAAGCCACCAAGGATAACCGGTCGTCTGGTCGAGGCCATGCGCCGAAAGTCTCGGGCCTTGACCAGGGCTGCCCTTGGCACGGCGCAGAGATTCGTGCAGCCTGCCGTTCACTGATCAACCAAGGAACAACGATGCTGCTTGATTGTGTACAGATTGAAACCGCGGACAATCCCCGATTCTCGGTGATCTGGCTGCATGGCCTCGGTGCTGACGGCAATGATTTTGGCCCGATCGTGCCTGAGCTGGTGGCAAAGGACTGGCCATCGATACGCTTCATTTTTCCGCATGCACCAAAGCGCCCGATCACGATCAATGGCGGCATGTCGATGCGCGCCTGGTACGACATCTCCGGCATGGAGATCGCCAACAAGCAGGACGAAGCCGGCATTCGTGCCTCGATGATTCATCTCGATGCATTGATTGCTCGCGAAAACGCTCGCGGCATTGCCTCTTCTCGAATCTTCCTCGCCGGGTTTTCGCAAGGTGCGGCAATGGTGTTGTCTGGCGGCCTTCGCCACACCGAAGCCCTGGCTGGAATCATCGCCCTGTCCGGATACCTTCCACTCGACAAGCAGCTTGCCGAAGAGCGCTCGGCGGCGAATGCCAAAGTGCCGCTGTTCATCGCCCATGGCAGCATGGATCCGGTCGTGCCTCAGGCACTTGGAATGCTCAGTCGTGATTTTCTGCGCGGTCTCGGTTACCCGGTTGAATGGCACAGCTATCCGATGGCGCATCAGGTGTGCGCCGAGGAGATCGCCGACCTGCGCCGCTGGATCGGTGAGCGCCTCACCACGATCGCCGAATGAACGAAATGCCGTGTCGATTCAATGGACAAGCGAAGTCATGCGCAATTGATGAATAATCCGGGCTCGATCCTCCCTTGCCGGAGTTGGCATGAGCCAATCTGACAAACACCACTGGTTGCCGCAGTTCTGCAGTTTGCCAACGCTGTTTGCACTGATGGTGGTTGCCGAGATTGTTGCTCTGGTCATCGCCATGGCTCCGGCTCGGGTGGCGAGTTCATGGATCAACGAACTCGCCATTGCCAGCGTCTTTGTGCAATGGCTGGCCTTGCTCAATGCGGTCGTGCTGTGTTCGTCGCGTGAACTGCTTGAGCGGCTTTCGCCGTGGCCTGGTTTCGTGATTGCCTGGGCGCTCGCGGTGACAACGACAGCATTGGGCAGCGCCGTTGTCTATTCGATGGATCATGCGCTGGGTTTCGGGTTGACCGCACCGGCTGGCGCAATCTGGCGTTTCTCACTCGGCAATGCGGCAATCTGCGCGCTGATCGCCGCCGCCCTGCTGCGCTATCTGTACGTTCGCGAACTCTGGCAGGAGCGCGTCAACGCTGCGGCCAAGGCACAGGTGGATGCCTTGCAGGCGCGTATCCGGCCGCACTTCCTGTTCAACAGCATGAACACGATCGCCAGTCTCATCCGCAAGCGTCCGGCCGATGCCGAGCGCGCGGTCGAAGATCTTTCCGATCTTTTTCGCGCCGCGCTTGGCACGCGCGAAATGCTCGGTACACTGGGTGAAGAGCTTGATCTGATTGGCCACTATCTGCGCATTGAAAGCCTGCGCCTTGCTGATCGCCTGAAGCTGGACATGGATCTCAGTGCGCTGCCACGCGACATGCCGATGCCTCCCTTGCTGCTGCAGCCTCTGGTCGAGAACGCCGTCTATCACGGCATCCAGCGCATGCCCGAAGGCGGAACCCTGAGCATGCATGCGACCCGCCAGCAGGGCACAATCGAAATTGTCGTGCGCAATCCGGTCCCCGATGATGTGGCACATCCGCGCAACGCCCACGCGGTCGATAATGTGCGTGCGCGCATCGAGTACCATTTTGGTGACAAGGCCGCGCTGATCGTGCAGCCATCACGCGGAGAGTTCACGGTGACCGTCAGGCTTCCGGAGGCAACCAGACGATGAGGGCGATCGTTGTCGATGACGAAGCGTTGGCGCGCGAACGCCTGATTGATCTGCTTGGCGAAATCGGCTCGGTCGAGGTTATCGCCGAAGCGCGCGATGGCCGTGAAGCGATCGAAGCGGTTGAGGCGCATCGCCCTGATCTGCTGTTGCTGGATATCCGCATGCCGCGCATGGATGGACTTGAGGCTGCCCGCCATCTGGGATCATTCGAGCATCCACCCGCCATCGTTTTCTGCACGGCGTACGATGAGCACGCGCTGGCCGCCTTTGACGCCAATGCGGTCGACTACCTGGTCAAGCCGATTCGTATCGAGCGCCTGCGCATGGCTCTGGAGCGTGCCGGGCGATTCAACCACGAAGTGCTTCATGCTCTGGACAATGACGACTCGACCCGGCGTCAACGCAGCCATCTGTGCGCACGAGTTCGTGGCAGTCTCGTGCTCGTGCCGATCGTCGATATCGATTATCTGCTCGCCGAGGACAAGTATGTCGTCGTCCATCATGCTGGTAGCGAAGTGCTGATCGAGGAATCGTTGAAGGCCCTGGAGGTCGAGTTCGGTGAACGCTTCGTGCGCATTCATCGAAACTGTCTGGTCGCACTCAACAAGCTGGCCGGTCTGACCCGTGCCGCTGACGGTCGCGTGCTGGCAAAACTCGACAACGTTGACGCCGAACTCGAAGTCAGCCGCCGCAATCTGCCCGCCCTCCGCAAACTGGTACGTACGCTTTGAATCGAATTCGCATCGCCACCCGTGAAAGTGCTTTAGCCCTGTGGCAGGCCGAACATGTCGCCACGCGACTGCGCGCTGTGCATCCGCAGCTGGATATCGAACTGGTGCCGATGACCACGCGTGGCGACCAGGTACAGGATCGGCCGCTGGCCCAGATTGGCGGCAAGGGTTTGTTTCTCAAGGAACTCGAAGTCGCCATGCTTGAGGATCGCGCCGACATCGCCGTGCACTCGCTCAAGGACGTGCCGATGGACCTTGAGCCGGGCTTCTCGATCGGTGCCGTTCTGGAACGTGCCGATGCCGCGGATGCCTTCATCAGCAATACGTATATGCGTCTCGATCAGCTGCCAGCGGGTGCGCGCGTGGGTACCTCGTCGCTGCGCCGACAAGCCCAGTTGCGTGCGCTGCGACCCGATCTTGAGTTGCGGGATCTTCGCGGCAACGTGAATACGCGCCTGGCAAAACTTGATGTTGGCGACTACGACGCGATCATCCTGGCCTGTGCAGGTATTGAGCGACTCGGTCTCGGTGAACGTATCCGCTCGCGTCTGGTTGCGCCCGATTGGCTGCCGGCCGTCGCCCAGGGTGCAATCGCGATCGAGCAGCGAATCGGAGACGAGCGCGTCGCCAATCTGGTTGGCGTGCTCGATGACGCGATCACCCGACGTTGTGTCGAGTGCGAGCGCGCGATGAATCGCCGCCTGCATGGCAGTTGCAACGTGCCAATTGCCGGCTATTGCGTCGAAACCGAAAGCGGGCTCGCGCTATATGGCCTGGTCGGCAATGCGGAAAATGGCCAACTGATCCGCGCCCAGGTGGAAATCTCCGGTCGTGACCAGGGTGTCGCTCTCGGTGAGCAGGTCGCCGGTTTGTTGCTGGAGCGTGGTGCGGGCGAAATACTGGGCAAACTTCGCGACCAGTGAATCCTCCATCGGACAAGGGGCAAGCCCTGCTGGACTCGCCCCCTGTTCTCCGCAATCGCTTCAATCAAGTTCAGAACTTGAAAACAAGATTGGTCGTCAGCAGTTGATCCGTCTTTTTCGTGCCGGGATTGACCTTGGAGTTGTTGCGAACCTGGTAGCCGAGTTTGAGTGCGAGTTTTTCGCTCATGCTGACCGCAAGGCCGGCATCATTTTGCACAAATGTATTGTCGGAACCGGCTTCAATCAGGGTGGTGTTTTCGAACGAGGTCGAATCGTTGAACTTGTGCTTGAAGCTGATCAGACCACGACCGACGACGCTGCCCTCGACATCCGGGTCGATGAACGTCGTCACCGGCGGTTCGCCACTGGTCACCGAGTAACCACGCTTGTCCTGGCGGCGGTAGCCGGGGCCGACTTCGGCCGAAAACTCGGTTTGCGCATTCTTGATGAAGGTATAGCCGTAGCCAAGCGAGACAATCCACTGATACTTGTAGGTCGAGAAGTCATCGTTTTCATAACGAGCTGCGCCGACCAGATAGCTGCGCTCATCAAATTTGTAGCCCGATGATGCTCCGATGTCATAGCGATTGGCGGTGAGGTCGTACTCGCCGTTCGACTCACCCTTGCTGCGCAGCGCATTGAGAAAAAACTTGTGCTTCCATTGCACATCTTCCTTCTTCAGCGCGAATTTGGCATTCAGGTTCTGCGATTTGGTGTTGCCGCTGGTCAGCGCAAAACCGGCTTCGCCGCTGCCTGACCATTCGTTGTCGTCGGTCTGGGCGCATGCAAGCATCGGAACAGCAAGCAGGACAGCGCCCGCCAGGAGAGCGTTTTTCATTGGAGTTACCTTTTTTGGGGAGCGGATGAAAACGGATGCACGGCCCGGAAGAGCACGGACGCGCAAGCGGTGCGATGCTATCGAGCGGAATTGAATGCGAAGTGAACGGCCAGCGCTTCGAAACAGATCTTTACCTCGTCAGATCATGCATCGCGTGCGCCGTAATAGAGCATCACCGCATGTTTGGCTTCGGCGAAGAACAACCAGCGCTCGATGAAAATGCCGAGCATGCCGCTGAACACGGAAACCCACGCAGCAGCCACGCCCAGGCCCGGTATCACCAGGCTCAGGGTTGCCAGAATCGCTGGAACGGCGAAACCCGCACTCAGGCAGATCATGCGCAACTTCCGCGAATGCTTGCGCGCAATGCGGAAGCCCATTTCGTGGGTCAGATAGTTCTCTTCCGTATGCGGCTGCTCGAATGAGCGCACGTTGTCGAGTGAAGCGAGACCGATGGCGTCGGCTGTCGTCGTCGTTTGCTTGCGATCGATCTGCTTCCAGTAAATCAACTTGAGCGCAGCGCCCAGCACGGAAAAAAGCAGGACACCCAAGCCGATCACGAGGTTCCAGCGGGCCTCAAGAGGCTCTCCCATCGTCACCCATGCAGATGGCAAGGTATTCAGCAGCCACAGCAGAAGCAATCCACCGTGAATCGCCAGGACAAGATAAATCGGCATGACGAAACGGTTGTTCCAGCCGGAAATCGGCTTCAGGGATGCGTAGATGTTAGCGGTGCAATAGACCGTTGCCAGCGAGCCGAAAGCGAGTACCGCGCCGAGCAAACGAATGACTCTGCGGTCAATCCACGGAGTGAACGAATCGCCGACATCAACCTGGCTCAGCTGCAAGGAAACCAGCATTGCGTAGAGCACCATGGCAACGGCAGGAAGGAAGGTGAGCAGAGCGGAAATGCCCTCACGCGACAGCCAGGAGCTTCGCCACTGGGAAAATGCGCGCCAGGCACGCAGCGGTTTGCCCAGGTGTCCAACGGAGGCAACCAGACCCGAGACAACCAGCAGCCAGCCCGCGCCGAACGCATAAGTGATCGCATCCGGGACGATGCAAAGAACGGTTTCGCGATCGACGCCCGACAGATTGCCATCGGGCACGCAATTCGGCCATTGCAAGGCGAACGTGAGGCCGACCAGCATCCACAGCCCGTAGCCAGCTCCCGACAGGACGGTGAAAAAAATGATCGAGAAAGAAGGGCGCATCGTCAGTCCTGCTCAGCGCGACAGCACGCGATCGACCCAGCGCAGCAGCGGGGACATTTGCGTGGTGTCGATTGGTTCGGCGATGGCGGCCTTTTTTGCCGCCGATGCGTCCTTGCGCGGACGTGGTGGCAAGTAGCGATTGACCGGCTTGTAGCCAAATTCCGGCATCAGCGCGTAGCCGCCGCGTTCGGCGACAAGCTTCGAAACATCGGACTCGGCATCGCCGAGATCGCCAAAATGTCGGGCCCGGGTCGGGCAGGCCATCACGCAGGCCGGTTGCCGATCCGCCTCATCCAGCGTTTCGTTGTAGATACGATCGACACACAACGTGCACTTCTGCATGACGCCACGTTTCGCGCTGAACTCGCGCGCGCCGTAAGGGCAGGCCCAGGCGCACAACTGGCAGCCGATGCACTTGTCCTCATCAACCAGCACGATGCCATCCTCGGCGCGCTTGTAACTCGCCCCGGTCGGACACACCGTCACGCAAGCCGGCGTCTCGCAATGCAGGCACGAACGCGGGAAGTGGATTGATTGAGCAGAAGCGGGAGTAGGGAGTGGGGAGAGGGGAGTAGGAGAGCAGGAAGCATTTGCCTTTTCCACTCCCCACTCCCCACTCCCCACTCCCGCTTCATAAGAATGCACCCGATTGAACCAGACCCCATTCGGCTCGGCGCCATAGGGATCGGCATCCGGCAATGGTCCGAACGATCCGCCGTCGTTCCATTCCTTGCAGGCCACCGCGCAGGCGTGACAGCCGACGCAGGTGTCGAGGTCAATGACGAGACCGAGCTTGCGCGCGGTGGGTGGGGGCAGGCTGGTCATGGTTGCAAGGGCCAGAACAGGGGAATCAGATACATCGAGATGGCGCAGAAGATTGCAATCAGCGGGATGCCGACTTTCATGAAATCCACGAAACGGTAACCGCCCGCGTAATAAACCATGGTGTTGGTCGGATAGCCAACCGGCGTCGCAAACGAGGTCGCCGCTGCAAATGCCACAGCGACCACAAACGGGCGCGGATCGGCGCCCACCGAATGCGCCACCGTGACCGCGATACCCACCATCAGCACGACGGACGGGTTGTGTCCCATCAGCTCCGTGAGCAGGGCAGTCAGCAGATAAACCATGAGCAGGGCCGCCAGTGGACCGTGTTCGCCGACCAGACCCATGCTCGATTCGACGAGCGTTTGCGACAAGCCGCTGTTTTCGATGGCCGTGCCGAGCGGAAGGATCGCTGCCAGCAGGACAATGATCTTCCAGTCGATACCTTCGTAGAGATCCTTGCGTCCATAGCAACCTGCGGCGGCCATGGCTACGGCACCGGCAATCGCCGCCACCGGGATCGGCAACCAGTGCAGGCCGGAGACCACGACGACGGCAATCATGATGAGCACCGCGGCGATCGCCCGTTTCGGTGTGCGCCGGGTATCTTCACGCTCACTCAGAACGACAAACTGTTCCTCGCTGCGCAAGGCAGTAGCGCCCGCTTCGTTGACCAGCAGCAGGAGTACGTCACCGGCGGTCAGGCGCACATCCTTGAGCTTGTCACGCAGGATGCGCCCGCGCTGGTGGATGGCGAGCGCGATGGCATCGTGGTTGTGATTGAAATCGAGCTCACCCAATGAGCTGCCTTCGATGGCTGTTGCCGGCTTGACCATGACCTCGACGAGGATGCGCGCGCTGCTCTTGTCGGTCCCGAAGCGGTTCTCCGGATCGATTTCGAGTTCGGCGCGCTTGCGGAAGTCCTCGATCTTGTCCCAGTCACCGCGCACCAACAACACATCGTCGACTTCCAGTACCTGCGAGCGCGGTGACCACAGATGGCGATCGCCGCGCAGCAGTTCGAGCGGGTAGATGCTGTACTTGTCACCCAGTTTGGCGTCGGCGATGGTCTGCCCGACCAGGGGCGAATCCGTCGTGATCTTGAGTTCGGTAACGTACTTGCCGATATCGGTCTCGGCGGCGGCCACCGGGGAAATTTCCTTGGGTAGCAACCAGCGCCCGACCAGCATCAGGTAAGTGATGCCGACCACGGCCAGCAGCGCGCCCAGGCGAGTGAACTCGAATACGCCGAAACCGGCGATGCCGTGTTGCTGGGCGAGGCTGTCGGCGAGCAGGTTCGACGAGGTGCCGATCAGGGTGCAGACGCCACCCATTTGTGCGGCATAGGCCATTGGCAGCAATACGCGTGCGGGCGAGGTGCCGGTGTTTGCGCAAACGCGCAGCGCCAGCGGCAGAAACGTCGCCACCAGCGCGATGTTCTTGACGAAAGCACCCATCGGCGCAATCGCCAGCATCAAGGCGAGAGTCAGCAGCCACGGCTTGCGGATTCGCGAGAGCAGGCGGCCCAGCGGTTCCAGCGCGCCCGAACGCTCGATGCCGAGACTCAGGGCAAACATCGCCGCGACCGTGATCGTTGCCTCGTTGCTGAATCCGGCGAGCGCCTCGACCGGCGAGACCAGTTGCAGGATCACCAGCAACACCAGAACGATCAGGGCAACCAGATCGATGCGAACTTTTTCACTGGCAAACAAGGCGACCGCGCCAATCACGATCACCAGGGTCATCCATTGCGACAAGGTCACTCGACCGCCCTCTTGTCGTTCATCTCGATGCGATGACCATCTTCCAGCGGCGACGGATCACGCTCGATGCGCACGCGCAGATCAAACCAGGCGGCCTGGCCGGTGACCGGATCGGCATTTGCGTAGCCCGGTGACTTTCGATCCGAAGGCAGCAGCTCATTGATCAGGTGATTGAGCAGAAAGGCATCGCGATATTCCGGCGCATCGGCATCAAGTCTCCAGGCGCCTTTGCGCTTGCCGATTGCGTTCCATGTCCACAATGTTCCGGGCGCGGTCGCAGAATGAAATCTTGCCTGCACGCGGATGCGGCCGAGCGGCGATGCCAGCCAGATCCAGTCACCATCGCCGACGCCGTTGGCTTCAGCCGTCTGCGGATTCAGATACAGGTAGTTGCGCGCAGTGATCTGGCGCAGCCAGGTATTTTGCGAACCCCAGCTGTGATACATGAACATCGGCCGCTGAGTGATTGCGGAAAGAGGGTAGTCGCTGGTCAGCTCATTGCCGCTGGCGGACGGTTGCTCGACTCTTTCGTACCAGAATGGAATCGGATCGAAATAGCGCTCGACACGTTGACGCTCGCTCTCGGGCGGCTGTTGCGCGCCATGACCCTGCGCGGCCAGACGAAACCGTTGCAGGGTTTCGCAATAGAGCTGCATGACGATGGCATCAGTCGAGCCGACGAAACCCAGCGATTTGGCCCACGACAGATAATCGCGATTGGCCATCTTGTAATAACGCCCGGCATCGGGAATTTTGGCTTCCCAGACGCAGCCGTGCTCGATATAGCGTTTGATCTGATCCGGATTCGGCTCGCCGAAGCCAGATTTTGAGCCATCGGCGCCACGCCAGCCGGCGAGCATGCCGACCCCGGGCGCGCGCTCGTGTTCGACCATGTATTGGGCGAATCCGCCGGGATATTTGCCGCTGCCATCCTCGTTAAGCAAGCCGGGCAATCCGATCCGCGTGCCGAGATCGATCAATACATCCTGGAACGGCCGCACATCGCGATCAGGTTCGACCACCGGCTGGCGGATCGCATCGGCAGCGCAATCAGCATCCGAGATTGGCCGGTCGAGCATGCTGATGCAGTCGTGGCGTTCCAGATATGTCGTATCAGGCAAAACAAGATCGGCGAAGGCGACGGTTTCGGACAAATAGGCGTCCGAATAGATGATGTGCGGGATCCGGTATTCGCCGGTTGCCTCATCGCGATCACGCAGCATGCGCCGCGTCTCGCTGGTATTCATCGACGAGTTCCAGCCCATGTTGGCCATGAACATGAACAAGGTGTCGATATGACCCGAATCGCCGGCCCAGGCATTGCGGATCACCGATTGCATGATGCCGTGCGCGGCCAGCGGGTGCTGCCACGAATAGGCCTTGTCGAGGCGCCGTGGCTGGCCATCGGCATCGACCAGCAAATCATCCGGCGACTGCACATAGCCGAGCGGGCCGCCGTCGAGCGTGCCGTCGGCCTTGCGCGATTTGCCCGGGCGATTCGGTGGCGGCGCCGGTTTTGGATACGGTGGCTGGTAGCGGAAGCTTCCCGGTGTATCGATTGCGCCGAGCAACATCTGCAAAACGTGCAAGGTGCGGCAGGTATGGAAGCCGTTTGAATGTGCCGAGATGCCACGCATGGCATGCATCGAAACCGGGCGGCCGACCATGGTTGCGTGTTCGCGTCCGTGGCTGTCGGTCCACGGCTGATCGAGCGTAATCGCCTGATCGAATGCTGTCTCGGCGAGTTCACGGGCGAGTCGACGAATGGTCTCGACGTCGACGCCACAACGCTCGCTTACCGCATCAGGCGAATAGTCGTCCGCAAGAAAGCGCTCGGCGATCAACTGGAACGAAGGAATCGCCTTGCGTCCATCAGGCAGTTGATATTCACCAACTACCAGTGGCGAAACATCCACGCCGTTGGCGCGAACGATTGCGTTCCCCTCGCCGTCATCGCGGCGCGCCGCACACAGCGCCTGCCCGTCGCCATCGCGTGCGATCAAGCCGTCATCGGCCGCACCCGGATCGCGAATGACCAGGTGATGAGCATTCGTATAGCGCACCAGATACTCGAGATCGATGCGGTCGTTGCGCAGCAGTTCGTGGATAAACGCGCCAGCGAGCAAACCATCGGTGCCCGGATTGATCGGCACCCATTCATCGGCAATTGCGCCATAGCCGGTACGCACCGGATTGATCGCGACGATCTTGGCCCCGTTCGCCTTCAGTTTGCCGAGGCCGAGCTTGATCGGGTTGGAATCGTGATCCTCGGCGACGCCCCAGAGCATCAGGTACTTGGTCAAATCCCAGTCCGGTTCGCCGAACTCCCAGAAGCTGCCGCCGAACGTGTACATGCCGGCGGCGGCCATGTTGACCGAGCAGAAGCCTCCGTGGGCCGCGTAATTGATCGTGCCGAATTGCTGCGCCCACCAGCCGGTCAGCGCCTGGGATTGATCGCGCCCGGTGAAAAAAGCGAGTTCATCGGGATTGCGTTGACGGATATCACCCAGCCATTTGGCCGCCAGCTCCAGCGCTTCATCCCATTCAATCTCGCGGAACGCGCCAGCACCGCGTTCGCCGACTCGCAACAGCGGCTTCGACAAGCGCGCTGGCGAATAATGTTGTTTGATTCCGGACGAACCCTTGGCGCAGATCACCCCGCGATTGACCGGGTGCTTCGGGTTGCCGTCGATGTAGCGCACGCGGCCATCCTTCAGATGGACGCGGATGCCGCAGCGACACGCGCACATGTAGCACGTGGTGGTCTTGACCTCGTCTGCGGTCGGCGTATTCAGGGCAAGTGATGCGTGGGGCATGATCCATGCGTTGCCTGGTCAGGAACCGCTGATGGTAATGGTAAATTCCGGGCGAAGGGGAGCAGGCCCACGAATCGCCGAATGCAGGGTGCTGCAAGCCCTTGTTTTAACGGGAATCCATGCATTCCTGCGTTCGCGAGCTGAACATTGATCGATGGCTCAGGTCGCGTTGGCGGTTGAGCCACCATGCCCGGCTGGAACGACTCGTGTGAAGGCGCGCATCATATCCGCTCCCCGCTCCCCGCTCCCCGCTCCCCGCTCCCCACTCCCCACTCCCCACTCCCCACTCCCCACTCCCCACTCCCGATTCATCAACCCCTTGTGCCAAACTCGGTATCCGTCTGGAAACTGGGTATTTCGCGCTCATGGATCGCTACGAACGCACCTTGCTCCTTCATCGCATGCTCAAGGCCGCGCGCTTTCCGGTCTCGCTCAAGCGTGTGCAGGATGAGCTGCAGTGTTCCCGGGCGACGATGTATCGCGATATCGCCTTCCTGCGCGATGCGCTTGGCGCACCAATCGAGAGTGACTCCGACAACGGCACGATTCACTATGCCAGGGAAGAGGGTGATCGCTTCGAGCTGCCGGGCTTGTGGCTGTCGAGCGAAGAGCTGTCAGCCTTGCTTGCTCTCAACGAACTGCTCGATCGATCCGAGCCCGGCGTACTCGCCGGTGCACTGGCACCGTTCCGCGAGCGCATCGAAACCCTGCTTTCCGACCATGCCAGCGGGCGCACGTTGCCGGTGGAACGCATTCGTGTCATCGCCAGTGGTGCGCGCAAGCTCGATCAGGCAGTGTTCCGTACCGTCTCGAGTGCCTTGCTCAGCCGCAAGCGCCTGACCTTTGAATACCGTGCACGCACGACCAACGCACCGACCACGCGCGATGTCTCGCCGCAACGCCTCGCTCACTATCGGGACAACTGGTATCTCGATGCCTGGGATCATGGTCGCGAAGCGCTGCGCAGTTTTGCTCTCGATCGCATGCGCAGCGTCAAGGTCGGCGATCAGGAAGCGCTGGACAGCGATTTGGCCGAGCTCGATGCGCATCTTGCATCAAGCTACGGCATTTTTTCCGGTGCGCCGAAGGCCACCGCGGTAATCCGTTTTTCCGAGCACGCCTCGCGCTGGGTCGCCGATGAACATTGGCATTCGCAGCAGGAAGGCCACTGGCTGTCCGATGGTCGTTATGAACTCAAGGTGCCCTACAGCAATTCCCGCGAACTGCTGATGGATGTGCTCAAGTATGGCCCGGATGCCGAGGTCGTATCGCCGATTTCGCTGCGCGAAGAAATGCGCATTTTGCTGCAGCTTGCGATCGGCAGTTATCAGGGAGTGCAGACGTCATGACCGAAGCCACGCCAATTCGACGCGACGATGACAGCCGGAAGATTCCGATTTCCCTGGTGCTGGGTTCGGGTGGTGCACGCGGCTATGCGCATGTCGGAGTGATCGAGGAATTGATCGCGCAGGGCTTTGATATTCGATCGATTGCGGGCAGTTCGATGGGCGCCCTGGTCGGCGGTGTGTATGCCGCAGGCAAGCTCAATGCCTATCGCGACTGGGTGCTGCAGTTGGCCAAATTCGATGTCTTCAAGTTGCTCGACATCACCATCAGCGGTGGCGGTTTCATCAAGGGCGATCGCATCATCAATGCCCTGCGTGAACACGTCGGCGACGTGGCAATCGAGGACCTTCCAATCAGCTACACGGCCGTTGCCGTTGACCTCGATGCGCATCGCGAAGTGTGGTTTTCGCACGGTTCGCTGTTCGATGCGATCCGGGCATCGATTGCGATTCCGACAGTGTTTCGCCCACATCGCTACCAGGGGCGCCTGCTTGTCGATGGCGGACTGCTCAATCCCCTGCCGGTTTCGCCGACCTTGCGCGATTTCACCGCGGCTACCATTGCGGTCGATGTGAATGGTGCAGAAGAGCCGCTCGATGCCTCTTCGGCTGGCGAAGTCGGCCCCGGAATTGATGCCCACGGCGAACTACCCGTCGAAGGCGAAAATGAAGAGCAGGTCAGGGTCGGCAACCGCATGAGTCGCATGTTCGGATCCTGGTTCGGTAGCGACAAGACATCCACCGAGACACCGGATCCGAGCATTCTTGAATTATTCGCGCGTACCCTCGATACCGTTCAGGAAACCATCACCCGCCTCAAACTCGCTGCGCAGCCGCCGGATCTGCTGATCACGATTCCACGCAATGCTTCGACCTTTTACGATTTCCATCGCGCCGAAAGCCTGATCGAACTTGGTCGCCAGCGCACGCGCAAGGCACTTGAGGTCTGGTCGCCGAAGCCGGGCAATCGACTCCTGCGCTAGCCAACGTCGGCATCGTCGTTGCTGGCAGCCTGTCCGGCGTTG
Source organism: Dokdonella sp. (assembly GCF_035703485.1). GTDB lineage: Bacteria > Pseudomonadota > Gammaproteobacteria > Xanthomonadales > Rhodanobacteraceae > Dokdonella. The sequence continues at coordinate 7,070 of NZ_DASSYD010000207.1, read as the reverse complement.
CCCTCGGCGAATATTCGTCTCGCAGGGAACGTCGCTGCCACAATCGGGTCTTTCCATCGACTATGGGAAGATATGCTCAATTCCCGGCCTCGCCGAAACCCTTCCAGACCAGAGAATTCGTTGATGAACCTGAAGATTGTTTGCAGTTCCCTTTGCTTGTTGACCCTGCTTGTTGTCTGCAGCGCCAGCCAGGCCGCCGAAAACCCCGCCAACAGTTACCGGGTTGACATGATCATCACCCACAATGGCTCACTTGTCGGCAAGCCTGCGGTCGAAGTCCAGCCCGGCGCGGAAACGGAATTTCGCGATGAAAACCCGCAGAAGCCCAACGAAGGATTCCGTATCCTGATGACCTTGAGCACGTTGGGAGAAGCACCCAACGGAAATGAATCGATCATGCTGAAGCTGACCTTCTTCGGCCGCCATCTGGGCAAATGGGTCGAACGTGACAGTCATTCCATTACCGCTCTGGTCGGCAAGAATGTCAGCCTGGCCTTTCCATCAAAGGCACCCGAAGCGCCGGGCAACGACTACGATCTGGTCCTGACCACGAGCAAGGCAGGGTCGAAGGCCGCAGGAAAGCGGTAGTCTCTGCTGCATGGTTGGCGGGCGGCGATCTCATGCATTTCCGCCTGGCCACTGTTTTCACGCGCCGTCAACGAGGCTGACATGACATCACGCGCCGCTGGCAAATCTGGTTTGATTCCGACGGTCGAGCTCGACAGGAAGGATGCCGAGGCGATCAAGGCCGTGATTGCGGCATTCGAGCCACGTCAGGATTTCCTGCTGCCCATTCTTCACGGCATCCAGAATGCGCTCGGTTTTGTACCACCCGCGAGCGTGCCGGTGATCGCGCAAACGCTCAACCTCAGTCGCGCCGAAGTGCATGGCGTGATCAGTTTCTACCATCATTTCCGCACTGCGCCGCCGGGGCGGCATGTGCTCAAGCTGTGCCGTGCCGAGGCCTGTCAGGCAATGGGATCACGCGCAATCGAAGCGCATGTCCGCACTCGCCTTGGTATCGGATTCAACGAAACCAGCGCCGATGGCGCGGTAACCCTGGAGCCGGTCTACTGTCTTGGCAACTGCGCCTGTGCGCCCTCACTGATGCTGGATGATCAGGTGCATGGCCGACTTTCCGTCGAGCGCATTGATCGCTTGATTGATGGCTGCGAGGAATCGACATGAGCCTGCGCATCTTTGTGCCTCGTGATACCAGCGCGATTGCCTGTGGGGCGGATGCGGTGGCTGCGAAAATCAACAGCGAAGCCGTCGATCGAGGCGTTGATGTTGTTGTCGTGCGCAATGGGTCTCGAGGCCTTTGTTGGCTTGAGCCGCTGGTCGAAGTGGATATGGGCGAGGGTCGGTATGGCTTCGGCCCGATCGAGGTGGACGATGTTGCAGGCCTTTTCGAGTGCGGCTTCGCGCGCGATGGCGGCCATCCAAAGGCCGTGGGATTGGTCGAAGAAATAGACTGGCTGAAAAATCAGAATCGCCAGTGCTTTTCGCGCAACGGTATTACCGACCCGCTATCGCTTGACGACTACCGTGCGCTGGGCGGCTGGCGTGGCCTTGAGAATGCCTTGCTCATGGCACCTGACGAAATTGTGCACAGCATTACCGAATCCGGTTTGCGCGGGCGCGGTGGCGCGGCATTTCCGTGCGGGATCAAATGGAAGACGGTGCTCGATCAATCGGCCGAACAGAAATACATCGTCTGCAATGCCGATGAAGGCGATTCCGGCACGTTTTCCGATCGCATGGTGATGGAGGGTGACCCCTATCGGCTGATTGAAGGCATGCTGATTGCAGGCATCGCCGTCGGTGCCGACAAGGGCTACATCTATCTGCGCAGCGAATATCCGTTGGCCGAGCGCATTCTTTTCGAAGCCATCAAGCGAGCCCGCCATGGCGGCTGGATTGGCAACAACATCCAGGGCAGTGGGCGGGATTTCGATATCGAACTGCGTCTCGGCGCCGGAGCGTATATCTGCGGTGAAGAAACCTCCTTGCTCGAAAGTCTCGAAGGGCGTCGCGGCGAAGTCCGCTTCAAGCCGCCACTGCCGGCAATCGAAGGACTGTTTGGAAAACCGACCGTCATCAACAACGTCATCAGTCTGGCCTCGGTGCCCGACATCCTGATTCATGGCGCGGACTGGTATCGCGGCATGGGCATGGGTCGCTCGCGCGGCACCTTGCCGATCCAGCTGACCGGCAACATCAGGCGTGGCGGCTTGATTGAACTGGCCTTCGGCGTGAGCTTGCGTGAACTGCTCGAAGATTATGGCGGCGGTTCGGCCAGTGGCCGCCCGATCCGCGCCGTGCAAGTCGGTGGGCCGCTTGGTGCCTATCTGCCGGAATCGCAGTTCGATACGCCGATCGATTACGAAGCTTTCATCGCCATCGATGCGATGCTCGGACACGGCGGCATTGTGGTCTTCGACGACAGCGTCGACATGGCCGAACAGGCACGCTTCGCCATGGGCTTCTGCGCAATTGAATCCTGCGGCAAATGCACGCCTTGCCGGATCGGCTCGACACGCGGTGTCGAGGTCATCGATCACATTCGCGGCGGCGTTGATGCCGATGCAAACAAGGTACTGCTGAAGAGCCTGTGCGAGACGATGCTGCACGGCTCGCTGTGCGCACTCGGCGGCATGACGCCATTGCCGGTGCTCAGTGCGCTGAAGCATTTTCCCGAGGATTTCGAGATTCGGCGTCCAAAAGTTTCGTAAGAGCGCCAAAGGCGATCCTGCGAAAGCGATACGCGTCGCGTAGCCATCGATGGGGTCGGCGCGACGAGTAAACAGGTGGAGCAACAACATGCGTTCAATTGACGACATTGACTACGGCACCCCGGCGATCCAATCGCTGGATTCGCTGAAACTCGTGAGCCTCGAAATCGACGGCACGCCGGTCAAGGTGCCCGCTGGCACCTCGGTGATGCGGGCGGCGGCAACGAACCGCATCGACATTCCACGCCTGTGTGCAACCGATACCCTCGATGCCTTCGGCTCGTGCCGGCTCTGTCTGGTCCAGATCGAGGGCAGGAAAGGTTATCCGGCTTCGTGCACGACACCGGTGGCCGAAGGCATGCGGGTGAGCACGCAGAGCGCCAAGCTGACCGAGATCCGCCGCGGTGTGATGGAGCTGTATGTTTCCGATCATCCGCTCGGTTGCGTGGGCTGCGCCCCGGGCGGCCGTTGTGAATTGCAGGAGATGGCTGCTGTAGTCGGCCTCGAAAGCAATCGTTACGGCTTCGACGGTGCAAAGCGCTTCGCCCCGATCGACGCATCCAATCCGTACTTTCGTTTCGATCCTTCGCAATGCATCGTCTGCTCGCGTTGCGTGCGTGCTTGCGACGATGTGCAGGGCACCTTCGCGCTGACCATCGAAGGGCGTGGTTTCGATTCGCGCGTCGTCGCCAGTCAGGATGAATCGTTTCTCGAATCCGAATGCGTGTCCTGCGGCGCCTGCGTGCAGGCCTGTCCGACCACTGCACTACTGGAAAAGTCGGTGATCGAAAAAGGCCAGGCCGAGCGCAGCGTGGTCACGACCTGCGCCTATTGCGGGGTCGGCTGCTCGTTCCGCGCGGAGATGCGCGGCGAGGAAATCGTGCGCATGGTTCCGCATATCGACGGCAAGGCCAATCACGGCCACTCCTGCGTCAAGGGACGCTTCGCGATTGGCTACGCCACGCATGGCGAGCGCATCACCAAGCCGATGATCCGGGCGAAGATCAGCGATCCGTGGAAGGAAGTCTCCTGGGAAGAAGCCATCGCCCACACGGCCTCCGAGTTCCGCCGCATCCAGGCCGAACACGGTCGCGACGCGATCGGCGGCATCACCTCGTCACGCTGCACCAACGAGGAAACCTGGCTCGTGCAAAAACTCGTGCGCGCGGCTTTCGGCAACAACAACGTCGATACCTGCGCGCGCGTCTGCCATTCGCCGACCGGCTACGGTTTGAAGGCGACACTCGGCGAATCGGCCGGAACGCAGGATTTCGATTCGGTCGAGGAGGCCGATGTGATCTTCGTCATCGGCGCCAATCCGACCGATGCACACCCGGTGTTTGCCTCGCAGATGAAACGACGCCTGCGCGAAGGCGCCAGGCTGATCATCGCCGATCCGCGCAGTATCGATCTGGTCCGCTCGCCGCATGTGCAGGCGGACTTTCTGCTCAAGCTCAAGCCCGGCACCAATGTCGCCCTGCTCAATGCGCTCGCTCATGTGATCGTGGATGAAGGGCTGGCCGATGAGGCCTTTGTCGCGCTGCGCTGCGAGCCGGAGGCATTCGCAAAGTGGAAAACGTTTGTCGGCAACGAACGCAATTCTCCCGAAGCGACCGAAGCGGATACCGGCGTGCCTGCCGCGCAGATGCGTGCTGCGGCACGCCTGTTCGCAACCGGTGGCAATGCGGCGATCTACTACGGTCTCGGCGTGACCGAGCATTCCCAGGGCTCGACCGCTGTCATGGCGATTGCCAACCTGGCCATGCTCACCGGCAATATCGGTCGGCGCGGTGTCGGCGTGAATCCATTGCGCGGGCAGAACAATGTGCAGGGTTCGTGCGACATGGGCTCGTTCCCGCATGAGCTGCCCGGCTACCGGCATGTCTCCGATTCAACGGTGCGCGGAACCTTCGAGCACGACTGGGGCGTGACCCTGCTCGCCGAACCGGGCTTGCGCATTCCAAACATGTTCGAAGCCGCACTCGATGGCGAGTTCAAGGGCCTCTATGTCGAGGGCGAGGATATCGCCCAGTCCGATCCGAATACCCAGCACGTCACTGCGGCGCTGTCGGCGATGCAGTGCATCGTCGTGCAGGATCTGTTCCTCAACGAGACGGCCAAGTTCGCCCATGTGTTCCTGCCCGGCTCGACCTTCCTCGAAAAGGACGGCACCTTCACCAATGCCGAGCGGCGTATCTCGCGCGTGCGTCGGGTCATGCAGCCGGTCGCCGGCTATGCCGATTGGGAGATCACCCAGTTGATTTCCAACGCGCTCGGCTATCCGATGAATTACACCCATCCGTCCGAAATCATGGACGAGATCGCGCGCCTGACACCGACCTTCGCCGGGGTGAGTTTTGCCCGCCTCGATGAACTCGGCAGCATCCAGTGGCCGTGCAACGCCGCCGCACCCGATGGCACGCCGACCATGCATGTCGATGAGTTCGTGCGCGGCAAGGGTCGCTTCATGCTCACCGAATACGTGCCGACCACGGAAAAGGTCAATGCCAAGTATCCGCTGATCCTGACCACCGGGCGGATCCTGAGCCAGTACAACGTCGGCGCGCAGACCCGGCGCACGCCGAATACGGTCTGGCATGGCGAGGACCTCCTGGAAATCCATCCGCATGATGCCGAGCAGCGCGGCATAGAAGACGGCGATTGGGCGGGTATTGCCAGCCGTGCCGGCGAAACCGTGTTGCGCGCGCAGATCAGCGAGCGCATGCAGCCGGGCGTGGTCTACACCACCTTCCATTTTCCATTCTCCGGCGCCAACGTGATCACCACCGAGAACTCGGACTGGGCCACCAACTGCCCCGAATACAAGGTCACCGCCGTCGAGATCACCCGCGTCACCGAACCTTCCGACTGGCAGCAACGCTATCGCGCCTTCAGCAAGGTCCAGCAGCAGTTGCTGCGCGAGCGACGCAAGTCAAAAGAGCCCGCGCCTCTGTAGGTTGAAGCTCACCCTTCGACAGGCTCAGGGCGAACGGAATCTGGAGCGCCTTCAGGCACGATGCTTTTTTTCGGGAATCGGGAATCGGGAATCGGGAATCGGGAATCGGGAATCCTCGCGCCGCTCTTCGTAGGAAGCGGCTTCAGCCGCGATGCCTTTGGCCCGAATGCTGAAAAGCATCGCGGCTAAAGCCGCTTCCTACGTGTTTTCTCACCTTTCTTGATCATTCGAAACGGGCCCCATTGGGCAATCGAACTTCGCATGGTCTAGAATGCGCGCCCCGTGCTTGCGCCTTGGGCGCTCTGGCCGCTGAATCTGCGGTCCTTGTCGGCCTTTGTGCCGATCCGCGCGATCTTCATTTTCATTTCGAACCCTCGCCGCGCGCGAGCCGGAGTCTGTGTGTTCAATTCCATCCGTCAGGAGTGGCTGTCCAATCCGCGTGCCGATGTGCTGGCCGGGTTGGTCGTGGCACTCGCCCTGATCCCCGAGGCGATCGCGTTCTCGATCATTGCCGGGGTCGATCCGAAGGTCGGCCTGTACGCCTCGTTCTGCATCGCCGTGGTGATCTCGTTCACCGGCGGCCGGCCCGGCATGATTTCGGCGGCGACCGGCGCGATGGCTCTGGTCATGGTCACCCTGGTCAAGGATCACGGCCTGCAATACCTGCTCGCGGCGACGCTGTTGACTGGCGTGCTGCAGATTCTCGCCGGGGCGTTTCGCCTTGCCGTGCTGATGCGCTTTGTCTCGCGCTCGGTGATCACCGGCTTCGTCAATGCGCTGGCGATTCTGATCTTCATGGCCCAGTTGCCCGAGCTGATCGGCATGCGCTGGCCGGTCTATGCGATGGTCGCGAGTGGCCTCGGTATCATCTACCTGTTTCCACGCATCACCCGTGCCATTCCCTCGCCACTGATCTGCATCGTTGTCCTGACCGCCATCGCGATCTATTTCAAGATCGATGTGAACACGGTCGGCGACATGGGCGAGTTGCCCGACAGCTTGCCGATTTTCCTCTGGCCGGATGTGCCGCTGACTCTGGAAACCCTGCAGATCATCCTGCCGTTCTCGTTCACCCTCGCCGTCGTCGGTTTGCTCGAATCGATGCTGACTGCGGCGATCGTCGATGACCTGACCGACACGCCAAGCAACAAGAACCGCGAAGCGACCGGCCAAGGCATCGCCAATATCGCCTCCGGCCTGCTCGGCGGCATGGCCGGTTGCGCGATGATCGGGCAGTCGGTGATCAACGTGAAATCCGGTGGACGCACGCGCCTGTCGACGCTGACCGCCGGTGTCGCGCTGCTGATCATGGTCGTGTTTGCGGGGTCGCTGGTCGCCGAGATTCCGATGGCGGCACTGGTCGCGGTGATGATCATGGT
>NZ_DASSYD010000001.1:0-15227 GCF_035703485.1 Dokdonella sp. | reverse complement strand
AAAGAAAACCCGCACTAGGCGGGTTTCTCGAAAACACTGCAAATTAATGGTCGGGGAGACAGGATTCGAACCTGCGACCTCTACGTCCCGAACGTAGCGCTCTACCAGACTGAGCTACACCCCGATACCGGCCCGCGTTTGGCGGGCCGCGAATGATAGCCGTGGTGGTGGTGCAGCGCAACGTCTGGTTAAAAGGACCGGGGCCAATCTGATAATCTAGGCGGCCCGCTCCAAGGCGCAGAAACGTGCCGCGGAGGCTGACTTTCCGAGGATTCCATGGCTTTGACACCCGCCCGCACCATGCCTGGCGTACTGGAACTGCTGCCGCTCGACCAGATCGCCTTCCAGGGCATGCTCGATACCGTCCGCAGCAATTTCGAACGCTTCGGCTTTCTGCCGATCGAGACGCCGGTGATGGAATTTGCCGATATCTTGCTCACCAAGTCCGGTGGCGAAACCGAGCGTCAGGTCTATTTCGTGCAATCGACCGGGGCGATGGAGCAAGGCGACAAGCCTGATCTGGCCTTGCGTTTCGATCTGACCGTGCCGCTGGCGCGATATGTCGCCGAGCATGAGCACGGCCTGAGTTTTCCGTTCCGGCGCTACCAGATCCAGCGCGTCTATCGCGGCGAACGTGCGCAGCGCGGGCGCTTTCGCGAGTTCTATCAGTGCGATATCGACGTCATTGGCAAGGATTCGCTGTCGGTGCGCTACGACGCCGAGATCCCGGCGACGATCTACGGCGTGTTCCGTGATCTGGCCATTGGCCCGTTCACGATCCAGCTCAACAACCGCCGCCTGATGCGTGGCTGGTTCGAGGGTTTGGGCATCGCCGATGGCGACCAGCAGATGGCCGTGCTGCGCGAGGTCGACAAGCTCGACAAGCGCGGCCTCGACTACGTCCGCGAGACGCTGACCGGCGCGGCATTCGGCCTCAGCGCGGAGACGGTCGACAAGATCCTCGCCTTCGTCCAGGTGCGTTCGACCTCGCTGGCCGATGCACTGGAGAAACTTGATGCGCTGGGTTCGGGCAGTGAAACTTTCGAGCAGGGTCGCAGCGAGTTGCGTGAAGTGCTCAGCCTGATCAAGGCGTTCGGCGTACCCGAATCGCACTACGCGCTGAATCTGTCGATTGCGCGCGGCCTCGATTACTACACCGGCACGGTCTATGAGACCACGCTCAACGAACATCCGCAGATCGGCTCGATCTGCTCGGGCGGCCGCTACGAGAATCTCGCCGGCAACTACACCAAATCGAGTCTGCCCGGTGTCGGCATCTCGATCGGCGCGACACGCCTGTACTGGCAATTGCGCGAGGCCGGTCTGATCGGCACCGCGACGAGTTCGGTGCAGGCCCTGGTCACGCAGATGGATGAGGCGCAGCTGCCGGCCTATCTGGCCCTGGCTACAGAATTGCGCCAGGCAGGCATCAATACCGAAGTGGTCATGGAGCCGTCCAAGCTTGGCAAGCAGTTCAAGTATGCCGACAAGGCCGGTATCCGTTTCGTGCTTGTGCTTGGCGAGAACGAGATCGCCAATGGCACGGTTACGGTCAAGGACCTGCGCCGCGAAGATCAGTTCGAAGTCGCTCGTACCGAGCTGGTCAAGACCTTGCGCGTCGAACTCGAACAAATTGCGGCAATGGGAGTGCACTCATGACAATTGAACTGGACGGTTCCTCGCTGACGCGCGCCCAGGTCATCGAAATCGCCTGCAAGGGCAGCGATGTTTCGCTGTCGCCGAAAGCTCTGGTGCGCGTGCAGCGCGCGGCGGACTTCCTCGCCGAGAAAGTCAGTTGCGGTGAGCCAGTTTATGGCGTGACCACGGGCTTCGGCAGCAACGCGGACAAATTGCTTGGCGCACATCGCGCACGCGACGAATTGCCGGGCGGCAATCCCGAACAACATCAGGGTACGCTGCTCGAAGAGTTGCAACACAATTTGCTGATCACCCACGCGGTTTGCGTCGGCGAGCCGCTGGCTGCCGACGTCGTGCGCGCGATTCTCGCGATCCGCATCAATACCTTGTTGCGCGGACATTCCGGCATTCGCGTGTCGACGCTCGAAGCGCTGACCGCCTTGCTCAACCGCAACGTGATCCCCGTGATTCCGGCCAAGGGCTCGGTCGGCGCGAGCGGTGATCTGGCGCCGTTGTCGCACCTGGCCATCGTTCTGCTCGGTGGTGGCGAAGCATTTGTCGAGGGTGAGCGCGTCAGTGGCGCCGAAGCGCTCAAGCGTATCGGCATGAAACCGATCCGCCTGTCGTTCAAGGAAGGCCTGGCCCTCAACAACGGCACCACGCAGATGCTGGCGACTGCGGTGTTGGCCTTGTCGCGCATCGAGAACCTGATCGCGACAGCTGATCTCGCTGCGGCGATGACCCTCGATGCGTTTGCCGGCCGCAGCGGCGCCATGCGTCCCGAGGTGCATGCGTTGCGCCCGCATCCGGGCCAGGTTGAAACCGCGCGGCATATCCGCGAACTGCTCGAAGGCTCGACCCTGGTCGATATCCCGTATCACCTGGTGCCGCGTTTCCGCACCTGGACGGCCGAATCGTGGACCGATCCAGTCGAGCAGCAGCGTCGATTCGATATCTGCTGGGATTACGTGCTGCCTTCGCAGCGTCACGGTCGTGAGGCGTTCTACGCGCGTTTCCTGCCGTTCAAGGGCGGCAAGAAGCACCAGCCGCAGGATGCCTATTGCCTGCGTTGCATGCCGCAGGTACATGGTGCGGTGCGCGATGCCTGGGAGCAGGCTTGCCGCATCATCGACATTGAATTGAATTCGGTCACCGACAATCCGCTGGTCTTCCCGGAAGCCGAGAATCCGCGCTTCATCGAGGACCAGGTGATTTCTGCCGGCCATTTCCACGGCATGCCGCTGGCCCTGGCCATGAGCTACGTGAAGGCCGCGATTCCAGTGCTTGCCTCGATCTCCGAGCGTCGCTTGAACAAGCTCGTCGATCCGGCCAACAACGATGGCCTGCCGGCATTCCTGATTGGCAACGAGGACGCCACCGATTCGGGTTTCATGATCGTCCAGTACACCGCCGCGGCGTTGGTCAACGACATGGCCACGCGCGCGCATCCGGCTTCGGTCTATTCGATTCCGACCAGTGCCAATGCCGAAGATCATGTCTCGATGGGTACCAACGAAGCGCGCCATGTGCTCGAGATGACCGAGGATCTCAGCCATGTGCTCGCGCTCGAGTTGTACACCGCGGCTCAGGCACTCGAGTACCGCCAGGACATGCTCAATGCGGCGCGCGGAGTGGCTGAACGCGGTGACTGGAAGGCGCTCGCGGCGAAGATCAGCAATGCGCCCGCCAGGGATCATTCGAGCTATGCGGCCTTCGAGCAGGAGATCCGCGATCTGATGAAGGCGCTCGGCGAGGCCGGCGAATTCCGTGCCGGTGGCGCGGTGGGCCGGGCGCTGGCGAAGATTCGCGAGCATATTGATTTCATGCCGCGTGATCGGGCGATGGATGGCGACGTGCGGCGCATCTGCGAACTGGTCGCGAGCAACGAATTGCTTGGAGACCCGAAATGACTGAGTGGGTACGCATCTGTCACACCGCCGAATTGCTGCCCGGCGAAGTCCACACCGGTTGGGATGGCGATACGCCAATCGCGGTATTCAATATCGATGGCGAGTTGTATGCACTGGAAGATATCTGCACGCATGACGGTGCCGAACTGACCGGTGGTCCGATCCACGGTTTCGAGGTCGAGTGTCCGCGTCATGGGTCGCGCTTTGACGTACGTACCGGCGAAGCCATGAACCCACCCGCCTACCTGCCGACGGCGAAGTTTCCGGTCAAGGTTGAGGATGGCTGGGTTTATTCGCGGGATGATCGCTAAACCGGTTTTTGTAGGAGGCGGCTTCAGCCGCAATGCTTCCAGCTGGATTGACGCAGAGCATCGCGGCTGAAGCCGCTTCCTGCAGGGGAGACATCGGCATCGCGACTGGCGTCGCTGCCAGGAGAGAATTCGGTGGTCAAACCGGCTCAAACCGGTTCGCATCACGATTCTTGCGCACATGGGCCGGGTTCCAGATGCGACCGTTCATGGCGATATAGACGCCATCGGGCAAACTCTGCACGGCACCGACCGCGCAGCCGATGTTGAATACGGCGTCTGAACCCTGGAAGCGTGCCGGGTTCAGTGCGCCGGTCAGCACGATGACCTTGTCCTTGATGCTGCTGAGTACGGCCGCGGTTTCAACCATGGTGTCGGTGCCGTGTGTGACCAGCACATGTCGATGCGGCTGTGCCTCGATTAGTCGACGTACCAGATCGCGGTCGGATTCCTCGATATGCAGGCTGTCCTTGCGCATTGCCGGCAGCACGTCGAAGGTGAAGGCGACGCCAAGCGCTTCGAGGATCTTGCCGATCTGCGGATCACCTATTTCGTACGCGGATTTGTCATCGAAATAAATCTTGTCGATGGTGCCACCGGTGGTGACGACGGAAAGATGTTGCATGCGAATTCCTTGACTGAAACGGCTTGTTCAATTGGGCGGATCAAGCAGGTCGGCGGCTTGCGAGTTGGCTGCGCCGGGCAGGTTGATCAGACCCATCGAAACGAATCGGGCGAGTGCTTGCGAGGGGCGCATGTCGCCGGTTTCCTTGATCGAGTACGCGGCCTGTCGACACAGCAAAACCGCAGCCATGCTGCGCGCCAGAGTCATTGCAAGTCCGCGCGCGCCAGCCTGCAGGTTTTCCGGGCTCGCGGCGTTTCGATGCAGCCACTCACTGGCTTGTTTGAGTGCCGAGCAGACATTCATGGCCTGCGATTCGAGATTGGCCGATGCCTTGGCATTGAGAATTTCGGCAAGCAAGGCATTGGCTGATTCCAGCAAAGGCTCGACGCCGACGCTGTTGATCGCGCGCAAGGTGTCGAGGGCGAGCACGTTGGTCGTGCCTTCCCAGATCGGATAGACCTGGGCATCGCGCAACAACTGCGGGATCCCCGTGTTTTCGATGTAACCAGCACCGCCGAAGCTCTCGCAGGTCTCGGAAGCTATGCGTACGGCGAGCTTGCCAGTCCACAATTTGGCCAGAGGCGTTAGCAGGCGCAGCAAGGCCAGTTCGTTGTCCTCGGCGACGCCACACTCGCTGCGCCCGAGCAGGTGGGTGACATGGAATACGAGCTGGAATGCGGCCTCGAACTCGGCCTGCATGTCGGCCAGGGTCGCTGCGTGCAAAGGGTGATGGATCAAGGGACGGCCGAAGGCTTCGCGCTGATGTGCATAACGGGTGGCCAGGGCAATGCAGCGGCGCATCGTTGCCAGCGCGCCGACCGCGTTCCAGGTACGCGTGACATTGAGCATCGGCGTGATCAGGCGAACGCCGCGAACGAGTCCGTCGACCGGGGTGGCCAGCGCGCCATCAAGATGGATCTCGGCGGTGGCCAGTTCGCGGGTGCCGAGCTTGTCCTTGAGCCGATCGATGCGGATGCCGTTCCAGCGACCCTTGTCGTCATGCGTTTCGAGATAGAACAAGGCCAGCGAATCGGCGCCTTCACCGGCACCTTGCGGGCGCGCGAGAGTCAGGGCCATCTCGCCAATTACCGCCGAGGTGAACCACTTGCGACCGTAGAGTCGATAGCGACCGTTGCCAGCGGGACGAGCTTCGGTTTCGCTGTTGCCGACATCCGAGCCGCCCATGAGCTCGGTCATCCATTGTCCTGACAGCCACAGTTGTTCGGGATCACGCGAGGTCAGATGCGGCATGGCGCGTTTGATCAGCGCCTCATTCTCGGATGCCTTGAGCGCCGTCGCCGCGCCATCGGTCATGGCCAGCGGACAGGTGTAGAACTCGCTGGCAATGTGATGCAGATAGACCCGGGCAAACTGGTCGCAACGGGCGAACTCGCCATGGGTCGTGTCGTGACCGGCGGCGACCAAGCCATAGCGCGCTGCCATGCTCGCGCCTTGCTGCCAGACCGGGGTCGACTCGATCCGGTCGATGCGTTCGCCCCAGGCATCCCATTGGGTCAGGACGGGCTCGACTGCGCTGCGCGAGCGTGCGTTCTCCCAGGCCTGCGCGGCATGTGCGCCGAGTGCATCGAGATCGTCATTGATCGTCGAACGCATTGACGGCGGCAAGGCGCGATCCAGCCAGGCCTGCAGAACGCGATCCGTCAGATGCTGATTGCCGAGAGTTGGTGCGGTTGGATGGGTGGCCATGACGCAGGAGTATAGCCCGCGTCGCTTGTGGCGGTCCTGTCAGTTCGGCGGTGGTGTTGCCTTGCTGCCGCGACCGGGCAGGCCCGATTGCTTTTCGCTGCGCACGATCCAGCCCAAAGTCCCGATCAACAGTACGCACAGCACGATCTCGACAGCGGCCAAGGCTCGCATCGACGGAATCCCCCAGGCGGCGACGACGCCATGACAGAAATAACCGAGACTGATGATGCCAATCCAGAGCAGGGCACGCTTGGCGCTGCGGCGCAACGCTAGCAGCGGCAGCAACAGGGGCGGCAGAGTCAAGGCCAGGGCCAGTCCAATCTGTCCATTGGCCGGCGGAACCAGCCAGGCATGCCAGACCACTTGCAGGATGACCAATCCGGCCCAGGCGAGGAATCCGCAGCGCATGGCCATCATGTTGAAGCTCCGAGTCGAGCGCAGGTTTCCGCGACACGGCGGCCGAGACTTCGCGCGAGGATGCGTTCATCCTCGCTGAGCGGATTTTCGCCATCGACGCCGGCGACATGACTCGCGCCATACGGCGTGCCGCCGGTTGTCGTGCGATTGAGCGCCGCTTCGGTAAACGGAATGCCGACGATCAACATGCCGTGATGCAGCAATGGGTTGATCATCGAGAGCAGGGTGCTTTCCTGACCGCCGTGCATGGTCGCGGTCGAGGTGAAAACGCCGGCGGGCTTGCCGACCAGGGTTCCCGACGCCCATTCGGCGGCCGTGGAATCGATGAAATGCTTGAGTGGCGCAGCCATGTTGCCGAAGCGGGTCGGGCTGCCGAGAACAAGACCGACACATTCGTCGAGATCTTCGCGGCTGACATACGGCGCGCCGTCCTCCGGCACCGACGGCTGTGCGGTCTCGGTGACCGGGGAAACCGGCGGCACACAGCGCAGGCGCGCGCCCATTCCGGGCACTTCTTCAATGCCACGGGCAACAAGGCGAGCGAGTTGCGCCACCTTGCCGTGACGGCTGTAGTAGAGAATCAGGATCTCAGGCATCGACTGCTGGTTTCCATTGGGCGGATTGGCCGCATCGCGCCGTTAGGCTAGGCTGCGCGGATGATTCGATCATATCTCGCCAAGTCTAGCCTGAGCAGGGAGCGAAGCCTCGCCTTTCTCGAGTTCACCTGGAATCGCTTTCTCGAAGATCGCTGCTTGCAGACGGCGGGTGCGCTTGCCTTCACGACCCTGTTCGCCCTGGTCCCGCTGACTGCAGCCATCCTCGGCGTGCTGGCCATATTTCCTGTGTTCGAGGAATGGCGAATCAAATTGACCAGTTGGGCGTTCAACAATTTTGTTCCGGCAACCGGCGATGTCGTGCAAACCTACCTGACCGAATTCGCCGCCAATGCAAGCAAGGCGACGACGATTGGTGTGCTGGTGCTCGTATTCAGTGCGATCTCGCTGATGATGAGTATCGAAGATGCCTTCAATCGCATCTGGCGAGTAAAGAACAACCGCGGCCCGACTTCGCGTTTTGTCATTTACTGGACGGCTCTGAGCCTGGGGCCGATGCTGCTGGTTGCCACGCTTGCGATCAGTTCGTATCTGGTCGCCCTGCCGTTTATCGATGCGGCGGCAACGCAATGGTCGATCAAGGAACGCGTCCTTTCCGCCTTGCCGTTCGTGATGGTCTGGGTTGCCCTGGGTACCGGATTCACGGTTATCCCGAATCGTACCGTGCGTTTCCGCGATGCGGCGCTTGGTGCTCTGATCGCGGCAATCCTATTTGAATCCGCCAAACACGGCTTTGCCTGGTACGCCAGCGACATGGCCAATTACCGGCAAGTCTATGGTGCACTGTCGATTGTCCCGATCTTCTTCTTCTGGATGTATCTGTCGTGGATCATCGTGCTGTTCGGCGCATCGATCACGGCATCCCTGTCTGCATTTGACTATCGCCATGCCGATGACCGCATTTCGACCGATCAGGAGCTGACCGGTCTGCTGCGCGTGCTTGGCGAGTTGGTCACGGCGCACAACGTTGGGCGCGGCTTGCATAGCGAGGAACTGCTGCAACGCGAGCCCTACCTGACCGATGACTTGCTGCAGCGCTATCTGAGCGATCTTTCCGAGTTGGCCGTCATCCGGCGTGCGGAAACCGGTGAATGGATACTTTCGCGTAGTCTGGCCGGGATCAGCTTGCTTGATCTGTATCGTGAGAGCAGTTACCGGCTTCCAGTTGGCAGTCAAATGATGCCAGGCGATACGCTGACCGATTTTGGTGAAGGCCCACTGCAGAGTTTGTCCGCGACTCTGCGCAAGAAGCTTGATGTGCCGTTGGCGTCACTGGTTCCGATGTCATCCGGTGAACAAAACAATATCCCTCCTGCCACCCCGGAAAGTCCCTCATGAATCATCGAATCACGTTCCTGCTTGGCGTCCTGATCGCGCTGCTTTCGACGGGCGCATGCGCGGAAACGGCCAGCCATCCCGAGCTCAAGGTCGAAACCATCGACGGCAAGACATTTGATCTCGTCAGCCATCGCGGCAACTGGGTGGTCGTCAACTATTGGGCGACCTGGTGCGCGCCTTGCATTGCCGAGATGCCCGAGTTGTCGGCTTTCATCAAGGCACGCAAGGATGTCGATGGCATCGGCCTTGCCTTCGAGGACACCGAACGCCAGGAGATCATCGACTTTCTCAAGAAGAATCCGGTCGATTATCCGATCGCTCAAATTGATGTTGATGAGCCGCCTGCGGATTTCGATATACCGCGTGGCTTGCCGACCACCTACCTGATCGCACCGGATGGCAGCGTGGCCAAACAGTTCCTTGGTCCGATCAAGGACAAGGATCTGGAGCAGGCCATGTCCGCTGCACGACCCGGAAAAGGGGGCTGAGCAGATCGTGGACTGTGCGCGTTTCCATGTATCTGGTCGCGTCCAAGGGGTCTTTTTTCGAGCCAGTACGCGTGCCCAGGCCATGCGTCTGGATATCCGTGGATACGCGCGCAATCTGCCCGATGGTCGCGTTGAAGTTCTAGCCGAGGGAAAGCCCGAGTCAATCTCGGAACTGGAGCTCTGGTTGCAGCGGGGCCCCGAGGCAGCGCGAGTCACCGGGGTCGAACGAGAAGACATCGAAGAGCAATCCTTGACCGGCTTTGTTGTGCGCTGACGCCTGATCGCCGGTGCGCTTTGGCTGGAAGCTTGCAAGTGCTCTTGCGCAGACGCATCCTGCCTCTCTGTTGCAACTTCGAAGAGTCTCTGCAAATTCACCAGGGAATGTTGATGAAACAATCCGTTGCGCTACTTGCTGCTTCCTGCTTGATGTCGTGCGCAGGATTCGCCCATGCGCAGGAAGAAAAGATTTCGCCCGTCGTGCCAGCGGCGCCCGATGATGAGGCAGCGCTCGAGTCGACCCGCGTTGCGGAGTTGGATTTTCTCGAAAAAGTCACCCCGAATGGCGTCTCGCTAGGCATTGGCATGCTGGTGAGCAAGGGCATTCTGCTTGGTGAGGATGCACGGACTTTCGTTGTGCCGACCGTGGGCTATGTCGGCGAGCGCGTGTTCATCACCGGTATCAGCGGAGGCGTTCATTTGCTCAAGCGCGACGGATTTGCGATCAACGCGTTGTTGTCGGCGCGCCTGGATGGCTGGAATGCCGATGATCTCAGTATCGAGCGCCTGGCCGCGGCAGGGATAGATCGCAATCTGCTGGTCAATCGCAAGAATGAGCTGGACGCAGGATTCCGTGCATCGTGGAAAGGGGATTGGGGAAAGCTGAACCTTGATACGACGGCGGATGCAAGCGGAGCCAGCAACGGCTACAGCATCGCAATGACCTATCGCGCGGCTTTCGCATTTCGGGGCGGAGCAATCGTGCCCAATGTCGGCATCAGCTACTGGTCGGATGATCTCGGCAACTACTACTACGGAACCCTGCCGCAGGAAGTGGCGGCAGGAGTAACGAGCTACCAGCCAGGCTCGGCGATCGTGCCGAATCTCGGCGTGACTTTTCTGCGCTCGATGCCAAGGGACTGGTTGTTCTTCGGTGGTGTCGACTACCGCTGGCTGAATGACGACATCCTCGACAGCCCGATCGTGGATCCGGATGCGCGCAACGGATTGCCGAGCGTTTTTTTCGGCTTTTCGCGTTCTTTCGGCAAGATCCACTGAGCTCAATGCCGTTGGCGGCATGACCTTTGGCCGTAGATGGTCGATGCCCTGGCCGTCCATTGTTGCAGATCGTCAACAGCCTGTTGTCGCAACGCTGATCAAGCGAGCTTGATCACACCGCTGCCGCCATTTCTCAGAAAGGGTTTCCCATGCACCGTATTTGGATCGTTGTTATCGCAATGGCGTTTTGCAGCGCCCCACTATTTGCTTGCGCCGAGGCTGCAACGCAGACAACCCGGGGCATCGAAGTCACCACGCAATTGCCGCGCGACGTGCGCCCTTCGCATTACACGATTGCGGTAACACCGCACGCATCGTCGCTGACTTTCGATGGCAATGTAGTCATCACGATCGATGTGCTCGAACCGACCGACCGCATCGTCCTGAATGCTGTCGGCATGCGCTTTTCATCGGCCAGTATCCGATCGACACGCAACAAGCGCGGCTATCCTGCACCCAGGATCGACGTTGATGAGGCGACACAAACGGCATCATTTGCTTTTCCGCACAAGCTCGCAATCGGCAGCTACCTGCTGACCATGGAATACACCGGCACGATTGGTACCCAGGCCAACGGCCTGTTCGCCATCGACTACGTAACCGCCTCAGGAGAGAAGCGTGCCTTGTACACACAGTTCGAGAACTCCGATGCGCGCAAATTCGTTCCGAGCTGGGATGAGCCCAACTACAAGGCGACCTTCGATCTGACCGCGACCGTGCCGAGTGCGCAAATGGCTGTCAGCAACATGCCGATCAGGGAAAAAACCGATCTCGGCGACGGCATGACGCGGGTGAGCTTTGCGACCTCGCCGAAGATGTCGACCTATCTGTTGTTCTTCGGCCTTGGCGATTTTGATCGGGCCACGGCGAAATCCGATGGTGTCGAGTTTGGCGTCATCACCCAGAAGGGCCTGACCTCGCAGGCTCAGTTTGCGCTGGATTCCGCGCAGACCGTGCTGCGCGAGTACAACGACTATTTCGCCGTGCCCTACCCGCTGCCGAAGCTCGACAATATCGCCTCGCCCGGCAGCAGCCAGTTCTTCGGAGCCATGGAAAACTGGGGTGCCATCTTCACCTTTGAGCGTGGTCTGTTGATTGATCCGGCGATCTCGACCGAAGCCGACAGACAACGAATCTTCGGCACTTCCGCCCACGAGATTGCCCATCAATGGTTTGGCGATCTGGTCACCATGCAGTGGTGGGATGACCTCTGGCTCAACGAAGGCTTCGCCACCTGGATGGCCGGTCGCGTCACCGAAAAATTGCATCCCGACTGGAAGGCCGAGTTGCGCGCAGTCGCCATGCACGAATATGCGATGTCACTGGATGCCGTAACCAGCACACACCCGGTCGTCCAGCACATCGAGACGGTCGAGCAGGCCAGCCAGGCGTTTGATTCGATCACCTATTCAAAAGGTGCCTCGGTTATAGGCATGCTCGAAGGCTACGTTGGTGCTGATGCCTGGCGCGACGGCGTGCGCCGCTACATGAAGAAATATGCCTATTCCAACACGCGTTCGGATGATCTCTGGCGCGAAGTTGAAGCCGCGGCCGGCAAGCCGATTCTTGGCGTCGCCCATGATTTCACCCTGCAGCCAGGCGTGCCGATGATCAGCGTCGATTCGGTCGTCTGCAAGGATGGCCAAAGTACAGTCACGCTCACGCAAGCCGAGTTCACCAAGGATCGGCCCGACAAGAAGCCGCTGCGCTGGCGTGTTCCGGTGATTGCGAAAACCATTGGAGGCAAGCCCTCAAGCAGCCTCATCGAAGGCGGCAAGGGCTCGATCGAGCTTCCCGGTTGCGGCCCCGTGCTGCTCAATGCAGGGCAAAGTGGCTACTACCGCTCAGCCTATCCGCAGGCGCAGTTCGCGGCGATCCGCGCGCGCTTTGCCGAGCTCGCGCCAATCGATCAGCTTGGCTTGATGGGCGACACCAAGGCGCTCGGCATGGTCGGCCTGCAGCCGGCAACGGATATCCTCGAATTGATCAAGGCGACTCCAGCCGATGCCGATGGCAAGGTCTGGCAGCGCGTTGCCGACACCTTGACCGGCATTGATTCCTACTACGAAGGCGACAAGGCGCAGCAGCGGAAATTCCGTGCGTTTGCGACCGCTGTGCTGAGGCCGGTGCAGGCCAAGCTTGGCTGGCAAGCCAGACCTGGCGAGGGCGAGACCGTCGCGATTCTGCGCAACGCACTGATTGACGCGCAGGGCGAGCTCGGCGACGCCGATGTGATCAAGGAGGCGCGCCGTCGCTACGCGGGCCGTGAAAAGGATCCGGGCTTGATGCCAGGTGCCCTGGTCCAGTCGATTCTTGGCATCGTTGCCAGGCATGCGGATGCGGACACCTGGAGCACTCTCCACGCTGCGGCAAAATCTGAAAAGAGCGCGATGATGAAGGATCGCTTGTATCGGCTGTTGGCTTCGACCGAGGACAAGGCGCTTGCGCAACGCGCACTCAAACTGTCGCTGACCGACGAGCCCGGCGTCACCAACAGCGCTGCAATGATCAGCTCCGTGAGCAGGCTGCATCCCGATATGGCGTTTGATTTTGCCGTGGGCCACCGCGAGAAGTTGGAAAGCCTGATCGATACCACCTCCAGCAGTCGCTATTTTCCGCGTCTCGCTGATCAATCACTGGATTCGGCGATGGTCGGCAAGCTCAACGCCTATGCCGACAAGTTCATTGCCGCGAGTTCGCGACGGGCGGCCGAAACCGCGATTGCCGATATCGAATATCGCATCAGTATTCGCAACAAACGCCTGCCGGAAATCAATGCGTGGTTGAAAAGGCAGGGCCGCTGAGCAAGGAACTGGCCAGATGATCCAAAAAGAAGCCCCGCGACGCGGGGCTTCTTTTTGTTGCTGGACAATCAGGCTTCGACTTCATCCCGGTACGCATCAATCGGAATGCATGCGCACATGATGTTCTTGTCGCCGTAGACGTTGTCGACGCGGGCAACCGGTGGCCAGTACTTCTGCTGTTTGAGTACGGCCAGCGGGAAGGCGGCGAGCTCGCGTGGATAGGCATGCGTCCATTCGCTGGCGCTGACCATCGTTGCCGTGTGCGGAGCATGCTTGAGCGGGTTGTCCTCGCGATCGAGCTTGCCTTCCTCGACGGCGCGGATCTCGTCACGGATCTGGATCATCGCGTCGATGAAGCGGTCGAGTTCGTGCAGCGACTCGCTTTCGGTCGGTTCGACCATCAGCGTGCCGGCGACCGGGAAACTCAGGGTTGGCGCATGGAAGCCGAAATCGATCAGGCGCTTGGCCACATCTTCGGCAGCGATGCCGGTGGCATCCTTGAGTGGGCGCAAATCGAGGATGCATTCGTGGGCGACGAGACCATTGCGGCCGGTGTACAACGTCGGATAGTGCGGCTCAAGGCGCTTTGAAATGTAGTTGGCATTGAGCAGGGCGACCTGGCTTGCCTTGCGCAGTCCCGCCTTGCCCATCAGGGTGATGTACATCCATGAAATCGGCAGGATGCTGGCGCTGCCGAAGCTGGCCGCCGAGACCATGCCGACCTCGCCTTCGCCGCCGAAGGTGCGCGGCAGGAATTCGGCGAGATGCGATTTGACCGCAACCGGACCAACGCCGGGGCCGCCGCCACCGTGCGGGATGCAGAAGGTCTTGTGCAGATTCAGATGGGATACGTCCGAGCCCCATTTGCCGGGCCGGGCCAGGCCGACCAGCGCATTGAGATTGGCGCCGTCGGTATAGACCTGGCCGCCATGCTCATGCACGACCTCGCAGATGGCGACGACATCTTCCTCGAACACGCCGTGGGTGGACGGGTAGGTGATCATCAACGCGGCCAGGCGATCGGAATACTTCTGCGCCTTTTCACGAATGTCATCGACATCGACGTTGCCGTCCTTGTCGCAACGCGTGACCACCACGGTCATGCCGCACATTTGCGCCGAGGCCGGGTTGGTGCCGTGCGCGGATTCGGGAATCAGGCAGATATCGCGATGGCCTTCGCCGCGCGAGCGGTGCCAGGCGCGGATTGCGAGCAGGCCGGCGAACTCGCCTTGCGCGCCCGAGTTGGGCTGCAGGCTGACCGCGTCGTAGCCGGTGATCTCGACCAGCATCGCTTCGAGTTGGTCAATGAGCTGCTTGTAGCCGATGGCCTGATCGGCCGGAACCAGCGGATGGATGTTGGCGAACTCGGGCCAGGTCACCGGGATCATTTCGGCGGTGGCATTGAGCTTCATCGTGCACGAACCGAGCGGGATCATCGTGCGATCCATGGCCAGGTCCTTGTCGGCCAGCATGCGCATGTAGCGCAGCAATTCGTGTTCACTGTGATGGGTGTTGAAAACCGGGTGCTGCATGAACGGTGACTGGCGCTGAAGACCCGCAGGCAAGGCATCGCTGGTTTCACGATCGAGCGCGTCGATGTCGCCAAGGTCCGCGCCGAATACGACGGCCAGGTCCTTGAGATCATCACGCGTGGTCGTCTCGTCGATGCTGATGCCAACACTGTTGGCGTCGATTGCGCGCAAATTGATGCGTGCCGCACGCGCCTTCGCATGCACTGCGTCGGCATCGACGCCGAGCACGTGCAGGGTGTCGAAGAAATCCGGACCGACGGTCAGGCCGGTCTTGCGCAAGGCGCCGGCAAGGATCGCCGCCAGCCGATGCGTGCGCCGGGCGATGCGGGTCAGGCCGTCGGGGCCGTGATAGACCGCATACATGCCGGCCATCACCGCCAGCAGCACCTGCGCGGTGCAGATGTTCGAGGTCGCCTTTTCGCGGCGGATGTGCTGCTCGCGGGTCTGCAGGGTCAGGCGGTAGGCCGGCTTGCCTTCGACATCGATCGAGACACCGATCAGGCGGCCCGGCATCGAGCGCTTGTAGGCATCGCGGCAGCTCATGAAGCCCGCATGCGGACCGCCGAAACCA
>NZ_DASSYD010000100.1:0-5710 GCF_035703485.1 Dokdonella sp. | reverse complement strand
AATCATCATGACGCGTGATCCCGGTGATCTTGCGCAGCCGTCGCGGCGGCGCTTCCTCGCGACCTCGGCCTCGCTGGCCGGTGGTCTGGTCATCGCCTGTTTCGTGCCATTCGGCAAGCGCCGCCTGTTTGCCCAGGAGGGCGCGGCACCTGCAGCCCCGGCGATGGATCCGAACGCCTTTGTGCGCATCGGCAATGACAACACGATCACGATTCTGATCAAGCATTCGGAGATGGGTCAGGGCGTCGGCACCTCGCTGCCGATGGTGGTTGCCGAAGAGCTCGATTGCGACTGGTCGAAGGTGCGCATGGAAAACGCGCCGAATGCGCCGGTCTACGCAAACAATGCGTTCGGCATCCAGGGCACCGGTGGCTCGACGAGCACGCTGGAGTCGTTTGACCAGATGCGCCAGGCCGGCGCGATGGCGCGGGCGATGCTGGTCGAAGCAGCGGCGCAGCGGTGGAAGGTTGCGGCTGGTGATTGCCGCACCGAAAACGGATTCGTCATTTGCGGCGCACACAAGGCCAGCTACGGGGAACTCGCCGACGCGGCAGCCAAACTGCAGCCGCCGGCCAAGGTGACTCTCAAGGATCCGAACAACTGGAAATTGATCGGCAAGCCGACGCGGCGCATCGACAGTCTGTCCAAGGTCACCGGCACGGCCGGATTCGGTATCGATGTGCAGCGCCCCGGCCTGCTGACCGGCGTGATCGCCCGCGCACCGGTGTTCGGCGGCAAGGTCAAGCGCTTCGATTCGGGCAAGGCCAGGGCGGTGCCAGGCGTGGTCGACGTGGTTCAGATACCGAGCGGTATTGCCGTGCTTGCCAGGCACTTCTGGGCAGCCAAGAAGGGCCGCGATGCTCTGCAGATCGAATGGGATCTGGGCGTCGGCGCAAGCTTGTCCACTGCGGCAATGCGTGCCGACTACCGCAAGCGCGCTGAGAAGCCGGGAGCCATCGCAGCCACGGCCGGCGATGTTGATGCAGTGCTCAAGGCCGCTGACAAGCGCGTCGATGCGGACTACGAATTGCCGTTTCTCGCGCATGCGCCGATGGAGCCGCTCAACTGCACAGCCGAGATCGGCGAGGACGGTTGCGAGATCTGGACCGGCACCCAGTTTCAGGGTGTCGATCAGGGCGTGGTTGCGCAGATCCTCGGCATCAAGCCCGAGCAGGTAAAGATCCACACGCAATTCCTCGGCGGCGGTTTCGGTCGCCGCGCCAACCCGCATTCGGATTTCGTCGCTGAAGCCGTGCATGCGGCCAAGGCCGTGAAAAAGCCGGTCAAGATCATCTGGACGCGCGAGGACGATGTCCATGGCGGCTACTATCGACCCATGTGGCTGTCGCGTTTCTCAGCTGCGATTGGCGAAGATGGCAGGCCTTCGGCGTGGGCGCATACGATCGTCGGTCAGTCGATCATGGCCGGTACACCATTCGCCGAATTCTCGATCAAGGATGGCATCGATTCAGCGTCGGTTGAAGGCGCGGCCGATTCGCCGTATCTCGCCGCGATCCCGGCTCATCGGGTCGATCTGCATACGCCCGAAACACCGATTCCGACGCTGTGGTGGCGCTCGGTCGGTCATTCCCACACCGGCTTCGTCATGGAGAGTTTTGTTGACGAACTGGCCCACGCGGCGAAAGTCGATCCACTTGCCTATCACCGCAAGCTGCTGCCCGCCGATTCACGTAATCTGCGCGCGCTCGAGCTCGCGGCGAAGGAATTTGGCTGGGGCAAGCCCTTGCCGAAAGGTCACGCCGCCGGACTCGCTGCGCATGCCTCGTTCGGCAGTCATGTCGCCCAAGTCGCCGAAGTCTCGATCGAGGATGGAAAGATCCGCGTGCATCGTGTGGTCTGCGCGATCGACTGTGGCCCGGTGGTCAATCCGCTGACCATCGAGGCACAGATGCAATCGGCGATCGCGTTTGGCCTCGGCGCCGTGCTGCACAGCGAGATCACCTTCAAGGATGGCAAGGTCGAACAAGGTAATTTCAACGACTATGTGGTGCTGCGCATCGACGAGATGCCCAAGGTCGAAGTGCATATCGTCAAGAGCACCGACAAGATGGGCGGTGTCGGCGAACCCGGTTTGCCGCCGATCGCAGCGGCCGTCGCCAATGCAGTATTCGCCCTGACCGGCAAGCGCTTGCGCAAGTTGCCATTGACGCTTGCTTGATCTGAAACATCGAAGTGCAGGGACGATAGGCGGAGAATCTCAGGTATGCGGCGAACCCGGGGATCAAAGTTCACAGCCGCGGCCAACCTCAACAAACCTCATCATCCACTTCACCGTCGCCCCTGCGAAGGCAGGGGTCCAGTGACTTTGCTCTTGATATCCACTTTTCTTTGCGGTGCGGCAGGAAGGAGGCTGCGTTGGAAGTGCAAAGGTGCAGGACGAGCGGCCATTCAGCGGTTGTGAAGCGCCTCCTGCCTGCGCAGGTACGATAAATGAAGGGCAAACGGAGTTATTCGTTTGCAGCCCTCGAATAAGCAGCACGCAACAGGTTGTGGAAATGCCAGACCCCGCTCTCGCGCTTCGGGCACAGGCGACCCGCATCGTAGGTGCCCGAGGCCAGGCCCCGTTGCACTGCTTCACAGATCGCGATGTCTTCCAGCTGCACCTCGTCGCTGAACTCCGCATCTGCAGCGATGCGCGCCTGCGCGTTGTCATCCTGTGCATAGAAAAAGTCGAATTCGACGCGGCAGCGCTCGGCGCCGAGTGGCAGCACGCGATTGGTCTGCAGGCGGCCCGGCAGGATGTTGAGCATGATGTTCGGGTAGATCTGATAGTAGAACGCCTCACCTTCGCCGTAGCGGTCGCCGGCATCGCGCAGCGGCGAGGATTGCAGGCTGTGCCAGGCGAACAGCTCGGTGTCATAGGCGCGGTAATCGAGCAGCTGCGACAAACCCGGATGCACGTGAGGCAGGTGATAGCCTTCAAGGAAGTTGTCGACATAGACCTTCCAGTTGCAGGCGATGTCGTAGCTCTCGCGGCGCTCGAAGCGCATTGTGGACAAATCGATCGGCGCGATGCGCTCGACAATGCCGGCATAGACCTCGTCAAACGCGGGCACCTCATCGTCGAGGGAAACAAAAACCAGTCCCTGCCATTCGTGCACGCGCAGCGGCGGCAAGCGGATGTCGCCGACCTCGAAATCCTGCGCGCCTTGCATCTCCGGCGCGCTGCGTAGCTGACCCTCGAGCGTGTAGGTCCAGCCGTGATATTTGCATTGCAGCGATCTGGCACCTTTGCCGTTGCACAGGGCCAGCGGTCCGGCGCGATGTCTGCACACATTCGGAAACGCGCGCAGCACACGATCCTGGCCGCGCACGATCAACACCGGCACCTTGCCGATCTGCTCGACGACGTGATCGCCGGGCTCGGCCAATTGTCCGCAATGGGCGACGAGTTGCCAGCTTTGCGCGAACACGGTGGCCTGCTCCATCTCGAGCATTGCTTCGCCGATGTAGCAGCGTGCTGGAAGCGCGTGAGCTGAGTCGAGAGACGTTGCTTGCATGATGTGAGTCATGGTGACGGGCTCGTTGGCCAGATGGCTGATCGATTGTGCTGCCGCCCCAGTGTCGCGCGGAATCACGCAGCAATGCCATCGTATGCAAAAATCGCATTTCGCGGCAGGCGGTTTGAGTGTCGGTGCTGCGCAACCTCGTTATTCCCCGATTTCGTTCGATGACTACCCTGGAGCACACATGAATGGTATTCGCGCCTCCCTGTTGATGGCTGGACTCGTGCTTGCAGTGGGTGTGGCCGAAGCGAAATCGCCGGCAACGGCGAATGACGCCGAGCTGCTCCAACGCGTCGAACGCGTGCTGGCGAAGACGCCGCTGATTGATGGTCACAACGATCTCCCCTGGGAACTCCGTGCGCGCGAAGGCCATGTCGATCTAAACGCGAATCACGCGAACATGAAGCCGCCCGCTGATGCGCCATCGGACTGGCTCGGCTTGATGACCGATATTCCTCGCCTGCGCGCCGGTCATATCGGCGGCCAATTCTGGTCGGTGTGGATTCCGACGACGACCACCGGCCCCGAGGCGATCAAGACCACGATCGAGCAAATCGACATCGTCCACAACATGGTTGCGCAGTATCCGCAGACCTTTCAGATGGCCTACACCGCCGATGACATCGTGCGCATCCACAAGGTCGGGCGGATTGCTTCGCTGATCGGTATCGAAGGCGGCCACCAGATCGACAACTCGATGGCGACGCTGCGCCAGATGTACGTGCTTGGCGTGCGCTATATGACCCTCACCCATACCCTCAACACCGACTGGGCCGATTCCGCCACGGCCAATCCCCAACACAACGGACTGACCGGTTTCGGCCGTGCCGTGATTGGCGAGATGAACCGGCTCGGCATGATTGTCGATCTGAGCCATGTCTCGGCGAAGACCATGAAGGATGCCATCGCCGCCAGTCGCTCGCCGGTGATGTTTTCGCATTCCGGCGCGCGCGGGCTGATCGATCATCCGCGCGGCGTGCCGGATGAGGTGCTGAAGCTGGTGGCGCAAAACCACGGCATCGTCATGGTCAATTTCTTTCCCAGCTATATCTCGCAGGAACGCGCGTGCTGGGATGCCGATCATGCCGCCGAAGAAACCCGCTACAACTCTCCACCCTACTATGGTCTGTATATCGGTCAGCCCGAGCGCGCCGCAGCAGCCATGGCTGAGTGGGAACGCCTGCATCCGCGACCGACGGTGACCCTCGCCGAGGTCGCCGACCATCTGGACTACATCCGCAAGATCGCCGGCATCGAAAGTGTCGGCCTCGGTTCCGACTTCGACGGCATTTCCAGTACGCCCGACGGGCTGGACGGCGTCGACAAGTATCCGGCCCTGCTCGTCGAACTGGCCCGTCGTGGCTGGAGCGATGCCGATCTCGCCGCTCTCGCCGGCGGCAACATGTTGCGCGTCATGCGAGCCAATGAGGCGGTCGCGAAGAAATTGCAGGCGAGCGAAGTGCCTTCAATGGCGAAAATCGGGGACAACAAGGACGCGGCCAAGCACTGAGCAAGCTTGTTGTCTGGTTGCCCGATCGCCGTCGGCCCGGATCCGAGCGGCCAGCATGGCGTGCTGTTTTTCGCTAGAAATCAATGATTTGACGGTTATTTGATGAAAGTTTGATGGTATTTGTAAGCTTCGGATCGGATTCCCGGCAAGGATCGGGACGTTGGGTCAGCCGCCATCGCGGATGGCTCGCACTATCCCTCGTTGTGGAGAATCCCGATGCGTGTCCAGTTTGCTTCATTGCTCCTTGTCGTGTGCTCGATCATCTCAATCGACTGTTTTGCAGGAGTAGTCCTGTCGCCACCGCGCTATGCCCTGTACGCGGATTTCAACAACAAGACGACCGGTGATCCGATCGGCAGCCGCGGCGCGACGTTTGGCGAGCCCATCAGTCTGGGCAATCTGAACGCTTCGATCATGGAGAGCACGCCGGGACAGAGCCGGCTGCAAGTCAGCAACGATTTGAGCAGCACCTCGGCGCGTCGGCTGCGTTGGGCGCCCATGGGGAATGCTGAAATCACCGAGGGCGAAGTCAGGATTTCTTTCGATCTGACGGCGAGTGCCCCCGACAAATTCAGTTTCCTGGTCCGTGAAAGTGTCAGCTCATCCAAATCATTCCTGAGCGCCGTTTTCAGCAACACCGGTTCGATTACGACGAGCGACGCGAACGGACCGA
>NZ_DASSYD010000031.1:0-11187 GCF_035703485.1 Dokdonella sp. | reverse complement strand
GAGTTCTTTCTCATCAACCTCGGTCAGTGCGTACTGGTATTCGGTCGGCGCAATGCGGTTGTCGAGCGCAATATCCTGAACCGGTTTGAGGAAGAGCGCGACACCGGGGATGCGGTCGACGGCATGTTGCAGACGCGGCAGGATTTCATCCAGGCCATCGCGGTCGCCTCGCGGTTTGAGGACGATGCTGAGCTGGCCCTGATTGAGGGTTGGATTGATCGAACCGGCACCGATGAAGGCGGCCACACCGCTGACCGCGGGATCAGCGCGCAAGGCCTCGGCCACGCGCTGGGTGCGCTCAAGCATGGCTTCGAAGGCAATCGTTTCGTCAGCCTGGACGACACCGGTGATCATGCCGGTGTCCTGATTGGGCAGCAGGCCTTTCGGCATCATCATGAACAAGAGCACGGTCAGAGCCATGGTCGCGGCCAACACCATCATGGTCAGCGGGCGATGATCGAATACCCAATCCAGTGATCGCGCGTAGCCGGCAACCAGTCGGTTCCACCAGTCGCTCTTGCCCTTCATTTCGTGTGAGTCGTCGCGGTCTTCTTGCGGCACGTTTTCGCGACGCAGGAGGTAGGCACACATCATCGGCGTCAAGGTCAGCGAGACGATCATCGAGATACCAACCGCGATCGACAGCACTACCGCAAATTCCTTGAACAGCCGCCCGGTCACGCCCGGCATCAGCAACAGCGGCAGGAACACGGCAATCAGCGAAACGGTCAGGGACAGAACGGTGAAGCCGATTTCCCTGGCACCGACCTCTGCGGCTTCCTTTGGATCGCGCCCCTTCTCGATGTAGCGCACGATGTTCTCGATCATGACGATCGCATCGTCGACAACGAAACCCGTGGCCACGGTCAGCGCCATCAACGAAAGGTTGTCGAGTGAGTACGCGGCGAACGACATCAGTGCGAACGTGCCCGTGATCGACAAGGGCACGGCCACGCTCGGAATCACCGTCGCCCACAGGCGGCGCAGGAAAACGAAAATCACCGCGATGACCAGGCCGATTGTCAGCATCAGAGTGAACTCGACATCCGCGACCGAGGCGCGGATGGTTACCGTTCGATCGGCAAATACATCCAGATGCACGTTCGCCGGCAACAGGCTGCGCATCTCGGGCAACAGCTTTTTGATCTCGTCGACCGTCTGCACGATGTTGGCACCGGGCTGGCGCCGGATATCGAGCAGCACCGCGGGCTTTCCATTCGCCCATGCCGCCAGCTGATCGTTCTCGACGCCATCGACGACCTTGGCCACGTCGCCAAGCCGAACCGGCGCACCACCCTTGTAGCTGATGATCGTATTGCGATAACCGTCGGCATCCTTGAGCTGGTCGTTGGCACCAATCGTGTACGACTGCGAAGCCCCGTCGATCGTGCCCTTGGGGCCATTGACGTTGGCCTGGGTCAGCGCCGAACGCACGTCTTCGATGGTCAGGCCCTGATTGGCGATCGCCGCCGGATCGACCTGGATGCGCACCGCCGGACGCACATTGCCGGCGATGCTGACCAGACCGACACCGGCTACCTGGGACAGCTTCTGGGCAAGAATGGAGTCGGCGTAGTTGTTGACTTCGCGCAGCGGCAGCGCATCCGAACTCATCATCAAGGTCAGGATCGGC
Organism: Dokdonella sp.; assembly: GCF_035703485.1. Lineage (GTDB taxonomy): Bacteria > Pseudomonadota > Gammaproteobacteria > Xanthomonadales > Rhodanobacteraceae > Dokdonella. The sequence continues at coordinate 9,554 of NZ_DASSYD010000031.1, read as the reverse complement.
GCATCAGCCGGGTTGACCTTGTTGTAGACGGGCGGATACGGCAGGTTGTTCGGCAAGGTGCCACGGCCGGCATTGATCGCCGACTGCACATCCTGCGCGGCGGAATCGATATCGCGATCCTGATCGAACGACAACAGGATTGTCGAAAGACCCGCCGAAGAATCCGAGGTCATCATGCGCAGACCCGAAATCTGCCCGAATTGACGCTCCAGTGGCGTCGTCACCAGCGTCGACATCGTCGTCGGACTGGCCCCGGGATATTGGGTAGTCACCTGGATCGACGGCGCATCGATGTCCGGCAGCGCCGATACCGGCAACTGGCGGTAGCCAATGATGCCGAGCAGCATCACCCCAGCCATCAGCAAAGAGGTGGCGATCGGTCGGCGAATGAAGATGGTTGAGAAGCCCACGGTTCAGGGTTCCAGCTGGTTGGTCTTTCCCGCAGGGGAAAAGGTGATCAAGGGCCGGTCGGCGAATTCGGTCCGGGGCACTGGCAGCCGCTCAGCGCCGACCGCCATTGACGGGTTTCTTGTCATCTTTCACGGGCGCTTTCGCAGCAGTCACCTCACCCGGAGCCATCGGCGCGACCTTGATTCCGGCTTTCAGGCGGAACTGGCCTTCGGTGATCACCTTGTCGCCCGCATCGAGACCCTGAGCAACCAGCACACCGCCACCATCAACGGTTCCCGCCGTCACAACCGACTGCATCTTGACTGTCGAATCAGCCTGCACGACCCAGGCATACTCGCCATCAGGCCCCTGCTGCACGCCGGTCGCCGGAACCACGATGCCATTTTTCACCGTGCGCACGGCCAGGCGGACATTGACGAATTCGCCCGGCCAGAGCCTGCGATCCGCGTTGGCAAATTCGGATTTGAGTTTGAATGTTGCGGTGCTCGTGTCGATCGAGTTGTCGATGACCTTGAGCTCGCCTTCGGCAATCGGCGTTGAATCAGCGCGCGACATCGCGATCACCTTGAGAGGCGTCGCGTCTGCTTCGCGGACCTTGGCCATATCCTGCTGCGGCAGATTGAAGATGACATTGATTGGTTGGGTCTGGGTCAATACGACAATCGCGCTGCCGTTCGCCTGGACCAGGTTTCCGGCATCGACCAGACGGATACCGGCCAGACCATCGATCGGCGCAATAATCCGGGTGAAGCTCAACTGGGTCCGCGCATTGTTCACTGCCGCTGCATCACCAGCGATCACCGCTTCCTGCTGGCGCACGATCTGGCGCTGGTTTTCGAGATCCTGGGCCGAGACGAAATTTTTCTCGATCAGATCCTCATAGCGCTTCAGCGTGCTCCGCGATGCAGCGAGTTGCGCCTCGTCCTGCTTCTTCTTCGCCACCGCCTGATCAAGCGCCGCCTGGTACGAGCGTGGATCAATCTCGGCGATCAGGTCACCTTTCTTCACATGCTGGCCTTCAGCGAAATGCACGACCTGCAATTGCCCCGTGACCTGGGCACTGACGGTAACCGTGTTGAGCGCCTGCACCGTGCCCAGCGCGGTCAGAAATACCGGCACATCCTGAGCGGTTGCTGCCACCGCAGTGACCGGAATCGGCGAATTGTCGCCACCGCCTCGCCCGCCACGCCTCGGCTCGGATTCGCCATCGCTGCCAAACATGCGCCAGCCGAGCAATCCGACAACAACGACGACGACGATTCCCGCAATCACTTTTCCGCGCGACATGCGCACTTCCTTCTATGTCATGGGCCCGCGCGGACCCTGGATATTTCAAAGAGTAGCTGGACCACCCGATTGACCCGACCTCGCGAACCCACCTCGTCCCTGGGGCCGGTAACAACTTCGGAGTCCTGATCAGGCGCAAAGTTTCTCAGATCAAAATGGAGAAACCATGCAGGAATCGACGAGATCTTGCACAACGCCCTGCCCACTCCGGAAACTGTGGAGGCGAATGCATCGATAGTTACCCAATCGCCCGGCATTCAACAAGGGCCATTTGTCGTGATTGCGCGCGATTCGCGCACAGGACCGAATCCCGCCTCAGCTTGCGATTGGAGACCATCGAGGCAGGATCATTCTGTGGGCATGTCTTGATCAGCGGCCAGTCGAGCGACGGCGCTACGCGATAAATCATCCAGTCCGGAGCCACCCGCGTTGAAATGTTCGACGATCTGTCGGCACATGCCTGGTGTCCAGAATTTGCGCAGATGCTCGGCCACGCCCTCAACACCTGCCTCCTGATCCGGCTCGAAGACGAAATAACGGGTGATATCATTGGCCATGGCGACCAGGCGTTGCACGTCCATCAATCAGGTGTCCTGTTCGACAATGCGTTGCGGGTGAGTGTAGACGACATGTCCGTCATCCCGTGCAAAGCCGATCAAGGTTACGCCGCAGGATTCCGCGAGATGTATCGCCAGCGCGGTTGGCGCCGAGATCGCCGCGATCAGGCCGATGCCCACCGTCGCAGACTTTTGCACCATCTCGTAGCTGGCCCGGCTGGTCAGAATCAGGAATCCCCGCTGCACGTCGATGGCTTGTCGTGTCATTGCACCGACAAGCTTGTCGAGTGCATTGTGCCGGCCGACATCCTCGCGCACGAGCTGCAACGAGCCATCAATATCCGACCACGCTGCTGCGTGTGTGGCACCCGTGCGCAGATTGAGTGGTTGCGCGGCAGCCAGCGAATTCAAGGCCCGGTGCATGGCGTCGGCTGTGATCGCGATCGCTGCCGTCAGCGTCGGTGGATGGCGCAAGACATCTTCGAGTTGTTGCGTACCGCACAGCCCGCAACTGCTGCGTCCACTGAGGTTGCGCTGGCGCGCGGCAATCGCCTCGGCGCGTGGCTGCGGAATTTGCATGCCAATCTCGATGCCTTCAAGACGCTGGTCGATCCGGATCGTTTCGAGTTCACTCGACGAAGCGATGATCGCTTCACTGAGACTGAAGCCAAGGGCGAAATCCTGCAGATCCATCGGAGTCGCAAGCATCACCACATGTGCCTCGCCGTTGTAGCTCATCGCGATCGGAACTTCGCTGGCAATCCAGTCCTCGGTCTGCTCAATTGACCCATCCTCGAAGCGGGCAACGCGACGGCGTACGCAGCCTGTCTCGGCATCGGCAGATGAATCCCACTCCCTACTTCCCACTCCCTACTCCCGCTTTCAAAAGAGGCAACGCACAAACTGCGAGCAGGGCGAATATCGCCCCGGTGAAAAATGTCGTCTGCGAACCGTGCAGATCCCAAAGTGCGCCGGCCGCGACACTGGCGATCAACAACGCAACCCCGGAGATCAAACTGAACACGCCGAATCCGGTGCCGCGCCACGCAACCGGCGTGGTATCGGCAATCATCGCCGCGAGCAGGCCCTGGGTCATGCCCAGGTGCAAGCCCCACAAGCCCGCACCGATGAAGACGCCGAGCGATCCCGAGGCAAAAGCAAGCACGCCATCGGCGAGAACCAGCACGATCATGCCCGCCGCGAACAGGCTGCGCCGCGACCAGCGGTCGGACAATGCACCGACCGGCCAGGCCGAGGCCGTATAGACCACGCTCATGATCACCAGCACCAGCGGCACATAGGTATTGGAAAGTCCCAGTTGGGAGCCGCGAAGAATCAGGAAGGCTTCGCTGAATCGAGCCAGTGAGAGCAGACCGCCGACCACGACGACCATCCAGAATGGCCGGCCCAGACTGGCCAGGCCTGCACGCGAGATCGGCAGTCGCGCGCGGCGTTCGGCGCGTTCCGGTTCACGCACGAAGAACACGATCAAGGCCACTGCCACAACCCCCGGCAGCACGGCGAACCAGAGCACCGTATCGATATTGCCGAGAAACAGGGCCATCAAGCCGACCACCAGCAAGGGCCCGACCACCGCACCAATCGAATCCATCGACTGACGCAAGCCAAATGCCGCCCCGCGCACTTCCTGCGGCGTGACATCGGCGATCAGCGCATCGCGCGGGGCGCCGCGAACACCCTTGCCGAAGCGGTCAATCAAGCGGGCGGCAACAATCGTATCTACCGATGCGGCCAGCGGAAACAGCGGTTTGACCGCCGCCGCAAGCCCATAGCCAAGCAACACCAGCGGTTTGCGCTTGCCGAAGGCATCGCTGATATAACCCGAAAACACCTTGGTGATCAGCACCAGTGATTCCGCCGCGCCCTCGATCAAGCCGATCGTCAATGCGCTCGCGCCAAGCGTCCCGGCCAGCAGCACCGGCAGCAGGCTGTGCACCATCTCCGAACCCATGTCGGTGAACAGGCTGACAAAGCCAAGCGCCCAGACACTGACCGGGACGCGCGTTCTACGCTTTATGGATTCGGACATCCGGGCGTGCCTGTCTACCCGCCGAAATCGGCAGTCGAAGGCGGAATCCTAACAGCCTGTCTGACTTTGCTGGTTGAGGCGAGAATCCATCGGGGTGGAGCCAGAGTTTCGACGGTTTGCAGATCATAGGCGTGCCATGGGTCAAAATCTGCGGAACCATGGACCGCACACAGACGAAGTCGCAGCCCAGCCGCGCCTGACAGGCTGCCAGCGCGGACAACTCACGAGTGGCCCGGACTAGTCGTCGATCGTTGAATCGCCTTCATCGGGCTCGGCATTTTCGGCCTTCTCGATCTTGCGTTCGGCTTCGGCGTGGCTGTCGCTGACCGAAGGCAGCGTGGTCGGATTGTCGAACAACAGCGCCGGGTCGATGCGTTTGCCGAGCCAGCGCAGGCCGATATGCAGATGCGGACCGGTCGCCCGACCGGTGCTGCCGACTGTGCCAAGGGTCTGCCCTCGCTTGACCTCGTCACCGGCTTTGACCGCGATTGAATCGAGATGGAAGTTCATGCTGACCAAACCATCGCCGTGGTCGACATAGACGGAATTGCCGGCGTAGAAATGATCTGCGGCAAGCACCACCGTGCCATCAGCCACCGCCTTCACCGCACTGCCGACGTTGACTGGATAGTCGCGACCGCTGTGCAGGCTCTTGTGCTCCTTGTTGAACAAGCGCTCACTGCCAAAGTCATCCGAACTCTTCGGCAAACTGGCCGCAGGCGTTCCCAGCGGCAACGAGAATTTCGCCGCATCATTGCTGCCGCCAAGGATCTTCTCGATTTCAGCGCGCTCTGCGACAGCGCGACTGGTTTCATCGGCCGAGGGATTGAGGAAGCGATCGAGGCTTTCCGGCAACTCCATCTCGACCTTCGGGAACTCCGCTTTTTCGACACGAAGCGAGCCGAGATGCTGCTTGCCATCCTGATCCCACAGGGCGATCTCATGGCTGCCCGGTTTGGTACGGATATCGACCGGGTAGTAGCAAACGGCATCGACCGCCGCGTAGCGTTTGCCGTAGACGCCGCACTCACTCGCCGCCATTCCTGCCCAGCGCGCAACACCGCCCTGCGGTGCGGTGACGATATTCGCGGCCATCACGGTACCGCCGACAAACAATGTGCCGAACAGGATGGATGTGGAAATTCGAACTCGATTCATGGCTCGCCCCTCGATCACCGAATGATCGTTCACCCTATCCGGGCGCAACCGAACCGCAGCCCAATGGATGCCACTGAACAAATCTCACGCAAGTCCTGGTTCAGCTCGGGTTTTCTTGATCAGCGTTGTGCGAACAGCGGTTGAATTCCTGCACAAGCGGTGCGATACGACGACAAGACGTGCCTCAAAAATACTCATTTAGCGTATGCAAACCGCGATTCCGAGTCCGTTTCATCTTGTCTCGCAATCGCCTGAGCAAGTCTCAACAGCCCGTCAAAGCCAGCGCCGCACACGTGCGGTGTAGTGCTCGTAGTCCTCGCCGAATATTCGCCTGAGCATGCGCTCCTCCGGCACGATCTGAAATCGGCTGAGGATCAATACGAACAGGGGAATCACGGCAAATGGCAGCCATGCGGAAAGATGGACGGCCCATGCCAGCAGCAGGAAACCCATGCCCACGTACATCGGATTGCGGGTGATCCGGTAAACGCCATCGACAACCAGTGACGATGCATTCTCGGGCTTGAGTGGATTCACCGTCGTGCGTGATTTGCGAAAGGCGAGAATGCCAAGCACGTCGAAGCTGATGCCAATCAGCACGAGGACCGCAACGAGCGGCCAACGGAACTGCGCAGCCAATGAAAAAGACGGCCCCAGCGAAGAGACACCCCACATCAACACAGCAGCAAGAATGCCGATTATCGGCGGCGGAATTCGATTTTCGAAAGCAGACATGCGGGCCTCGGGCTAACAGGTGGATTCGGTTCGATCAGTAGTAGCTGGTCCGGCAGGAGCGGTCACCTTGTATTGTCTGGTCGGCAACGCGCAAGCACACGCAGAATCCACATCGAGGCGCATGCGAAGAACTGTCGCGGAGCCGTTTCACTTCGGCTCACAAGCGCCTGAGCGAATGTCAGCGGTTTGCCAGAGCGCCCGCAAATGATGGCGCGACGATAGTTGCCGCGGCAGGTACGCGATCATGCCAGTATGATGGCACGCAAAGTTCTGAATGGATTTCGCGCCAACCCCTATCAAAGGATGAACGAGATGACCCTATGTCCGATCGCAATCGTCACAGGTTGCAAAAAATGTCCGGCTTTTTCCGTGTGCCCGCTGAAAACCGTCATTGGAGACATGCCGAAGGCGGATAAAACGAAAGACAAATCGGGTTCTGCGTAAGACGCCCGCGTTGGGTGCGTCTACAGAATCTCTCGCCAATGACCTGCAAATGGCGATGGCAGCAACAACAGCCTCGATTGTTCAAGACAACGCCTGAAGGAAATTGACCGGGCGACCAGACCGGTGTTTGACTCGCGACCTGATTTGTCTCCTGGACAACGGCAGAGGAAACACTCATGAAACGCTTGATTTACGGAATGCTCATCGTCGTATTCGGCATTGTCGCAATTGCCGCAGGCGGGCTGTTGCTGGTCGACGCCGACCATTTCCGTGGACAACTGGAAACCACGCTGAGCAAATCCATCGGACGTGAAGTCGCGCTGGGCAAGTTGCACGCGTCGCTTTGGACCGGTTCACTGAACGCCGACGATGTTCGCATCGGCGACGATCCCGCTTTCGGCAAGCAAGCCTTTGTCACGGCAAAGTCCATTCGACTCGGCGTACGCCTGTGGCCCCTGATTGCGCGGCAAGAGGCACACGTCACATCGCTGACTCTGGAGAGCCCGGTTGTCTCGCTGCGACAGAAATCCAGCGGGGTCTGGAATTTCTCCAGTCTCGCTGGCGACGACGAGACGAGAGATGCAAGCACTGGGACCAATTCGAGCACCACGGAAATCAGCGTCGACACCCTGCGCGTGACCAACGGGCGCATCGAGGTCGAGCGCAGCAACGGCAAGCAGCGCAGTTATGACCAACTGGAGCTGAGTGCCAGCCATCTGCGCAAAGCTGCAACGTTTCCGTTTTCAGCGAGCGCCCGGATAGCAGGCGGTGGTTCGCTTGATCTGCATGGCGATGCGGGTCCATGGGATGCCGGCAATGCCGTGTTGACGCCGATCAATGCACAACTGCAACTGCACGATGTCGACCTGGTTGCTGCCGGATTCCTCAGCGGAACCGATGACACGGGCGGCGCGATCGATGCCAACGTGCAAATCCGTTCACAAGGCGGAGTGCTGCACTCCGGCGGCAAAATCAGTGTTCGGCGCCTCAAGTTGATGGCAGCCGGTTCACCAGCGACGCAGCCTCTACGCATCGATCTGAAGACGAACTACCAGTTGCCTGCCCGTAACGGGCGCATTGACGAGATGACGATCGCCAGTGGCGCAGCAGTGCTCGCCGTAAGCGGAAAATTCGACAACAAGAAGAACATCATGCGTCTGGATTTGCATGCGTCAGGCCAACAATTGCCGGTTGACGATGTGCAGGACCTTCTGCCTGCGTTTGGCGTAGTCCTGCCTGAGAATTCGAAGCTCAGCGGCGGCAGCCTCGGTATCAATCTGAATGCGAAAGGTGCGCTCGATGCACTCGTGATCAGTGGCGCGGTGAGCCTGGACAATTCCCTGCTCAAGGGTTTCAGCCTCGGTTCAAAGCTGGGAACAGCGCTGTCTCTGGCGGGCATCCGCGCACCGCGTGACACCATGATCAGACATGCCGATGCGGTGATTTCCATGCGCACTGACGGCGTGACCATTGATCCACTGGAAGCGGAAATTGCCGAACTTGGTGACATCGTGCTCCGCGGCCGCATGGCCGCCGATGATTCGCTCAACTTTCGCATGCGGGTAAAGCTCGACGATGCGTTGACCAACGGCATCAACCGTCGCGGTGGCGAGCTTCTCGGTAATTTGCTCAGGGGCTCGCCGCAAAACGGCATCGGCGTTCGCATATCAGGAACCGTAGACAAACCCCGGCTCAAGGTCGATCCTGATGCAATTCTCGGCCTGCTTGGCGCCGGTCTCAACCCCTCCGAAGACAACAATTCCACGCCGACGGCCGACAAGGAACGGCGGGACAAGCCCAGACGCACCGAAGACGTGCTCAAGGATCTGCTGCGCGATGCCTTGAAGCCAAAGAAGGACGATCCCGACTCGGGCAATCAGTAATTGCCTGGCGCGTGTCACCAGCGGAATTCCGCTGTCCATTCTCCGCGCGGGATCAGACTGATCATGACTCGCGCACGAATCGACGTGCAGATTTCTGGATTACTCGCTGCTCTCATCTTCCCGCACCGTTGCCTAATGCCCTTGCTGCCCCAAGCTTCGATGGCCGCAATGGCAATCCGAAAAGGTGATCCCGTGACCGAACCCACTCCCATCAACCGACAAATCACCCTGGCTTCGCGCCCGCTCGGCGCGCCGACTTCCGACAACTTCAAGCTGGTGGAGCAGCCGGTCCGCGCGCTCGGCGACGGTGAAGTGCTGCTGCGAAACCTGTATCTGTCACTGGATCCCTACATGCGTGGGCGCATGAGTGATGGCCCCTCCTACGCTGAACCGGTGGCGATCGGCGAAGTCATGGGAGCGGGAACCGTGGCGCGAGTCGCATCGTCACGCAACTCCGACTACGCCGAAGGCGACCTCGTGCTCGCCTTTGGTGGATGGCAGGACTATCTGGTTTCCGATGGTCGCGGCCTCAACAAACTCGATGCAAAAATGCAGCAGCCGTCACTGGCGCTCGGCGTGCTCGGCATGCCCGGCTTTACCGCCTACATGGGCTTGCTCGATATTGGCCAGCCCAAAGAAGGCGAAACCGTGGTGGTGGCGGCGGCCAGCGGCGCGGTTGGTTCCGTGGTCGGCCAGATTGCCAAGCTCAAGGGCTGTCGTGTGGTCGGCGTCGCCGGTGGTGAGAAGAAGTGCCGCTACGTCGTCGATGAACTCGGCTTCGATGCGTGCATCGACCATCGCGCCTCGGACTTCGCTGCTCAGCTCAAGGCCGCCTGCGGTAACGGCATTGATGTCTACTTCGAAAGCGTCGGCGGTGCCGTGTTCGACGCGGTCTTGCCGCTGCTGAATGCGAAGGCCCGCATTCCCCTGTGCGGACTGATTGCCCACTACAACGACACCCAACTGCCAGCCGGGCCGGATCGACTCGGACTGCTGACGCGCACGCTGCTGACCAAACGCATCAAGATG
>NZ_DASSYD010000196.1:0-29996 GCF_035703485.1 Dokdonella sp. | reverse complement strand
GTCGGCGCGATGATGCTGTTGAGGATGGGATCGCCGGTGCGTTGCCGCGGCGCGTTCGGAAACGGATCCCAGGCGGTGACGTTGGAATCATAGCGGCTGCCGAGCTTGCCCTCGGCGCGGTAGATCTCACGCAGATACGCTTGCGTCTCGATGCGTCCACCGGAACGCTTGACGAACAAGGGATCGAGGCCGGTCAATTCGGTCACCTTGGTGATCATTGCGGCCGTCGCGGCAGGATCGGAACGGCCCTTCATCAGAGTCGTTGCGTAATCGCCGCGCGTGTAGGCAATGATCGGCGCCATGCTTTCGGCACTGAGCTTGCCTTCGCGCTCCAGATGCGCGGCAGCGATCGACGGCAGCGTGATCATCCACGGCAACGGCGAGACCGTGTCATCGCTCCAGGCCGAGGGGTCGAGATACGGCGAAACCAGGATCACGCCGCTCATCGCCACGCCAAGCCGGGTCTGCATGTACTCGGTGATGCGCGGTCCGCGGAAGCCGCCGTAACTTTCGCCGACATAGTATTTCGGCGAATTCATGCGGCCGTTCTTGACCAGCCAGTCGACCATGATCCGCGACAGATACTCGATGTCGATGTCGGTGCTGTAGAAATCCTTGGTTGCCTGTTTGTCATCAACCAGGGCGCGGCTGTAGCCGGTGCCGATAGGGTCGATGAAAACCATGTCGGTGAAGCCTAGCCAGGTGTCCGGATTGTCATGCAGGATCGGATCCGCCGATGGCGAATCCCCCTCGACACCAAAGTTCACCTTTTTCGGGCCGATTGCGCCGAGGTTGAGATAGACCGATGACGCGCCTGGTCCGCCATTCAATGCGAAGGTCACCGGTCGATTGCCAGAACCCATGGTGTAGGCGGTGTAGACGACTTCACCGGTGGTTTTGCCCTTGGCATCGCGCACCGGCAGTGCACCGACACTGACCGTATATTTCAGTGTGCGGCCATCGACCACAGTGGTCTGGGCAACGTGTGCCTCAGCCGGCAACGGCGGCAGCTTGAATGCTTCCTTGTTTGCGCTGTCGGCTTGCGCGTTGGCTGCATCGGCGGCAACTGCGTTTGTCGCAAGCAAACCGGCAACGCCGAGTGCGGCCAACAACACTATCTGCGTGAAAAATCGCATGGCAGGTTCCTCGCAAAGGGCGGCTGCCAAGCTTAGTTCACGAGGCGCTTGCCCAAGCGTGCCAGAAGCCATATCCGCAGGGGTCGGCCGGATTCATGGCGTGATCAAGCCCGTGCGCGATTCATGCCATGGACTTCCGGCTCCGCGTTGATCGGACCAGCATCTGCCGCGAACGAGCTCGAACGGCTACAATCGAAAGCTGTGCGCTACGAATCTGCGCGCGTTCAAATTCGTCGAATCAAGGAAGTCCGCATGTCCACCTCCGAGCAAAGCTGGTTTACCGAAGCCCACGAATCTTCAGGCTCATCAATTGGCTTTCGAACCCGTGCCCGCCTGCACGCCGAGCAGACACCGTTTCAGTCCATCGAGATCCATGATTCAACTGACTGGGGCAAGCTCATGGTCATTGATGGCTGCATGATGCTGACCACGCGTGACAACTTCCTCTATCACGAAATGATGGCGCACCCGGCCCTGTTTACACATCCTCGGGCCAAGCGCGTTGTCATCATCGGTGGTGGCGATTGCGGAACATTGCGTGAGGTGTTGCGCCACGAAGTGGTGGAATCCGCCGTGCAAGTCGAAATCGACGAGCGCGTGACGCGTCTGGCCGAAGAATATTTTCCCGAACTCTGCGAAGCAAACGACGATCCGCGCGCACAATTGATCTTCGACGATGGCATCAGATACATGGCCGAATGCGAGCCGGAGTCGGTTGATATCGTCATTGTCGACTCGACTGATCCGGTGGGTCCGGCTGAAGGCCTGTTCAATGCGGCGTTTTATGCGAGCTGCTTCAAGGCGCTGCGCAGTGGCGGCATTTTCGTCCAACAGAGCGAATCACCCGTGGCCCATCTCGACCTGATCAAATCGATGCGTTCGGCCATGCGCACCGCCGGCTTCCAGGCTGTGCGTACGCTGACTTTTCCGCAGCCTTGCTATCCAACCGGTTGGTGGAGCGCAACGCTGGCGCGCAAGAGCGCCGACCTTTCCGATTTCCGTGAACGCGGTGCGCAGACCAAACAATTCCCGACCCGCTACTACAACGCTGAAATCCACCGGGCCGCACTGGCCATGCCCGAGTTCATGCGGGCGGCACTGGGGGATTGAGGTCTGGTTTCTTGGTGGGCGAGGTGACACTGCGTTCAGTGTGACGGCGTGACATTCGCTATTTTGTTATCTTTTCTACACGCTGGTCGCTCCTACAAAAGCAGGCAGCCAGCGCCTTTGTATTTCTAAAGCACGCTCCTTTGGAGCGCGGCATCCATGCCTTTTTTCACTCGCCTGAGGCGAGTGAAACCCCGGCTGGTATGGCGCGCCGCGAAGTGACACGCTTTATTCGCGGCGCAGGCGATCCTGACGCGATAGATTCAATCCCGACCCTACCGGCTTCAGCCGGTTTTCGGCAACCGTGGCATGCCGTGCTGGTCGCGCTCTTCGAAGATCAACGCCTGGGTGTCGATGCGTGCCGAACCATGTCCTTGCAACGGCACCGCGGGCTGGCCGCGTTGATTGAGCAGGGAGTTCCTGTAGCAGCGATTGGCCAGCACCTCTTCGCCGGATCCGGCATAGCAGTCGCCGAGGGTTTCCCAGGCGATTGGTGATTCGGTGATCTGAACCGCGCGAAGCAGATATTGAATTCCCTTGCCCCAGAGTTTCTGGTCGCGACACAGGCGCCCTAGCGAGGTCAGCAACGAGGTACTGTTCGGCGCGATCGAGAGCCAGCCTTCGGCGTGTTTGGTGCGCATGGCGAGTTCGGCCGGCCCGAGATCGCTGTAGGTCAGCGACAATGAATCGTTCCATTCGCGACGCTGGGCCGATTCGATTTCGTCCATCGCCGCCAGGATCTGACCAAAGTGGGCGGCCCGGCGAGCGAACGCGGCAATGACTTCAGGCCGCTTGCGCTGGTTGCGATTGACCGAGCTCCACAAACTGTTGAGCCGCGCCTGTGAAGCGGCGCTATCCAGCGCGGCGACCAGAACCCGACCTTCCAGTTCAGACATCTTTGCGGCTGAAAATGATTGCGTCCTGGCCAGGGTCGGCAGTGCATCGAGTGCCGCTTGCGCATCGCTTTCGGCCAGCGCCGCCTCGACCAGCACGTTCCAGCCGACCGGTGACAGTTTGCCCGCAGCGGCCTTCGGTTTGAGCAAGGCCAGAACATCGGCGTGACGACCGCGCTCGCTGAGGAACTTCGCGCGCTGGGCGAATGCAGCAGCCACGACATCGTTCGCTGCCAGATCCAGCGCGGTTTGTGCCGCAGCATCGTCGCCGCGCGAGTGTGCGGCGCGCGCCATGGCCAGATACGCAGGGCCACGCACGGCTGGTTGCTTCGCTGCCTTGGCCAACAGACGCTCGGCGTGCTGATAGCGACCTTCAGCAAAAGCAGCCATGCCGTTGGCCAGATTTTCGCGAGCGCGCTTGCGCTGGCCACGAATCCAGACTCGCGCCGGCCAGCGCAACAAACGCCAGGCCAGGCTCATCAAGGCCCAGCTCACGAGCAAGGCTACGACGCTGAATACCAGGGTCGTCTCGATCGAGGTCCCGCGCAGGCGAATCAACACATAGCCCGGATCCTCGACCACCCACTGCCAACCGAAGGCCGCGCCTGCGGCGACAACGAGCAGAAGCAGGATGCCGATCCAGACTCTCATGACGTCGGCTCTTCGCTTGTTGCCGGATCAGGGTTTGCGGGCGCTTGTAGCGGCCCGGTCGGTACAGATTCGGGCTTCAACGGGGCTTTCATTGGGTGTGACAACGCCCGCGTCGTGCGCAAATTGCGCAACTCGCTCAATGCAGTGCCAAGCTCGGGCAAGGCCGGGGCCAGTGGTGTCGCTTGCAGTTTATCGAGCGAGGCCAGGGTTGCGCGTACTTCTGTGGCTTTGGTGTCGAATGCCGTTTCGACGCCCTGCCGCGCGCGCTTCAAGGCGGCGTCGAAACCCTCCTGATCGCGGGCAAACAGCGCCGCCTCGGCCGCGCGCAGGTCTAGCGCAATCAAGGAACGGGTCAGTTCCTCGTTGCGCAGGGTGAATGCCGAGCCCGCCTCGTCATGGCTGATATGGACGAATTGATCAAGGATCTCGCGCAGACGTGAGCGCTGCGCATTCGGTTGCTCTGCCGTGCTGGATGGATTCGCTTTCATTGGCAGACCGTTGAGACCGGCACGCAGGTCGGCCAGCGTGTTCAGCGTGGCTCGTGTCTGCATTGGCCTGGCTGCAGCGAGCGCCTGCATCTCCGCGCTGATGGTCTGACGGACGCTGGCAAACAGCGGATCCTCAGCCGCGGCGAGAGCGCTGTCGGCGAGCCGATAGGCAGCCATCGCACCGCTCGCATCACGAAACAAGGCGAGCCGCTCGCCGGCCAGCTGCAATATGAATTCGGCTTCGTTGAGCGCCATTGCATCGCGATTGTTGAGGCGCTGTTCGGACAGATTGGCAACCGCATCTTCGAGGGCGCGCGAACGTTCTCCGAAAGAAAGAACTTCCTCGCGGATGCCGCGATTCATCGATTCGGCATCATTGTAGCGAGAGCGCAGGCTGTCGACATCACGACGAAGTTGCTGATTGGCCTGCGTCAGGTCATTGATCTGGGCGGCGAGCGCATCATCACGACCGCTGTCCCGCTCGCGCATTTGTTGATCGAAATACCACCAGGCTGCCGCGGCGATTCCGATCAGCACGAGGATGACAATAATGACTCCCGCTCCACCTCGTCGTGGTCCCTTCGCACCTTGCTTGTCCTTGTTGCGATTGGCCGGTGCGGGCAATTTCGCGGGGGTCTCAGTTTCCATGATGTCCATGCTAGCAGTCTGTCGGGCTTTGCTGGTAGAGGCGAGTCTACGGAACCTGTCACGCAAGCTTCGATCAACTCCAGTCTTGCTGCCGGTCACTTCTTTCCTATATTCGATGCCTCGACAAGACGAGCCTGGCCGCTTCCAGCAAATCACTGCCGAGCGCCGAACGCGCCTCATGAACATCGCTGAAACCGAGCTCATGCGCCTGCTCGGCAAGTCTGGCGCTGCTGACAACGAGGGCTTCCTGCTGCCAGCGCAGGCGCAGTTCCTGGGGAATCACTGCAAGCAGGTTGTTCAGGATCAGGCTGCTGGAAACCAGGCTGATCCATGGTCGTGGCGCCTGCTGCAGGGCCAGGAAATGGGAGTGCTGCAGAGCTGGCGGCTTGCGCTGGTAGACGGCAATCCGCTCAACCTGCGCTCCGCGTTCGCGCAATGTCGGCGCAAGCAGGTCCCTGCCTCCGGGCGCATCGATGATGGCGAAGGTTTTTCCCTTGACCCTTGCCAGCACGGGTTCGGCGAGCAGGCCTTCGCTGTTTTGCGCACCGCGTGGAGCGATTGCCGCGATTGTGTGACGAGCCAGTGCGCGGCGTGTGCCTTCACCGACCGCCAGCGCCTGCGGCCAATCCGGGGTCGAACCGGCACCAAGCAAGCGCCGGCAAAAGCGCACCGCATTCGGGCTGGTAAATATCCAGTGATCGGCCGAGTGTGCGGCTTTCAGCGCGCTCCTCGCAGCGTCGACCGCATCGACCTCGCTGATCACGACACCGGGCAACAATACGACCTCGGCGGCACACGCTCTTGCCGCACGCGCCAGTCCGGCGGCATTCGCTTTCGGCCGCGTGATGATGATGCTGGCACCGGCCATCGAGGTGCTATGTGAGGGATTCGATTCAGGCATGGACGCGCGCTACATACGGTGGCGTATAGCATAAGCCGCTTGTATCGATACGCACACCACGCGCACACTCGCGGCCTTTCGTCGCAAGGTCAAGCATGAACGCACGTCTAATTGAACAAGGGATTGCCCCGACAAAGCGCGATGCGTTGCGTCAAGGTGTTGAAGATCAGTTGCTGCTCGACATTCCGATGGCCCGCGCCATGCAGCTCGGCATCAGCGCCTGGGATGGCGAGTCGCTGTGCATGAGCGCACCGCTGATACCCAACGTCAACGACAAGGGTTGCGCATTCGGTGGCAGCCTCGCCAGCGTGATGACCCTGGCTTGCTGGTCGCTGATCAAGCTTGCGGCCGAGCAAGCTGGCGAGGCGTGCGATATTTATGTTCAGGACAGCACCGTGCGCTATCTGAGTCCGGTCTGGAACGATTTCGATGCGCAATCGCGTCTCGCTGCGGATCAATCGTGGCAAGCGTTCTTTTCGGCCCTGCATTCACGCGGAAAGGCGCGACTGCGTGCCGAGTGCGAGATCCACCTTGCCGATGGCACGGTCGCGGCCAGTCTGAGCGCCCGCTTCGTCGCATTGCGACCTGGCAGTCTGTCGGGCGTTGCCGGTTGAGGCGAGAGTTCGACGGGGCGAGGACCGCATTTCGTCGATTCACAACTCGTTCCAACAGAGACCGGCAAGTTGCCAAATCGCGTCAATACGGCACAATCGGTGATCGCACGCCCAACCTGAGGAGCTGGCCGAAGACACTGCATCGCGTTTCCACCCGCTGCATTTCGATCGGAATGATCGGCCTGGTTCTGTTCGCACTCGCAGCGCCGGTCGCAGCCAAATCGCGTGAAAAGGCTCTCACCGAGACTTTGCGCACCTACGCCGCAACGATCCGCTGGGGCTCGATCGAACAAGCCGAAGCCTTCGTCGACCCCGAATACCGCTTGGCGCACCCACTGACCCAGCTCGAACTCGACCGCTTCAAGCAGGTCCGCATCACCAACTACAACGACACGGCTCCGGTCCCGGTCAACGACAATGAAGTCCGCCAGACTGTCGAAATCGGCATTGTCAACGTGCACACCCAGGAAGCTCGAAGCATCATTGATCGTCAGGTCTGGAAATACGATCGCAAGGCCAAGGTTTGGCTGCTGAGCAGCGGATTGCCGGATATCACGCACAAGGATTGATCGGGCTCTCCGGACCCGGAAGACTCCACGTCCGGAGTGTCTTGCCAGACCCAGGCAGCCGCGCTGGCGCTTGCCTGAACAGCCGTAAATATGCCTGTACGAAATTCCCCGCGAATCCAGTGTCCGCGTGATTGCCGCATGCGTTCAGCATCGACCCGTGCCTGAGTCGAAAACACGGGCGAAAATTGGGCGCAATGTTCAGGCTGGCGCGAAGAAGTCCATTACTTTGTTGACCGTATTGGTCAACCATTATTGCTTTTGGACGCCCATGGACTCTATGAAAAACCCGATCTTCGACGTTTTATCGGATTTTGGAGAAATAGTTACTTTCGTTCACAAAAATCCGTTGTGCTCCGC
The DNA here is from genome assembly GCF_035703485.1 of Dokdonella sp. GTDB lineage: Bacteria > Pseudomonadota > Gammaproteobacteria > Xanthomonadales > Rhodanobacteraceae > Dokdonella. The sequence goes on along the minus strand of NZ_DASSYD010000196.1, from coordinate 22,632 downwards.
AAGTGATTGATATTTGGGGCGTTATAAAGCGTTATTGCTACTTTATATGGTTGTATCATCGCGTTTCATACAGAGCCTATTGACAAATGACATCGAAAGCGCGATGACTACGCTTGCCCGAATGCGCAACGCATCGGGGATGTAATCGACAGTATCGGCACAGGAAGCGCCGCTATTGACGAGGTGGGGAGCTTTCCCGATCGACTACGTCATTCGCTGGTCCGAAATTCGGGCAAATGCGGACTGGCTTCTAGACGAAAGGGGACTTCACATGGATATCGTCGCAACAACGTCGGTGGCAATGGGTCTTCCATCGCGCCACCTTGATCGAGCAACCCTTCCTCATCGATTCCGGCTTCAGTGGCTGATATTGCTCGCCGCTTTCGGTGTATTTCTTTGTATTGCCGCGCAGGCTTCGGTACCAACGCAACCGAACGCATCAGTTATTGTTTCGAATGGTGACTTTTCCAATCCTGCCAACGACGGCAGCATTGGCGGTGGCGTCGTTGGTGGTTCAGGCGGCGGGCCGATCGGCAGTGGTCCGTGGGCCGGCAGCTACAACGGCATTGCCGCACTTCTCGCACCGCCAACGCTGACCATCGGCGCCGGCAAAGCGCAAATTGGAGGCCTGCTTGGCGTCAATGCTGTGGGAATTCTCAATAACAACGGTCGATTCCGCCTGAACACCGGAATCGCCTGGCAGCCCAACCGGCGCTATGTCCTTGAAGCCGACATTGATGCCAGCAGCGTGCTCACCGCCAACGTGCTGTTGGGCGGCAATGTCGGCATCGCCATATCGACTGATATCAGCAAGGCATCCCGCGTGGTCAGCAGCACGTCGGGCACGGCAACCCTGAGTCTGCTCAGCGGCACGACCTACCGGGTCAGTGTGGAATACGTCACCGGCGCAAGTGTCAGCGGAAACATTTTCGTGCAGCTGTTCGGCGAACCGAATGGCTTGCTCGGCGTCAACCTGCTTAGCGCGGTCAGCTTTGACAATGTCACCTTGCACACCTACCTGTTGACCCAGACACCGACAACCATTGTTCCAGCCAACCCCGGACCGTATACCGGAACGGTCGGCGGCGTAGTGGATCCTGACATCGGTGTTGTCGTACTGGATTCAATCGGCGATCCGATTCCTGGCGTCACGGTAACCTTCACCGTACCCGCCAGCGGCCCCAGTGCAGTGGTCACACCGAACCCGGCGACCACGGGCGCGGATGGCATTGCCCATGTGACGACCACCGCCAACACAATCGCAGGCGACTACGACATCACCGCGACCGTGTCCGGCATTGGCACGCCATTCGTCTACCACATGACCAATCTGGCCGGACCGCCGGCACAGGTCGGCGGTGTCAGCGGTGGTGGCCAGAACGCGACCGCCGGCAGTCCATTCAGTGCACCCGTCGGTCTGCAGGTTCTGGATCAGTACGACAACCCGGTTGCTGGCGTGCAGGTGACGTTCATCCCGCCATCATCCGGCGCCAGCTCCTCATTTGCGCCGAATCCCGCCACAACCGACGCCAATGGCCAGATTTCGGTGACAGCCACGGCCAATACGATTGCCGGCACCTACGACGTTGAGGTCAGCGTCAGTGGTGTTTCGCCGTCGACGAACTTCCAGTTGACCAATACGGCCGGCCCGGCTGCGCAACTCGGCAATGCCAGCGGTGGTGGACAGGGTGCCGAGGTAGGCAGTTCGTTCACCAATCCGGTTGGATTGCAGGTGCAGGATCAATACGGCAACGGAGTCAGCGGAGTCACGGTGACCTTCAGCTCGCCGCCGCCATCCCAGGCGAGCTCGACCTTCACCCCGAACCCGGCTGTATCAGACGCCAATGGAATGGTCTCGGTCGCGGCGCAGGCGAACACGATCGCCGGCACCTACGATGTCGAGGCGAGCATCAGCGGTGTGCCTACACCGATGACCTTTGAACTGACCAACCAGGCGGGTCCGGCGGCCTCGATCGGCAGCCTTTCCGGCTCTGGCCAGGGCGCGGTAACGAATACGCCGTTTGCCTCATTGCTGGGTCTGCAGGTCCTCGATCAGTACGCCAATCCGGTTGCTTCGGTGATGGTCACGTTCACGCCTCCGTCGAGTGGCCCGAGCGCAGTCGTCAATCCGGTCACGGTCATGAGTGGACCCGGCGGGCTTGTCTCGACCACGGCCACTGCAAACGGCATCGCCGGCGAATACAGCATTGATGTCAGCGTGGCGGGACTCGGATCGGTTGCACAGATTGATCTGACCAACATGCTCGACCCCACGATCGGCGTCGATGACGTCGGCGAAAGCCATCAGAACACCTCGATTGATGCACCGTTCTCTTGTGTCCTGCTGGTGCAGATCGTGGACGGTACGGGCACCCCGATGCCCGGGCTTGCAGTCGACTTTGACGCACCGGCCAGCGGTGCATCGGCCATGCTCGCGAATGATTCAAGCAGCGGCACCCACATGCAGGTCAATAGCGACGTCGATGGATTCGCCTGGGTTGAAGCCACTGCCAATGGCATCGAAGGCAGCTTCATCGTTGCAGCCCAACTCAAGTATTCGCTCGCGCCGGTCAAGGAGTTTCATCTCAAAAACCTTGCCGCCAATGATCCGATCATGGGCAATGGTTTTGACGGAATCTGCATACCGTTCGCTGCAACTCTGGAGGTTCCGGCTGACTCCGGGAAATAGTTTCTGCTGAAGGCCACGGAAGGCCGCCCTCGCCACCGTCGATTCGTCGGCGGTGGCTTTTTATTGAACGTTCTTCACGCCACCACGCCATAGCTGCGCAGCAAAGCATCCGGGCTTGGCTCGCGGCCCCGGAATGCGATGAAGGAATCCAGCGCGGGGCGTGAGCCACCGACCGCGAGGATCGCTTCGCGCCACGCTTTGCCAACCTCCGTGTTGAAGACGCCTTCCTGCTCGAAGCGCTCGAAGGCATCGGCGGACAACACCTCGGCCCACAGATAGCTGTAGTAGCCCGCGCCGTATCCGCCCGCGAAAATGTGGGTGAAGGCATGCGGGAAGCGATGCCATGATGGCGGTGTCAGTACCGAAACTTCACGACGCACTTCATCAAGCACCTCCATCGTGCGGGCACCGATCACCGGATCGAATTCATGATGCATACGGAAGTCGAACAGGCCAAATTCCAACTGGCGCACAAGAAACAGGCCGGATTGGAAATTGCGCGCCGCCTGCATGCGTTCGAACAATTCATTGGGCAGACGTTCGCCGGCTTTCCAGTGGCGTGCGATCAGATCGAGTCCCTCACGCTTCCAGGCAAAGTTCTCCATGAACTGGCTCGGCAATTCGACCGCATCCCATTCGACCCCGCTGATGCCCGAGACACCGGCATAGTCGACTTCGGTCAGCATGTGGTGCAAGCCGTGGCCGAACTCGTGGAACAGGGTGATGACATCATCGTGAGTCAGCAGCGAAGGCGCGCTTGCCGTCGGCGGGGCAAAGTTGCAGACCAGAAACGCGATTGGCAACTGCACCGCGTCACCCTTGCGAAGTCGTGAACTGCAGACATCCATCCAGGCGCCACCACGCTTGCCGCTGCGCGCATACAAATCAACATAGCAACCAGCGAAGACCTTGCCGTCCGCATCGAGCAAATCGTAATAGCGCGCATCGTCGTGCCAGACATCGACATTCTCACGCAGGCGCACGCTGACACCGAGCACCCGTCCGATCACCGCAAACAAGCCCTCGATGACTGCGGGCAACGGGAAGTAGGGTTTCAGCTCTTCCTCATTCAAGGCATATTTTTGCTCGCGCAGCTTTTCCGCTGCATAGGCGATGTCCCAGGGCTGCAGATCCGTGATTTGCAGTTCATCGGCGGCGAACGTGCGCAATTCAGCCAGATCGTTCTCGGCCATCGGCCTGGCCTTGGCGACGAAATTGCGCAGGAAGCTGATGACTTGATCCGGCGATTTGGCCATCTTGGTCGCCAGCGATTCCTCCGCCGTGCTGGCAAAGCCGAGCAACTGCGCCGACTCGTGACGCAAGGCCATGATCTTTTCAATGCGCGCACTGTTGTCAAACTTGCCGCCATCGGAATGCTCCGATGCGCGGGTGCCGTAAGCGCGATAGACGCGGGCACGCAGGTCGCGATCATCGGCGTGGGTCAGCACCGCCTGCACACTTGGCTGCTTGAGTGTGATCAGCCAGCCATCGAGTTCCTTTTCCTCGGCATCGGCGCGCAGCACGGAGCGGCCGGACTCGGGAATGCCGGCCAGACCGGCTTGATCAACGATGTGCTCAGTCCAGGCATCGGTGGCATCAAGCACGGCTTCCTCGAACTCGGTAGACAGCGTCGCCAGCTCACTGGAAATTTCGCGATAGCGCGAGCGTGCGGGCTCATCCAGGGCGACACCAGCAAGCACGAAGTCACGCAGCTCATGTTCGATCAGGGTTCGCGCTGCCAGCGGCAAGTTTGCGAACTCCTCCGATTCAGCGACCGCCTTGACAGCGGCGTAGAGCTCGCGGTTCTGGCCGAGCGCGGAGCTGAAGGCGACGATCTTGTCCTGTGCACGTGCATAAGCTTCGCGCAGCGCCTCGGAATCCTTGACCCCATGCAGATGACCCACAGGAGCCCAGGCCCGCGACAGGCGATTCTCCAGTTGCTCACAGACATCGATGACATTGCCAAAGCGGCGCGGCGCGGTCGATGCCAGCAGCGTATCGACCCCATTCTGGTAGTCCGCGAGGATGGCATCGATGGCCGGTTCGACGTGTTCGGGAAGGATCTCCGAGAATCGCGGTAGCCCGGTCGGTTCGAGTAGCGGATTGGTCATCTGGGTTCCGTGATTGTTTTGGCCGAGGTCGTGAACTTGGAGCGCGAATGGCGCAAAATCAAGCGCTGACAGCTTCTCGACAGGATTGCATGGACAGCGTGGATTCCAACCAGACCCGCGACATCCTCAAGTCGTTACCACTGTTCCGGCATCTCGACGATGCCGCGCTGGCCGAACTCGGCGATGAATTGCAATGGTTCGCCCTGCCCGGCGGCGCCTCGCTGTTCGAACAGGGCGACCCCAGCGACGCGTTGTACGTGCTCAAGAGCGGTAGCGTCGGCGCGTTCCGCAATGACCAGAATGGCAACGCGCAACTGGCCGGCGTGGTCGCTGCGGGAGAAACAGTAGGCGAAGTTGGCATGATGATCGACATGCCGCGCAACGCCTCGATCCGGGCACTGCGTGATTCCGAACTGCTGCGGCTGTCACGCGATGATTTCGAAAGGCTCGTCAATCACCATCCCAAGGCCATGCTGGCGATGGCGCGACTGGCCGTGCGCCGCATGTCGACACATGATGACGATGGCGCGATGACGGCACCGCGGACCTTCGCCGTGCTGCGTCACAACTCGGGTGTCAATGTTCACGGTTTCGCCGAGGAGCTGGTGCGCATGCTCAGTGCATTCGGCGCCTGCGCGATGATCGACAAGAAGGAAGGTGGTGGTCGACTCAGCAGCTGGTTCAACGAGCTCGAAGCGAAAACCCGGTTTGTTGTCTACGTCGCTGATGCCGACGATGATTGGCAGGCCCTGTGCGTACGCCAGGCCGACTGCCTGCTGCTGCTGGCCAATGCCGCCGAGACGCCGGGCGAGTGGCCGCCGAGCGCCTGTGCCGATGCCTCATCGGCGTTGTCGCGCCCGCGCCACCTGATCCTGCTGTACACGGGCGACATTATCGACGGTGCCGCCCGACGCTGGCTGGCCAAGACACCGCTGATTCGACATCACCATGTGCGCAGCGCCCACGACATCCGTCGTGTTGCACGCTTGCTGACCGGACGCAGCCTGAGCCTGGTGCTGTCTGGCGGTGGTGCGCGCGGCTTCACCCAGATCGGTATCGTCCGTGCGCTGCGCGAGGCTGGCATGGAGATCGATTGCGTCGGCGGCAGCAGTATCGGCGCGATCATCGGAGCCGGTGTTGCTCTGGAATGGTCCGATCAGGAGATGTTTGACAATTACAAGAAAAGTTTTGTCACCAGCAGACCCCTCGGCGACTACACGCTGCCGCTGGTGGCATTGACCCGCGGAAAGCGGGTTGCGCGCCTGCTGCGCGAGCAATTCGGTGCGCGCGACATTACTGATCTGCCGCTACCCTACTTCTGCTGCTCGTCGAACCTGACCAGCGGACAACTCGACACTCATCGTGACGGTCCATTGTGGCTTTGGCTGCGTGCATCGTGTGCGATTCCCGGGGTGCTGCCTCCGGTTTGCCATCACGGCGAGGTCTATGTCGATGGTGCGGTGATCAACAACCTGCCGACCGACATCATGAATGCTCTGCAGCCCGGCGCCATGGCCGCGGTCGACATCGGCGCCGACGATGCCTTGCGAACGTGTATTGAAGAATACGCAACACCACCATGGTGGAAACTGGTCTTCGATTTCAGTCGTGGCACGCGCCTCGGCATCTTCGACATCCTGATCCGCTCGGGCATGGTCAACGCCGAACTGGCCAGCAGCGATCGTCGCCAACTGGCCAGTCTCCTGCTTGAGCCGCCGGTGCGGGATATCGGCCTGCTCGACTGGAAAGCCTATGACCGCGCTGTCGACGCAGGCTATCAGTACGCCCTGCGCGTCATTGGTGGGCGGCGCGACGGCTTGCACGAGCAGACGCCGTTGCGGGTTTGATGATCTGTTTGTTGTTCCGAATCAGCAAGATCGTGTCCAGGGCAACGCTGATCAAGTGGCCCAACCATCCTCAACGATAACCGCCGTGCCGTAACAAAGCACTTCGGCCAGACCCGGCATCACGTCGGTGGCGTCATAGCGCATGCCGATGATCGCATTGGCGCCGAGCATGCGCGCGTGCTTCACCATCAACTGGAATGTCTCGGCACGGGTCTGCTCGCACAGGGTGGTATAGACCGTGATGTTGCCGCCGAACAGCGAATGCAGGCCGCCGATGAAATTGCCGACGATGGATCGCGAGCGCACGGTCAGGCCGCGCACGACGCCAAGACTGCGCACGACCCGATAGCCGGGCAACTCCAGCGCGGTTGTCACCATCGCGTTTCCCAGCCCGCTGATTCTTGAGGCGTCAGGCTGGGCGGCTTTCGGGTTCAGGTTCAGGGTTTCCATGAGTGTGTCTCCCGGATTTTGGTCGTCATGCAAACAATGCGTCTAGCAGGCTGTTGTGATTGTTCTCGGCGATAGGTTTTCCGCGAGGATCTTGTCGTTCCGGCTGGCTTTCATGCCGGCTCCGGTTGCAGCTCAACAATCCCGATGATATCGCCGGGCCGGGCCGGCAACATTCAGCGCGACGGCGGGCCCTTCAACTCGACCACATTGCCTTCCGGATCGTCGACGTAGATTGAAGGCCCTGCGCCCTCGGCACCGTAGCGCGACTGCACGGCTCCCGCCTCGATGCCATGGCGCTCAAGATGAAGACGGATTTCGCTTGCGTCGAACGGCTCGACGCGCAGACACAAGTGATCGAGGTTGCGCGCGCTCTTGCTGGGTGCGGCGCCGCCTTGGCGACCGAGTTGGCCATCGACCGGCACCAGGTCGATCATGCTGCGCCCGGCACGCAACTGGATCAGACCGATTGAGTCGAGCCGTCGCTCGACGCTGCACCCCAGCACTTCGCAATAGAAGTGCAACATCGCGTCGAGATCGCTGATGCGCAGGACCACGTGATCGATTTCACGTATTCGGATCATGGGCGAGAGCCGTCTCCTTGCATCATCGACAGGCTGCTGGAGTACTCCATTCTCCCGAGGGGAGAAGCAACATCAGCAACCTGTCGACGTTTGCTCGGCAGGCTGCCGGCGTCAGTTGCAGGCAAATGGCAACAGGTCGCTGGCCATGCTCGACTCACAGCGCCAGCTGCCGCCGCCCTGATAGGTCCATTCGATACGCTCGATGCGTGCGGCGAACGGAATATCCGATGATGATGAAAGCCGGATCGTGACCGTGCACGCGGGTGAAATGCCACCCAACTGGATGGCTTCGATCCAGTTGTTGTTCGAGCTTCGGTCTTCCGTCGGGCAGTCGCCGCCACCATCTGCGATGGCGGCGATCTCCGACTGGGTCGAAGTCGCCACCATGAACACCGCGGTGAGTCCGGCGCGGATTGCGGCCTTCTCATTCTCATCGACCCCCGAGCTGCCGGAGCCGCTGTTGTCCGCCATCGAAGTGTCGGTATCGGGAATGACAATGGCACCGGTGGTGTCCGGCGAGGACATGCCCTGGCTGCTCGACATCGATGAATTCGGCGCACCCATGTTCATCGCGCCCATCAGCATGCTCATGAAAATGCCCCAGCCCGCGAACATGAGGATCGTGCCAAGAATTGGCAGACCATTGAGGACCCAGCCGTACCAGGGCATTTTCGGCCGCTCGGTCGGCAGCGGTTTGCCGGGTTCGACCTCGCGGAAAATCACGCAGGTCGATGCCATCATGTCGTGCAAGGCCTGTTTGCGCCCGGTCCAGCCGGCGAGCATCCAACCGATGCCGAAGGGAATGATCCCGGTGACGATCTTGCCGAAAAACCGCCCGGTTGCGCGCCCAAAGCTGAGACGCTCACCGCTGGTACTGGTGACCTTCAGACCCATGATCCGCTTGCCGGGCGTGGCCTGACTGGCCCCACTTTCGAATTTGGCGAAGTAAAGCCACGAAAGGACAATCGCGCCGACATAGGCAAGAAAATAGAACAGGACGAGCAGGGTGCCTGGCGCTTCTCCCGACACCGCTGATTGGACGCTCAGATAACCGAGCACGCCGAAGATGAGCAGGAAAGGAATCGAAAGGATGATCGAATCGAGCGTGTACGCGGCGAATCGACGCCAGAACCCGGCATGCACGATGCCGCCCTCGGGCAACGGGTCGCCCGTTGCCGTGCTGGCAACAGCGGCCGCGCCGGGAGTCACCGCGGATATGCGCATGTCCGGTGCCGCAGGTTCACTCTTTGCCGGTGTCGGCCTGGGTGCCGGCGTCGGTGCGGGTGTCGGAGCTGGGGCAGAGCTGGCGGAGGGCGCGCTGGCCGGAGCAGGACTCACAGCGCTGAACGCAACGGTCGCCTGCTGGTCAAGATCGGTCGCCGCCGATGTCGGCACGACGAACGGCTTCCAGTCGGAGCTGCCAACCACGGCAACGCTGATGCTCGACGGCCAGGCTCCGCTGCGAACGCGATCATCAACGAAGGCATGCGGCACCGGCCCACACGGCTTGCCATCGACCAGCACGAACAGATTGTCGCTATCGCCGATCTCGTGCAACTCGGTCACGGCTCCAGTTGCCTGCGCTCCCTGTTGCAAGCGTTGCAGCTTGCCCAGATCATCACTTTCCTTGATCGAGATCGGTGCGCGCGCCAGCAACTCGGCCTTGAGCCGGTCCGGCTCCATGCGGAAATAGGTGGCCAGTGCGGACCAGACATTGGCGGCATCAAAGCCAGCCTGTGTTTCTCCGGTCAGGACCAGAGCGTGCTTGATGGGTTCCATTGTTTCCGTTCCCGTTCGTGTTTTGTTTGTATTCGCAGTTGGCGGATGCGCCCGCCGGATTGAAGGTCAAGTATCGCCGTCGAGGCCGATGGATGCACGTCTCACGCGCGTCTCGATCACGGTCGACAGTCGGCTGGAAGGTATTTTGGCGTGATTGTGGAAATGCAGTTCCATGCACCGTCAGCGGTGTGCTGCCACTCGATCGTCTGGCCACGCAGCGCCGCCGGCGTGGCAGAATCCGAGGCAAGGGTCAGGGTGATGACGCAGGCGGGCGGTTCGCCGCTGATGCGGATCGATTCGACCAGCGGGTCGTCGCTGAAAGGATTCGTACCCTGGCAGGTGTTGTTGCTGAAGATCGATTCGGCGACACCGAGCTTTACCGCACTTGTGGCAATAAAGGTGCTCTGCAGTCTGGCTCGCATGGTGTAGTCCTGATAGGCCGGCACGGCAATGGCGGCTAGAATCGCGATCGGAAACACTGCCAGCAGCACGCAGTTTGCAGCCCAGCCGTACCAGGGCATCGGCGGGCGTTCCGTTGGCAATGGTTCGCCGGGTCTGACGGTTTCAAAAACGACACAGGTATCGGCAATCAGATCGTGCAAGGCCTGCTTGCGCGAGGTCCAGCCAGCCAGCGCGTAGCCGATATACAAGGTGATATAGGAAATCGCGCCGGCGAAATAGCGGCCACTGGCCTGGCCCAGGCTCAGGCGGCGGCCCTTGCCGTCGGTGGCAATGATGCCCATCGCGCGTTTGCCAAGGGTCGCCTGCGCCGGCGAACTTTCCATCATGGCGAAATACGCCCAGCGCCCGGCGAAGTAGATGAGGTAACCGAGGATCGGAATCATCAGGACGATGACAGACGGAATGAACAGCAGCAGGTTGTCAATCAACCAGGCTGCACAGCGCCGCCAGAAACCAGCATGGATAGCGTCGCCCGCCGGCAGTGGCAGCAGATTCTTGCGCCCGGCGATGCTGTCGGCAACCCGGGCGATTTTTGCGGCGACCGTGTCCGCTTCGTCAACGCTGCCGGCATCAAGGTCAGCTTCAATCGCAGCGGCTGCAACGGCTGGCGTTGGCAGCGACGGTTGTGCCGCAGCAACCTCGAAAACGCGCCAGTCGGAACTACCCACCGGCGCGGCCTTGAGTCCGGCTGGCCAACGGCCATCACGCAAACGTTGTTCAATGAATTCATGCGGCAATGGGCCGCGCGGGGTGTTGTCGATCAAGACGAAATAGCTGCCACCGCTCAATCCCACCACTTCACTCTGCGCGCCGATCGCGCTTAGCGCGGATTTGCGTCGCGCCAGCTCGGCGACGTCTGCGGATTCCTTGATGGTCATTGGCGCACGCGCCAATACGGTGCTGTCGAAACGTGCCTGATCGATGCGAAAGAGTTCGGCAGCCGCCTTCCAGACGTCTGCAGCTTCAAATCCGGGCAGCAGATCTCCACTCAGTACCAGTGCGTGCTTGTTCGACTCCATGGTCCCCTCCCCATTCAGGCATTCTTGAATCTACCACTTGTCATGATGGTTTTAGCCGCGCAACCGGCTCAGCGTTCAAGGATTGCAGTCACTCCCATGCCACCAGCGGTACAGATCGAGATCAGTCCACGTCCCGATCCTTTCTGCTCCAGCAGCTTGGCCAGGGTGGCGACGATGCGGGCGCCGGTTGCCGCGAACGGATGACCCAGGGCGAGGCTCGATCCATTGACATTGAACTTGTCCGGGTCGATTGAGCCAAGTGCCTTGTCGCGACCGAGGCGGTTCTTGCAGTACTCCTCGGATTCCCACGCGCGCAGGGTGCACAGAACCTGGGCGGCAAACGCCTCGTGGATTTCGTAGTAGTCGAAATCCTGCAGGGTGATGCCGGCCGCGTCGAGCATGCGCGGAACCGCGATGGTCGGCGCCATCAGCAAGCCTTCACCGTGAACGTAATCCACTGCCGCCACTTCGGCGTGGGTAAGCCAGGCCTGCACTTGCAGGCCACGCTCCTTGGCCCAGGCTTCCGAGCCGAGCAGAACCGCCGAGGCACCATCGCTGAGCGGCGTTGAATTGCCTGCTGTCAGGGTGCCGTGGCCGGAAGTCTTGTCGAATGCGGGTTTGAGGCTGGCGAGTTTCTCCAGCGTGGTATTGGGGCGCAGGATATTGTCGCGGTCGAGGCCGCGAAACGGCACGACCAGATCCTCGAAGAATCCGCGCTCATACGCTGCGGCGGCTTTCTGGTGGCTTTCCCAGGCGAGCCTGTCCTGATCTTCGCGCGACACTTTCCATTCACGCGCCATCTGCTCGCAGTGATCACCCATCGACTTGCCGGTGCGCGGCTCGGCGACACCGGGGAACGATGGCGCCAGCTCACCGAACGAGAATCCCTTGATCGCCGTCTTCAATTTGTCGAGCGGCTTTTTTGCGCGATTGACCGCAAGCAGACGCTGCTGCAGGGCGCGTCCGTAGACAATGGGCACATCGCTGGTGGTATCGCTGCCGCCGGCGATGCCGGCTTCGATCTGCCCGTTGGCAATCTTGTTGGCGATGATGATCGCGTTGTCCAGCCCGGTTCCGCAGGCACGCGCGGTGGTGATACCCGGCGTAGTCGGCGCAAGGCCCGAAGACAAGGTTGCTTCACGCGCCAGATTCCACTCCGACGCATGCTTGATCACCGCACCGAAGGCAACCTCGCCAAGTTCGACGCCGTGCAGACCATAGCGTTCGACCAACGAGCCGAGAGCTTTTACGGACATGCCGAAATTGCCGATATCGGCATACACGGTATTGTTGCGGCAGAACGGAATACGCACGCCACCGATGACACCGACTCGCTTGATCGCAGTCACGTCGAACCTCGTTTGGCAGAAATCGAATACTATTATGCAACGCCTACGTCTTTGATGCCGCATTGCATGAGCTATGTATTCGATCTCGAGCGCCTGCAAGCGCTTTCGGCCGCCCACGGAAAGGAGTATCGAACGGCTGAACCGTATCCGTACGCAGTCATCGATCAGTTCCTGCGCCCCGAACGTGCGCTTGAACTTGCCCGGCATTTCCCTCAGCCGCAGGATCCGATTGCCTGGGATTACTTTGGCGCGGAACATTTCGAGGTAAAGATGGGTTGCTCACGCGAAGAGCACTTCCCCACTGGGCTGCGATCAGCCATACACGATATGAATTCCGGCCCGTTTGTCAGTTTTCTCGAACAACTGACCGGGATCGATCACCTGCTGCCTGATCCGCATCTGGTCGGTGGCGGCATTCATCTGACGCGCGAACATGGACACCTGGGCATCCATGCCGATTTCAACTGGCACGAACGTTTGCAGGCACATCGACGGGTCAATCTGCTGATCTACCTGACCCCCGACTGGTCGAGCGAGCTGGGCGGCGAACTCGAACTCTGGGATCGTCAGGCCAGATCCTGCCAGCGCATTGTCGAACCCCTGTTCAATCGCGCCGTCGTGTTCTCGACCCGCTCGGACAGTTTTCACGGTCACCCGAACCACTGGAAATCCGCATCGATCCATCGCCAGTCGATCGCCCTGTACTACTACACGGCAGGCGCGGATTCCGAATGCCCTCCACGAGCCCCGCACAACACGCTGTACAAGGGGCTTCACGTGGAGTGAGGCAGGTCATTCCAGCTGCGCAGCTTGCGGTGCCGTTGCCGAATCTGGTTCAACCTGCGCGAACATCAGCGGTGCGGCTTGCCATATTTGCCAAAAAGCGTTTTCGGCTTGCAAACAGGCGCCGAGGTGCTGAACGTAGACACTTGCCGTTGTTTCTACCGGAGTGCCGGCAGGCAGAGAGATGACATTGAGCATGCGTCGCCCGTTGTTGATATCGAATGCACAGCTGAAAACGACGACCGGAACATCAAGCTCGTTTGCGAGTCGGGCCAATCCGATCGGAAATCGGATGGCGCCATCAAGCAAAGGGCGCTGCAAGCTAGCCTGATGTGATGCCGCCGGCACATCCATCATGCCGACCACGCTGCGGCCCATTCGCAGAGCATCCTGAATTTTTTCACTGCTTCCGCCAGTGTAGATAATTTCACGATTACCAGGTCGGCGAATGCCGAGCTCGCGGAATCGCGCGTACCACAACGAGACTCGCCCAGCGCCCAAATCGCTCACTGCCGCGCGCTTGGCGAGGAAGTGCGCTTGTATATCGTGATGATGGAGCTGCCTCCACACCCATTGCCCGCCGCCCCAGTGGTAAGTCAACAGAACAAAAGGTCCGCCCTGTTTCGGCCACTCCCCGACCTGATCGATTCGCCTCGCCCACCAGCGCGAAGAGCGAAACAGTACGAGCCAGGTATCGGTGCGCTCGAGCAAACGCAACAACCTGAAGCGTCTTTTCCAGTCGGCTTCATTTTGCTCGGGAAGGTGCGCCTTGGCCGCTTGCCAGGCTTGTTCGACCGCAGCGCGATGGCGGCGATCGTAACGTGCCAGACCCTTCAACACGCGAAAGCCGATGCTCCATGGCAGGAGCGCTACGAAGATTGGGACAACAAAGAGGCTGATCAGGTCAGCGACATTGCGCTTGATAAGGTCGATCACACGCAGAACGTCCATCAGTAGCGGAGCAGCGGCATGGCGCATCGCTTTTGTTGCGTTTACGCCAGCAGAGATGCTTGGAAGGCCAATGTTACACTGGCGAACCGGCCATCCAGCGCCTGACTGTCGAGCACTGCCCTGAATTTCCTCGCCCTTGTCGCCATCGAATGCGAAGCGCCTGGCGTGCCACCGGTGACTTCGCTGGATCGAACCACGGCCAGCATATTGGCCGACGCCCTCGCCCACGATCTGGCTGCGCATGTCCCCGAGATCCGTCATCTGGATTTCGTTTTCGTCGGCGCGCTCTACGATCAGGCGCAACTGTTGCGCCCAGGCTGGCCGTTGCATGCGGCGCTGGCCGAAGCGCTGGAACGGTTGCCGCGCAACGCGGGCGATACCCATGTTGTCGCTCTCGGCGCGCATCAGGGACGCCTGCCGCTCGCCGATCTTGAGCCGGAAACCGACTTGCTCGGCAGCCCGATGCTGGTCATGCCGTGGTTGCTGTCCGGCCCTGCGGAAACCATCGACAAAGTCGGCCAGCGACTCGAACGGGAATTGCTCGAACAGGGGCTGATCGGTCCTGAACTGGCCCTCGCGATCGGCGAAGCGTTCGGCATCAAGACCGCCCATGCGCGACATATGACCACACTCGATCTATGCGCGATGGCGTGTGCGCAGTACGAATACGCCGAGCTCGGAGCAGTTTGGCAGATCATCGAAGCGGCCTTGCTCAAGCCGAACGAGGAACAGATCGCCAACCTCGCCGCTGGCGGCACGCTGCGCTATCAGTCGGGAACCGTCGACATCGAAGGGGCGGATCGTCGCCAGGCAGCTCAGTGTCGGGCGATCCTTGCGGCTCACGGGATTTAGCGCCTTTGGCTGGCGCCGGGAAGTGGGAAGTGGGAAGAGCATTGCGCTTTTCGACTTGATGGGGTGACTACCACGGTTCTCGCGACTCGACCCAACTCGCCGAAACCGCCCTTCCCGCTAACCGCTATCGGCTCACTGCTCACTGTTATCGTCGCGACCGGGAAAAATCAAAGCTCCACAAACCCGGCTTCAAGCAAGCGATAGCCTGAATCGTTCATGCCGAGTGCCTGGTAGGTCGCCTGCGCGTTGCGGTTTTCCTTTTCCACGTAGAGGCGCAGACCGACTACGCCCGATGTGCCTCGTGCCTGCTTTTCGAGGTCGGCGTAGAGCGCGCTGAAGACGCCGCTGCGGCGCGCTTGTGGGGTCACGTAGACACTCTGGATCCACCACCAGTCGCCGTTGCGCCAGTCGCTCCATTCATAACTCACCATCAGGCAGCCGACGGGCATTCCGTCACGCTCGGCAATCCGGTAGAAGCCGCGTTGCGGCTCGGCGAATACGGTTGAGGTGCCACGTGTCAGCACTTCACGATCGAGCACCTTGTGCTCGGTTTCCAGGGCCATCGCTGCATTGCAGTCGACGAGGAAGGCAATATCGGACTCGCTGGCTGCGCGAACCGTCGTGGCAGGACTCATGGTGGGGTTTCCTTACTTGGGGCAAGCATCAGCTCGAAGCGCTCACCACGTTTCTGGTAGCGATTCTCGACCCATAGTGAGCGGTCATCGTCGCTGACCCCGCTGGCCCGGTTGCCGCTGCGCAACGGCAGTGGCCGCTCGGCGAACCGGGTTGCCAATGGGCGCGTGTCGTCGCGATGGTTGTGCAACCAGAGCAGCGTTGAAGCCAGGCGCAAATGCGCGGCTGAATCAAGCAGGCGGGCTTCGTAATCGACATAGGCCGGCGCGGCAATGTTGGCGAGGATGCATCCGACCCAATTCGAGGCGCATTCGAGCCGTCCGATCTTCTCCCTGGAATGGTCAATCAGGCGATCCTGCAAAGCGGCTTCGTCGACCCTTGATCCGCAAAAGGAATCGGCTTTTTCGCCACGCGCGGTATTGAGAATCCGACAGGAACACGGATTCGCCTTCGCCAACCAGTCTCACGTCGTCGATGCTGTCCTTGTTGCCGGCCAGACGCGCCTGGGCAAGCGCGGCGTCGACAAAGTCGAACTCACCCATCATTGGTGCGCACAGGGAAACCTCCGCTGCCGTCACGGCCCCGAGGGCCGCCCCACAGGACTCGGGAACGCTATCCCCGGACTCCAATTGCGCCAGCATTTCCGCAAACAAGCGCATGGCCGCGTCGCGTTGGGCGACAGCGATCATGGAATAGATCAGCGACGGATTTTCCTGACCGAAGCGTCGCCATGTCGCCAGATTCTGACACGTCCCCGCCAATGCCTCTTCGCGTTGGCCATCGACAAAGGCCAAAGCCAGACTGCTCAGACGCAGGCGTTGCGGGTTCCCGACATAGGCAATCGTCAGGGCGGATTGCGTGGGAAAATCATTGCGCAGGAAATCGAACTGTTCGAGCTTGGTTGCGCGAGCCACAAGGCGTGCATGCGTTGCAAGCTCGCTGCGTGTGGCTTCTGGATTTCCTTGCACTCGTGCCAGGCATTCGGCTTCCTGGAGCTGACACAGCACGGTCGACCCGGCGGCGGGCTCGGCCAGGGATGGTAATTTCGATGATGGGAATTCGCTAATCGCATCGCCCTGGTGCGCATGCTCTTGCGCGAACTTCACATCCAGATCGGCAGCGCGCTGCATTTCTTCGTCGGCAATGTCCTTGTCGAACAACCACATCAGGGCGAAGGCGTTGCGACCCTGCGGTCGCGGCGTTCCCGCTTCGACGCGCTCAAGTGCCGCCTTCTGGGCATCGGTGGGACCGCGCCAGCGAAAGTAGGCGAGATTGAGCAGGAACAGGACCACGACGGCGAGTGCCAGTCCGAGCAACCATCTGATCGCTTGCCAGAACCCATTCATTCGCGCTTCCTCTTGCGAGAACTGCCGAGCTTCCGGGTCAGCGTGTTGCGCCCCAGGCCGAGAGCTTTTGCGGCATTTTGTCGATGTCCATGGTTGACCAGCAGAGCCACTTCGAACAGCACCCGGTCAAACTCGGCGAGTGCACGCGGATGCAACACTTCCGTATCGCCGCGCAGTTCCTGTTCGGCCCATTCGGCGAGGGCGACACTCCAGCGCGGACGCGTTGAGGCGACCGCACTGCGCAGTTCGATGGGCAGGTCGCCAGCATGGATCTGCCGACCACTGGCGAGGACAGCCAGACGTCGGCAGGTGTTTTCAAGTTGGCGAACGTTGCCTGGCCACGGCAATTCGCGCAATGCACTCAAGGCGGCGGGCGCGAAGCGTTTTGGCTCAAGGCCGATCTCGGCACTGGCCTGGGCGAGAAAGTGTTCGGCGAGTCGCGGAATATCCTCGCGACGTTCGCGCAGTGGCGGCAGCTTGAGTCGCAACACGTCGAGTCGGTGCAGGAGATCGGCACGAAATTCACCGCTGGCAACCTTGGCATCGAGGTCCTGATGAGTCGCCGCAATCACTCGAACATCGGCTTTCAGCAGCTCGCGCCCGCCGACCCGATAGAACTCGCCCGAGGCCAGCACGCGCAGCAACCGGGTCTGCAAGGCCAGCGGCATGTCGCCGATTTCATCGAGGAACAGCGTGCCGCCATCGGCTTGTTCAAAGCGCCCGGCATGGCGACGACTGGCGCCGGTAAAGGCACCGGCTTCATGACCGAACAATTCCGATTCAAGCAATTCGGAAGGAATTGCCGCGGTGTTCAAGGCAATGAAGATCGCATCGGCGCGCGCGCTCTCGCGGTGCAAGGCGCGGGCGACGAGCTCCTTGCCGGTTCCGGTTTCACCGGTGATCAGTGCATTCAAGCCACTCGCGGCGACGCGTCCGATGGCGCGGAACAACTCGCGCATTGGCGGCGCGCTGCCGAGCAATTCCGGCTCCGGCGTAGCGACATGCCTGGCGGATCCCGCCAGCGCCGGAATCGATTGGGCAATGGCGCGCTCGGCCATTTCGACAGCGGCATCGAGGTCGAATGGCTTGGGCAGGTAGTCGAACGCGCCGTGCCGGTAAGCGGCCGCGGTGGTGGCCACGTCGGTGAATGCGCTCATGACAATAATCGGCACCTGGGCGGCTTGAGCCGACAGGTGTTCAAGCAGTTCAAGTCCGCTCGCCCCGGGCATGCGCACGTCGGTGAACAACACGTCCGGCCGTTCCGATCCGAACAGCTCAATGGCCGTATCAGCTTCGGCGAATTCCCGTGGCTGCAGGCCCGCATCACGCATCGCCGCAGCGAGCACCAGGCGCACACTGCGATCATCGTCGACGATCCATACTTTGCTCATGACGACAGCTCCAGTGGCAGCAACACGCTGAATACGGTCGCCCCGGCACGTGAGTTGTGGCGCAATTCTCCGGCATGTTCGCGGGCGATTTCACGGGCCAGCGCAAGACCGAGACCTGTTCCGTTGGGACGTCCGGATACCAGCGGCTGGTAGATCGACGATGCCAGCTCGGCCGGCACGCCGCAGCCATCATCGATGACATCAATACGCAGCACGATCCGGCGCAGCTGATCGTTCAAGCGGGCGCCGAATTCGACGCGCGTGCGCAGGGTCAACGACCCGGCACCGGCTTCCACCGCGTTTCTTGCAAGGTTGAGAAGCAGTTGGTACAGACGATCGGCATCGCCCACCGCCGCCGGCAGACTGGGATCGTAATCGCGACGCACAACGGGCGCCGCCGGTTCGGCTGCGATCAGCAGGGCCACCCGTTCGAGCAACTCATGCACATTGAGGCGAAGCAGACGCGGCTTGCCACGCGTACCGAGCAGGCGATCGGCGAGCACGGTCAAACGGTCGCTCTCGCTGATGATCAGATTCGCCAGCTCGCGCAATTCCGCGGTTTCGACACGTCGACCGAGCAGCTGCGCGGCCCCGCGAACCCCGGCGAGCGGATTCTTGACCTCATGGGCGAAGCCGCGCAGCGATTCCGACAACATCGGCGCCGCGCGCGCCGAGGTTTCATTCAGGGTGTGGAATTCAAGCAGAAGCTCGTCGTTGTTCAATGGCGTCAAGGCGATATCGCTGACTAGTCGATTGTCATGTCCATCGCGCACGCCAGCCTGGCGAAGCAGAATGACCTGCTGATCCTGGATGGCCCGGCGCGCCGCCTCGACAATGCCGCAACCGCCCGGCTCGATGAGCTCCAGCGAAGTACCCAGCCAGCGCGTCACACCCAGGCCAAGCATCTCCGCAAGTGCCGGATTGAGCCAGGTGAACTGCAGCGCTCGATTGAGCCTTGCCATCGGCGTGACGCATTGCGTCAGCACCTCGGCCGAAGCTGCGAATTCTGAATGCGCCAAAGTGGTGCGAACGTTTGTCATTGCCCAATGATAGGGCGAAAACAGGGAAAGTGGGCCGGGAAAGGTCGCGGATTGGCACTCTGACCACCCGTGCCGCTCAATCCGAAGCCTTCCCGCCCTCATTCCTTCCCGCGCTGTGGCCATGTGACGTTCGCCGGAGTTCGACAATTCCTGTCTCGACCCGGCCAGAACCATCGAAACGCCGGTCGCGGCAATCATGGGCAATCCGGGGCCAAGGGATCGTCGTTGCGGTTGGCGAGCGTTGCGAATTCCATGGCGAGATGTGCCTGGTCAGCCGAACTTTGCTGGGCCAATACTGCGAAAAGTGGCGAAAAACTCGGGAAACGCTTAGATTTGACGCGCCAAACGGCCGTCGCTTCATCGGGAGCGGTGCAATGCAAGAGAACTGATATCAATGGCTACCAAATCTACTGTCAAGAAGACCACAAAAGAAAAAGCCGCACCGAAGGCAACACCCGCGGTCAAGCCAATCAAGGAGGCGTTTGGTAAATCGGCGCTGATCGCACACCTGGCCGAGCAAGCCAGTGTAGAGGCAAAGAATGTCAAGGCTGTGCTCGCGGCACTCGAGCAGACCGTACTTGGCGCCGTGCACAAAAAGGGCGCAGGTAGTTTCACCCTTCCAGGATTGTTCAAGATCAACGCCGTCAAGGTGCCGGCAAAGCCGAAGCGCAAAGGCATGAACCCGTTCACCGGTGTGGAGCAGGTGTTCGCCGCCAAGCCGGCAAGCGTGAAGATCAAGGTGCGTCCGCTGAAGAAGCTCAAAGACGCCGCCCTCTAGTTTGAATTATTCATGAGTTGCACGCGCGCGCTTGCGCCATGAATCCATACGACATTCGCTCAAACGGCGGTAGCTCCCGCTATCGCCTCAATTTCGAAATGCCGTGTGAATCCATTGTCCTGCACGATCGTCGCGCGGATTCATGAGTCGTCCCGGCTAGCAGGCTGATGAGGGTGTCTGCCTGGAATCCCCAGGCAAACACCCGCTACGGCGCTGATCCCTATCGGGCACGATGGATTGCACGCTTGTCTGCATCGCTGGTGGCGCTTGTCGAACTGACGCCATGTCGTTTCGTCCATCCGGAATCGGCCACCAGCGTGATTTGGATGGGCCGCAAACCACCAGCTCTTTTCGGAAGGCCTGACGCTGCCATAGCCTTGCTAGCGGCGGCCCGCATCAAGATGGGTCAGGTAGAGACGCAGATCAAACTCCAGCTGGTGGTAGTCCGGCTCCATGTGCGTGCACAGCCGGTAGAAGGATTTGTTGTGCTCGGCTTCCTTGATGTGCGCCAGTTCATGCACCACGATCATCTTCAGAAACTCGGCAGGCGCATCGCGAAATACGCTGGCGATGCGAATCTCGCGGCTGGCTTTCAGCTTGGAACCCTGCACTCGGGAAATGCTGGTGTGGGCGCCAAGCGCGTGCTTCATGACCTGCAACGTGTTGTCGTACAGCACCTTGCCCAGCGGCACCGATTTGCGCAGATGACGATCCTTGAGCGCCTGCACGTAGTCGTATAGCTGGTTGTTGGTGCGCACGACGTGCAGCTCGCCATATTTGGCGTTCAACACCGTACCGAGCCGATCCTACTCGATCAGCTCGCGCACTCTGGCCTGCACATGGGCCGGGTAACCATCAAGGTACTTGGAAGGTGACATCAACAGAGGGGCAGGAAAGCACAGGGGACGCCCAGTATGATGGGCCACAGACCCCAAATACGAAACCGAGACATGGCAAAAGCGAATCCGCTGCAGGAACAATTGCTCAAGGCAGGCCTGGTCAAAAAATCGAAAGTTGCCGAGGTCGCCCGCGAGCAGAACAAGGCCAGGCATGGCAAAGGTCCCGCGGAACTTAGCGAAATTCAGCGGGAAGCGGAGCGCGCGCGGGCCGAAAAGGCTGAGCGGGACCGTGCGCTTGCCGCCGAACACAAAGCCAAGGTCCGCATCACCGAACTGGCTGCTCAGGCGCGTCAGATCATTGAAGACAAGAAAGTGCCGCGCTCGGGGGAGGTCGAATACCGCTTCACCGCCGACGGCGCCATCCGCACCCTGCTGGTCAACGAAGAGCTGCGCAAGATGCTGTCTTCCGGCGCACTGGTGATCGCCCGTCTCGGCGACCGCTACGAGTTGTTGCCACGCGCGGCTGGCGACAAGGTACGTGAACGCGACGCCAGCATGATCGTCCTAGACCACGGCCAGGGATCCGACGCGCAACCCTCCGTTGGAACCTCGGAAGACGATGCCTACTACGCGCAGTTCAAGGTACCTGACGACCTGGATTGGTAAGCAAGCGGGTCAGGCCAGAGCTTATGCAGGTACCGCCGCTCCGCTTGGCGACAGGTCCGATATCGGCCAAAAGGAGACACTCAGCTTGCTCGTTTGGATGGCCCGAATACTTAGATGTCACGGAACGAGACGCTCATCTCCCAAGCGGGTGAGGCCCTTCGAGCTTGCCTACGAGGCTGGAGAGTGTGAATATTCCAAGACGCTGCTTCACCCTTGCGAGCTCCCGCAAGATTAGAATCTGGGATTAGACGCCACAATCGGTGGAAGCCGATGATTCATCTAGAAAATTTACTACCACCAAGCCCCGAAACCCGGGATTAGACACCAGGAATAGGCACTCTTCTGGTGTCGAATAGTAGTTGTACCCGTCTATGGGGAGCTCATCTCAACGTGGTTTATCGCGTCTCGTAGTGAGTGCTCTGCGCCGAATCCGTGGGCGAGAATGGCGGCATCAGCGGCGCGATCGTTCTTCGTATCTTCATTGTTTGTCGTGGCGCTGATCGCTTTTGGTTTGTGGCAACTCGTGGTCACCGGCTCGGCCAGGCGTTCATGCTAAAAGAGCACACTGCATCTCGCTTCCCAAGACCAAAGTCCTCGCGTAGCCTTGGTACAACTAGTCAATCAAGCCGACCGCTGACGCGGCGGCTTATTTCCGGTGTTAGGCGGCATCGTCTTCGTCGCCCTGTTCCGGCACGGTCGCAACAAGCGCCGTTACCGCGTCGACAATTTCATGCACCTCGAACTCTCGTCGCGAGTCGCCGAGTTCGTATCTGATCGAATGGATAGCCATTTCCCAACGATCCTTCCTGACAATTTTTCCGTCTTCTCGAAACTCCAAATCCTCTAGCTTCGCGTCGCGAAACTCAGGCATTCGAAGATCCCGCTCAGTTACTTCTCGCACTTCGTTTCTCCTTCGCAGTGCCGCCTAACGAGAAAGGTTAGATCGTGCGAGCGAAGCGAGCCGCGATCTGAACCGTTTGTTGGACAAGCCCGGTCCCCGTAGCGACGCTATGCAGATAGCTATTTCCCGATCAGCGGTGGCGGTCGGTGATCAAGCGGCAATTTG
>NZ_DASSYD010000159.1:0-9699 GCF_035703485.1 Dokdonella sp. | reverse complement strand
CGCACGACCCAAAGATCTCTTCTGACCACTTCCATTCGTTGCTCACCATGACTACGCCCTCTGTTGGCATGTAAATCATGGAGTTACAGACTAAAGCGCAAGAAAGATGTGATCAAGAGACAGGCGCAGGCAGGGGCCCAGTGACTCTGGCTTTGTCGATAAAGATCACCGCCATGCATGGCGCTGACTTCGCGCTCGTCATTCCGGCCCTTCGGCTTGAGTTCCATTTTCTCGTCATCCCGGCGGTAGTAGCCTTTCCGGCATCCATTGCCGGCCCTGCAATTACCCTATATATTTAGGGTATGAGCACCCTCACCGCGCGCCAGCAGCAAATCCTCGATTTCATCCGTGAACGCATCACCGGTGAAGGCGTGCCGCCGAGCCTGGCCGAGATTGCCGAGGCGTTTGGCTTTGCCGATCCGAGTTCGGCCCAGCATTTTGTCTCGGCGCTGGTGGCCAAGGGCGCGTTGCTGCGCGAACCGGGCAAGCGGCGCAACCTGCGTCTCGTCGATGGCCTCGGCAGAGGCGACAGCGAGGAGGGTCTGCGCCTGCCGGTGGTTGGCCGGGTCGCGGCAGGTCAGCCGATTCTTGCCCAGGATCATATCGAGCGCACCGTGCTGATCGATGCCGACCTGTTCCAGCCGCGCGCCGACTTCGTCCTCCGCGTACAGGGCGAGAGCATGCGCGATGCCGGCATTCTCGATGGCGACTGGGTCGCCGTGCAGCGCAGCGCCGAGGCGCGCAGCGGCCAGATCGTGGTTGCGCGGCTCGATGACGAAGTCACCTTGAAGCGTCTGCGTCGAACCCGCAGCGGTATCGAGTTGCACCCCGAGAATCCCGATTTTTCGGTGATCCGGGTCGATCCGCGCCAGCACCATTTCGCCATCGAAGGTATCCATGTCGGCCTGATCCGCCGCGGTCCTCGATGAGTGCCGTCGCCTTGCAACAGGTGTTGCGCGATCCGCGCATCTGGCGCGGTCCGCAAACCGCGGCGGTCGTCGCCGAAGCCAGCGGTCATGCCCACCTCGATGCATTCCTGCCGGGCGGCGGCTGGCCGCTCGGTGCGCTTTCGGAAATCCTCATCGAGGCCGACGGGCTTGGCGAAATGAGCCTGCTGCTGCCGGTGCTGGCCCGGCTCAGCGAGGGCGAGCGGCCGATCGTCATGGTCGATCCGCCGTATCTGCCGTATCCGGTCGCCTTTGCCCAGGGCAAGTTGCGCAGTGCGCGCGTGCAGGTGCTCAAGGTGCGCGGCAAGGATGCCTGGTGGGCGGCCGAACAATGCCTGGCCAGCGCGGCCTGCGCGGCGGTGTTGTGCTGGCCGCAAGGTATCGACGAGCGCGGCTTGCGTCGCCTGCAACTCGCTGCCGAATCCGGGCGCTGCCTGGCCTTCGCCTTTCGCGATCAGCGCCACGCCGCACAGGCATCACCGGCGGCGCTGCGCCTGCGCGTGCACAGTGGCTTGCGCGTGCAGGTGCTCAAGTGCCGGGGCCGCACGGCGACCTCGGCGCTCGCCCTGGCCGATGTTTCGGGCTTGTGAGCGGATGTTCCGTCGATGCTGTACGCAACTATCCTGCTGCCGGATCTGGCGATTGATGGCGCCATCCTCGACGGTCTCGATGCGAGCCGGGCGTTTGTCCTGATCGATGGCCCGTTGCAACGCCGGCATGTGGTTGCCGCATCGAACGCCGCGCGCGCCGCCGGCATCCACCATGGCCAATCGCTGGCGGCGGCGCAGGCGCTTTTGCGGAGCCTGCACGCAGCACCGTTCGATGCCGAGGCAACAGCGCGATTGCGCGCTGCAGTGGCCAGCATCGCCTATGCCTACAGCGAGCAGGTGGCTATCCGCGAGACCGATGCGGTGACCCTCGAAATCGGTGCCAGCCTGCGCTACTTCGGCGGCTGGCCGAAACTCGCACGCAGCCTGCGTCGGCAATTGCGCCGACTCGGTTTGCAGCATCGGCTCGGCGTGGCGGCGACACCATTGGCTTCGCTGCTGGCGGCCGCTGACCGCGATGGCCGCATCATTGATGACAAGGGCATGCGCGTTCTGCTGCGCGACACGCCGCTGGCCGGCGCGCGCCTCGACGCCAGGGCGGTGACGATGCTCGAAGCGATGGGCCTGCGTCGTCTCGATGAAGTACTGGCCTTGCCGCGTGCCGGCCTGCGTCGGCGCTTCGGTGCGGACTTGATGGATCATCTCGATCGCCTGGTCGGGCAGCGCGCCGATCCGCTGCAACCGTGGCGTCCAGCCGAGCAGTTCAGCGCCGGTCTCGAACTCGATGCCGAAGTGCATGCGACCGCAGCGATCCTGTTTCCGCTGCGCCGTTATCTGCAGCAACTGGCGGCTTTTCTCAGCTGTCGCGATGGCGGCGTGCAACGCTTCGAACTGAGTCTTCTGCACAGTCGCGGCGAGCCGACCGTGCTTAACGTCGCCATGGCCAGCCCCGAGCGCGATGCCCAGCGTCTGTTCGAACTGGCCCGACTCAAACTCGATCGCGTCGAAGTGGCCTCTCCGATCATCGGCCTGCGCGTGCGTGCCGATGAGTTGCCGCCGTTCGTGCCGCTGCGCGGTGATCTGTTCGAGCGCTCGGCGACGGCCCTGAACAGCTGGCAGGCGCTGACCGACCGACTGCGCGCGCGCCTCGGCGACGAGGTGTTGATGACGCCGATCGAACAGGCCGATCATCGCCCCGAGAAAGCCTGGAGCGCGGCACCCGGCGCACGCGTCGGCCATATCGATTGCGGGCCACGACCGCTGTGGCTGTTGCCGCGTCCGATCCCGCTGCGCGATCGCGCCCCGCGCGTGCTCAGCGGACCGGAGCGCATCGAAAGCGGCTGGTGGGATGACGACCAGGCCGGCCGCGATTACTACGTCCTCGAAACTTCGCTCGGCCAGCGTGCCTGGGCATTCCGCGAGGCCGGCCAGCAACACGGGCCGTGGTTGTTGCATGGCTGGTTTGCCTGAGGCCGCGATGATGGACGCGCAGGCGAATGAAGCGGGATTTGGCGAACCGATTGTTGATTCGGTCCCAAGGCAAACCCTTCTGCTCGTCATCCCGGCGTTCGCCGGGATGACGGCGAGATTGGGCTGATGGGTATTGTGGCCCCACTCAACACACTGCCCGACTATGCCGAACTGCATTGTCTTTCGGCGTTCTCATTTTTGCGTGGGGCGTCATCGGCGCTGGAGTTGTTCGAGCGCGCGGCCGGGTTGGGCTATCGCGCCCTGGCGATCACCGACGAGTGCTCCTTGTCCGGAATCGTGCGTGCGCTGGAAGCCTCACGGAAGACCGGGCTGGCCTTGATCGTCGGCAGCGAGTTCCGCTGCGTGGAAGGCTTGCGCATCGTCTTGCTCGCGGAAAACCTCGCTGGCTATCAGGCCCTGTGTGCGCTGATCACGCGCGCACGTCGACGTGCGGTTAAAGGCACTTATGAAATCCACCGCGAAGATCTGGCCGGACTCGATGGCCTGCTTTGCTTGTGGCTGGCCGATGCCGAACCCGAGGTCGACGACGCGCAGTGGTTGCAGCAACATTTCCGCGGTCGCCTGTGGCTGGCGATCGAACTGCATCGTGGCGCGCGTGATGCGAAGCGACTGACGCGTCAGCTCGCGTTCTGTGAAGAACACGAAATACCCGCCGTGGCCAGCGGCGATGTACACATGCATGTGCGCTCGCGCCGGCGCCTGCAGGATACGATCACCGCGATCCGTCAGCGCACGACGATTGCCGAGGCCGGCGCCCATCTGTTTCCGAATGGCGAGCGTCATCTGCGCAGTCGCGAGGCGCTTGCCGCGATCTATCCACGCCAGCTACTCGATGAAACCCTGCGCATCACCGAACGCTGCCAGTTTCATCTCGACAACCTCAACTACCAGTATCCGCAGGAGCTCGTGCCGACTGATGAAACGCCGATCTCGCATCTGCGCAAACTGACTTATGCCGGTGCCGCGCTGCGCTGGCGCGAAGGTCTGCCGGCGGCGATGACACAACAAATCGAACACGAACTTCGCCTGATCGAAACGCAAGCTTACGAAGCGTTCTTCCTGACCGTGCACGACATCGTGCGTTTCGCGCGCAGCCAGCACATCCTCTGCCAGGGGCGCGGCTCCTCGGCGAATTCAATCGTCTGTTATTGCCTACACATCACCGAGGTCGATCCGCGCCGCGTGCAGATGCTGTTCGAGCGTTTCATCTCGATCGAGCGCGACGAGCCGCCCGATATCGATGTCGATTTCGAGCACGAGCGACGCGAGGAGGTGATCCAGTACATCTACGCCAAGTACGGACGCGAGCGCACCGCGCTGGCGGCGACGGTGATCTGCTATCGCGGCCGCAGCGCCCTGCGTGATGTGGCCAGGGCGCTCGGCCTCGGCAGCGATCAGGTCGAGGAACTGAGCCGCTGCATCAGCCATCACGACAGCGCCGACGCACTCGATGAACGCCTGCGCGAGCGCGGTTTCGACCCGGCGGCGAAAGTGATCCAGCAATTGATCGCGCTGACCCGACAGCTGATCGGCATGCCGCGGCATCTGTCCCAGCATGTCGGCGGCTTCGTCATTTCCGGCCAGCCTCTGTCGCTGCTGGTGCCGATCGAGAATGCGGCGATGGCCGAACGCACGATCATCCAGTGGGACAAGGACGATCTCGAAACCATGCGCCTGCTCAAGGTCGATTGCCTGGCGCTGGGTATGCTCACCTGCATCCGCAAGTGTCTCGATCTGCTGCGTGACAGCGATCGTCGCGATCTCAGCCTCGCCGACATCGCCGCGACCGATCGCAGCGATGACGACAGCGCGCGACGGACCTGGGACATGATCTGCAAGGCCGACACGCTCGGCGTATTCCAGATTGAATCGCGCGCGCAGATGGCGATGCTGCCGCGTCTCAAGCCGCGCAGCTATTACGACCTCGTCGTCCAGGTCGCAATCGTGCGCCCCGGCCCGATCCAGGGCGACATGGTTCATCCCTATCTCAAGCGGCGTCAGGATCCGTCGCTGGTCGACTATCCCTCGGCCGAACTCGAACCGGTGCTCAAGCGCACCCTCGGCGTGCCGCTGTTCCAGGAGCAGGTCATGCAGCTGGCGATCACCGCCGCCGGTTTCAGTCCCGGTGAGGCTGATCAGCTGCGTCGTGGCATGGCCGCGTGGAAGCGTCGCGGCGGACTCGAGTATTTCCATGACCGCTTCGTCAACGGCATGCTCGGCAAAGGTTACGACAGCGAGTTCGCCGAGCGCCTGTTCAATCAGTTACGCGGCTTCGGCAGTTACGGATTTCCCGAATCGCATGCGGCCAGTTTCGCCCTGCTCACCTGGTTCAGTTGCTGGCTCAAATGCAATGAGCCGAGCGCCTTTGCCTGCGCCCTGCTCAATGCGCAGCCGCTGGGTTTCTACGCGCCGAGCCAGATCATCCAGGATCTGCGTCGCCACGGCGGCATCGTCAGCCCGGTCGATGTGCGCTTCAGCGAGTGGGATTGCAGCCTTGATCCGTGTCCGCGCGATCAGCAACCGGCGTTGCGTCTCGGCCTGCGCGAAGTGCGCGGCCTCGCCGAAGCCAGGGCCCGGGCCATCGTCGAAGCCCGACGGCAATCGGCATTTCGCGATATCCAGGATCTGGCCGAGCGTGCCGGACTCGATCACGGCAGCCTCGCGCGGCTGGCCGAAGCCGATGCCTTGCGTGGACTCGCCGGCCATCGCCATCGCGCACGCTGGCAGGTCGCCGGCGTCGAGAAGCAGTTGCCGCTGTTCGATGGCATCAGCACCGATGAAGACGCGATCCGCCTGCGTCCGCCAACGCCGCGCGAAACCGTGATCGCCGATTACGCCGCGACTGGCCTCAGTCTCGGCCCGCACCCGCTCGCCTTGTTGCGCAAACAACTGAAGGCACGCCGTTGCACCGCCGCACGCGATCTCGAACAGGTGGGCCATGGCCGCACCATCCGTGTGGCCGGCCTGGTCACTTTGCGCCAGCGCCCGCAAACCGCGGCCGGCGTGACCTTTCTGACCCTCGAAGACGAGAGCGGCCTGTTCAATATCGTGGTCTGGCAGCGCATCGCCGAACGCCAGCGCCGCGTGCTGCTCGAATCGCGTTTGCTCAGCGTCAGTGGCCGTCTCGAATGTGTCGACGGTGTGCAACACATCATCGCCGAACGCCTTGAGGACTATACTCAGCTGTTCGATGCGCTCGATTCGCGCTCACGTGATTTTCGCTGATCGGCGAACTTCGCCGAACCCATCGCTGGCAATCGTTGTCTGCACCAGTCACGAAGCCAACACGTTTGCCATTGTCCGAAAGGCCGCATTGAACCAATCGCCTCTGCATACTAGGCTGATCAAACTCCCCCTGATGTCAGCGACGCCGTTCAGCCCGTAACGTCACCGACCCAAGCTCAAGGATCCGACCGTGAAAAAAGTCTATGCCTCCGCCTCCGCAGCACTTGAAGGCCTGCTCTTCGACAACATGACGATTGCCGCTGGCGGTTTTGGCCTGTGCGGCATCCCGGAAAACCTGATCCAGGGCTTGCTCGATGCCGGCACCAAGGGACTGACCATCGTCGGCAACAACGCCGGCGTCGACGATTTCGGCATGGGCCCGCTGCTGAAGACACGCCAGGTCAAAAAGGTCATCGCCTCGTATGTCGGCGAAAACAAGGAATTCGAGCGCCAGGTGCTGGCCGGTGAGCTCGAACTCGACCTCGTTCCACAGGGCACCCTGGCCGAGCGTCTGCGCGCGGGCGGTGCCGGCATTCCCGGTTTCTACACGCGTACCGCGTTCGGCACCAAACTCGCCGAGGGCAAGGAAACCAAATCCTTCGACGGCACCGAATATGTGCTCGAATCGGCGATCAAGACCGACGTCGCCTTCGTCAAGGCCTGGAAGGGCGACAAGTTCGGCAACCTGATTTTTCGCAAGACCGCGCGCAACTTCAATCCGATGATCGCGACCTGCGGCAAGGTCACCGTCGTCGAGGTCGAGGAACTGGTCGAGACCGGGACGCTGGAGCCAGATCAGATCCACCTGGCCGGCATCTACGTCGATCGCATCATCCAGGGTGCGAAATACGAGAAGCGCATCGAGTTCCGCACCCTGTCGGACGGCGCGCCATCGGCCAAATCCAGCCCGGTCCGCGAGCTGATGGCTCAACTGGCGGCGCGCGAATTGCGTGATGGCTACTGCGTCAACCTCGGTATCGGCATTCCGACTCTGGTCGCCAACTACATTCCGGAAGGCGTGCAAGTCACCCTGCAATCGGAAAACGGCCTGCTCGGCATCGGCCCGTTCCCGACCGAAGCAACCGTTGACGCCGACCTGATCAACGCCGGCAAGCAGACCATCACGACGATCCCGGGCAGCAGCTTCTTCTCCAGCGCCGATTCGTTCGCGATGATCCGTGGCGGCCATATTGATCTGTCGATCCTCGGCGGCCTCGAAGTCTCCGAGGGCGGCGATCTGGCCAACTGGATGGTGCCGGGCAAAATGGTCAAGGGCCCGGGCGGCGCGATGGACCTGGTCGCCGGCGTCAAGCGCGTGGTCGTGCTGATGGAGCACACCGCCAAGGACGGTTCGCCGAAGATCCTCAAGCAATGCGCACTGCCGCTGACCGGCAAGGCCTGCGTCGACAAGATCATCACCAACCTGTGCGTATTCGAAGTCGCCGAAGGCGGCGGCCTGACCCTGACCGAGCTGCACCCGGGCGTCAGCCTCGAGGACGTGAAGTCGAAAACCGGCTGCGACTTCAAGGTCGCAGCGGGCGTCGGCTGATCGTATCGGTCAGGTAATGGCGGGATAGATACGCGGTTCGAGGTTCACAACCTTGACCGCGTATTCCGCACGTCAAGGCGGGGAACCTCCTGGAGAATTGCTCGCGACCGATGACCGCTTGCGAACCCGGCGGTCACTCGAAAGTGCTCACTGACCCGGGTTCTTCAGTATTCAAAAAAGAAGAAGAGCCACCCTACTGGCGGCCTCTCAGCGAATCATTCTAGTCAATCTATCTCAATCACAAAGTATAGGCTTCCTGGTTGATTCTGAAGAATCCTTCTGGCGGCCCTCATTTTCACTTTCACGTCTCCGCGAGAAGGCTTCCTTTACTGAATCCGGAAGTTGCTGGGTCCTCTGTACAGCCTCTTTCAACTGCTGTTCCAGCCTAGGATCTTTGAGAGTCATCGTCATATCCCCATCTTCAGTTCGTTTTGATGTGTGTCATTCATCCTTTAGGTTCCGCTACAGCTAATTGCATCATCTTCTTAACCCTCTGCAGAGGCAAGCGCCTTGTCGAATTCATCCAAAATCAGGTCCTCCTGAGTAATGTACCTATCAGGCGCGGATTTGAACCTACGCTGCCGAAGACTCGGCTCTGCACGAACGGCCTTACCGGAAGAGTTTTTCCTCTGGACCATTGAAAACATAGACCCATATCTCCTCGGTGATATCCCATTGAACGCTTGGAAGGTTACCTTCCCTTCAGCTAGTTTCGGGCTATCGACCACCAAGGAATCATCATGCAGGTCTTTAGCTCGGCTCTTAGGATAGGGTTCGATATAGACAACGCGTTTCGCACCGGCTGCGACAATGTGCCGCGCGCAAACATGACATGGAAATGTCGTTACAAAGAGAGTCGCATCTTGAACAGCCAACCCACGACGGGCAGCATCGGCAATGGCAGCCATTTCCGCGTGAACAATGCGCCCGAATTCCAGCAGATTGTTAATCCCGATTCCCTTGAGCAACGATGCATCGCCATTTCCCATCAGCTTTTTGATCTGCTCTTCCGAACTTAGCTCGGCAACAGATTGTTCTAGCCAGCCAGTTTCTGAGAGCCGATAGATCAACTCTGCTACCAACTGCTTTTTCTCAAAAGCGCTGCTATCGAATCCCCGTTGGAAGTCTCTGCCATCGTCGTCACTTGGCCAATATTGGCCGCCACCAGCTCTCGGAACATCGTTGCAACCAACGGCTATCAAATTACCCTCGGAGTCGCACAACGCGGCCCCTACCTGACGGGATAGATCGGCCGAGCGAAGCGAAACTCCCCAGGCAAGAAACATCCCGTATTCATCGACCGTAGGGGTGATGAATGGGTGCCCGAACAATATATCAATGAATCGTTCCATTGCCCTGAGACCAGCAATGCGATTCGTCATGCTGATGAAATAGTCGGCGTTGGCAAAGACTTCCGACACGCGCTGCCCCAGGGGCGAACCGGCCTGCTCGTCCCGATTGACGATCTGTTCAGCAGTGGAACGATGCTTTTCGGGATCAAAAGCTTCGCGCGTTCTCGCAATTCGTCGAGCAAGACTATCAACCCGGCGATCTCTTGGTTGGTAGAAAGAGATCGCAACAAACGCATCCTCATAGATGTCTCGAAGTAGCTCCAATTCCTTTGGATTCTTCAGCGATAGGAAGACGTAGGCAATCGGCTTAATGTCGCCGCCTTCGCTTTTCACTTTGGCTTCCTTTCGGTAAGCCAAGACTTCAAGGAGCGCGAGCTTGACCAGCGCCGCGCCATCGCTAAATTTCTTGCGAAACGCGTCGCCAGCATCCATCAGCGAAAGGATGCGCTCGTCCTCAAAAGAGTGGCCGCTACTCTGTTGGTTGTCCATTACGGGAATCAACGAGCTGATTTTGATCTTGTGGACATCAAAGCCTAACTTCTTAAGGCGATCGTCCATGCAGTCAATTGCAGCCAAGTAGTCGAAGA
>NZ_DASSYD010000176.1:0-7837 GCF_035703485.1 Dokdonella sp. | reverse complement strand
TCCCGCCACACCCGCGACTGGTCGCCGATCGGCGCCGTCACCCTCAACCCCGAACGCGACGCTGTCGTCACCGCTCACGTAGCGACAGACAAACAGCCCCTCGCTGCATGACTGAGGCGACAACTAACTTGACATGCGCCGTTCAGGTGCGCGAGGCTGCTCCGGGGTTCGCTGACAGTCCATCCATGGACTGGCATCGAACTGGCCCACATCGTGTGGGCCATCCTTCGGACATTCCCTCCGCAATCTCGCCGCAATCGAGGGGACCCCATTGAGCGCGCATCGTGCGCGCCAAAGCGAAGAGCAAAGCCAAAGCCCCTCATCCGCCTTCGGCACCTTCTCCCGCAAGGCGGGAGAAGGAAGATCATGAGCGAAGGCGGATGCGCGAGTTTTCGGGAATCCGCTTCGTCTTGGCTGCGCAGGATGCGCAGTAAATGGGCCCCCTATGTAGCGGTGAAGTGGCGTAGGAAAGGCCCACAGGGTGGCTCGCAGGGATGCGAGCCAGTTGGCTGCCAGTCCAGGGATGGACTGTCAGTCAACCCCCGGAGCCGCTTCGCGAAGTCGGAGGGCAGGAAGCCCGTAGACCGCGGTATCGGGGTGCTCTTTCTTTTGGTTACTTTTCTTTGAGCAAGCAAAGAAAAGTAACTCGCCCGCACGGGAGGCGGGTGAAAAAAGGCAGGGATGCCGCGCTCCGAAGGAGCGTAAAAATCAAGAACGGTCACTGGACCCCTGCCTTCGCAGGGGCGACGAAAGGTGGGGCGAAAGATCGAAGCCGATGCCGGCAATCGCGGCGATTCGGAGTCGGAATCTCAACGACGACCATGATCCAGCCAGATCTCCAGACCCTGAGCATTCAGTTCGATATCCGAAGACAGCAACTCAGCCATGCGCTCGCGTGTCATTCTGCAACCATGCGCCGTGGCACGCTCGAAATAGAGTTCCGCCAGTTTTTCCTTGATGAACTCATGGCGCTCGGCCTGACCGGCGCTCGACTCGGCAATCGCAACCATCGCGTCGATCTGCTCGAACAAATCACGACCCAGACGTTCGACGTCGGTGACACGACTGTAGTGGGTCAGAAACATGGCATCGGGCTTGAACAGCAGCATGCGCGCGATCGAACCCTTGAGGGCGACCGGATCGAATTGCACGGGGGTCGTCGTCGGCAGGATAAACGCGCCCTTGTCGGTATCGAATTCGCGATAGGAAAGACCGAACGTATCGCCCGGGAAAAACGAACGACTGCGTTCATCCCAGACCGAAAAGTGATGGCGGGCGTGTCCCGGCGTATCAAGACAGCGCAATGGACGGCCGGCCAGATCAATGACCGCCCCGTCGCGAATCTCGACGACACGCTCGGCGGGCACCGGGACCAGATCGCCATAGGTTCGCTTGACCTCTTCTGCACCGTAGACCGAGGAGGCACTGGCGACCAGGCGCGCCGGGTTGATCATGTGCGGCGCACCGCGCGGATGCACGGCGAGCTTCGCATTCGGCAACTGGCGAATGATCTCGCCGGCGCCGCCAGCGTGATCCAGATGCACATGGGTGACGATCACGTAGTCAACGGCTTCGCGGGCTACGCCCTTCAGATCGAGCTCGGCGAGCAGCGCCGGAATCGAGTAGTTGGTGCCGACATCGATGAAAGCGGCGCGGTTGCGCTCGATGAGCAGATGGCTGGCATCAAATGCCGGGCGATGAAAGCCGGTGTCGATTGCGGTGATGCCGTGTTCGAAATCCATGAATGAGTCGCTGTGTGAGGCGGGTGATCGCCCATGATCGCAGACCACGCGAGCAAGGGAAACGCGCACGCTCCAGAGATCATCCCCCATTACCTCAGCCGTTCGTCCTAAGCCAGTCGAAGGATGAACCCACGTTGCCGAGGTCTTGAGGCCAACTTCCGCTCACTACCCTACAAAGCCTTGCGCAACTCCACCGCAAGCGAACGCGGCTCACTGCGACGAAAGACAACCGTCGGTGTCTGATGCCAGTTGGCACATGCGTGGATCGCCGTTGCAAGAGTCTCGATCAGTTTCGCATCCACTTCGACATCGCCTTCAAGATGGATGCTCTTGACCTCGAACCGCCCGTCAGCCCGATGCGCCTTCGCATCGAGACGCCCGATGAGCTTGCCGCGATGCAGGATCGGCAGGACGAAATAGCCATAGCGCCGTTTTGCTTCCGGCACGTAACACTCGATGGTGTAGTCAAAGCCGAACATGATACTGGCGCGGGCGCGATCCCAGACCAGCGGATCGAACGGCGAGAGCAAAGTCGTATGGGTTGCACGCAGCTTGCCAGCCAGAGCCAGATTCAGATTTCCGACGTGATCGCGGTGCACATAGCCAGGATTCGCCCAACCCTGGACCTCGACTTCGATCAGGTCACCGCTGGCGACCAGCCCGGCAAGATCCGCGTCCTTGTGCTTGCGTCGCGTGCGGTAGTAGTCGGCGACCCAACGCGCCTGGGCGATTCCGAGCGCCTTGATCGAATCAAGAATCAGCGCGCGTTCAATCTCGTCGTCACTGAGTTTTGCCGTGTGCGGATCGAATTCCATGCGCGCCACGACACGCTCGCTCAGATCATAGACGCGCTGAAATCGCTCGCGTCGGGCAACCATCAGTTCGCCGCGCGTGAACAGCGCTTCGAGCCAGCGCTTTTCATCTTTCCAGTCCCACCATCCGGTCTTTGCGCGTTTCGTCGACTCGAATTCCGACGCCTTGGCCGGGCCCTGCTCGCGAATTCTCCTGAGCACCGCATCCATGTCGGCGCGCTGGGTATCGTGCAATCGCGCAGCGTTCTTGCACGCCCAGTGATGATCACGCGCACCACTCGCATGCTGGCCGCGATGCACGGCGAACCGTGAGCTCGGCACAAAGCAGGCTTCGTGTGACCAGCATTCGAAGATCTCGCCGTGCTCAAGCGCCTTGTCCAGCCACTCGACCGGATAGTTGCCAAGTCGTGAAAACAGGACCAGATACGGGCTGCGTGCAACCACGTGGATCGTATCGATCTGCAGCAACTGCATGCGTTCGATCGCTGCAAGCAAGTCGGCCCGACGCGGACGCGCTGGCGGTTTGCGCAAGATGCCCTGCGCAGCAAGGTGCAGGTTGCGCGCCTGCTGGGTGCCGAGTTTCAGCGCCGGCGACGGATTCTCGATCATGCGCACGCGCGGCTATCAGGGCAATGCCGGATCGAAGCCGTCGCGAAAGATCAGGTCATCGAGTTCGGCAGCACCAATATCACAACGCGCACCCTGCGGACGCAGCACGCCGCGTGCATCGCCAGCCTCGCACGCACCCGGACTGCCGCTACCGGGCATCAGCGGGCTACCCGCCTCGACGACCGGACTGGCAGCCGTCGGCAGAAACGTTTCCACGCTGCCGCCATACAAATCGAATGGCTGCAGCAGGGGATTCAACGGCTGGGTCGGCGTACCGGCTTGATCGCCCGGTTGCGGATTCGACAACACGCAGGCGTTGCCGATGATGCCAATGAGGTTGTGATCCAGGGAGATCAACTCGCCGCCTGGCTGAATCGCACAGTCGTGACTGACCAGGCCGCCACCGCCAAGACTGAGATCCAGATTGCGTGCCAGGATCGTGTTGGAAATGGTGACCGTGGCATTGACTTCGATGGCGCCGTCGCCGATGTCATCGAAATCGCTGTCGGCAATGTTCTGACTTGCGGTCACGTTGTTCAGTGATGCCGTGTCATTGAACGATGCCGCGGATCCCGAATCGAGCGCGGTATTCGAATCCAGAGTGACATTGCGCAGTGATGTGACGCTGCCGGCACCGCTCCAGACCGCACCGCCCGTGGTCGCGTCGTTGGCGTGGAATACCGAATCGACGATATCCAGCGTGCCAAATGACGCGATTCCACCGCCCTGGACGGTGGCATTGCCGGTCAGCGACACACTCTTGACCAGCAGGCTGACCCCCGCACCGAGCAGAATGCCACCGCCAATGTCACCTGCCCCATTGCGGATGGTCACGCCTTCGATGACGACATCCGTAGCCGGGCTGGCCACATCGAACACCCGGTCTTCGCGATCGCCACGGATGCGCGTGAGGTCGGCACCCGCTCCGCGCAAGCTCAGGTTGCTGCGGATATCGAGATCGCCGCTGGCATTGGCGTCCTCACCGGCTCCTTCGATTTCAAACCGATACTCGTCGGCGCCAAGCAGGATTTCATCAACTCCATTGCCGGCCGGACAGCCATTGAACGCTGAATCCGTGTTCGCCGCGGTAATCGCCTCGCGCAGGCTGCATTGGCCGTCGGCGGCAATCGTATCGCTGTTCGTCGTCACCGTTATCGTCGCGGCAATGGCATCACCGCTGAGGCCTGCAAGCAGGGCTGCGATTGGCATGCGCATGATTTCTCTCCGATTTCCGAGCGGCCATCCTTGAGCGAATCCGCCTTCAGGATCAAGTGCCGGAAGATTCAGTTTCGCCGGGGGCTCCCCACCAGCGCCCGAACATCGTGCAATAATCGAACAGCTAACTCCGGCGATCTGCCAGATCGCCTTCCCCACAGACAACGGAGATTTGACCATGTCCGACATCGTCATCGTCGGCGCCAAGCGCACTGCCATTGGATCCTTCCTCGGCCAGTTCAGCGGCGTTCCGACAACCACCCTCGGCGCGACCGCGATCAAGGCGGCTCTTGAGCAATCTGGCGTACCTGCTGCCGACATTTCGGAAGTCATCATGGGTTGCGTGCTTTCGGCCAATCTCGGCCAGGCTCCTGCCCGCCAAGCCTCACTTGCCGCCGATATTCCGAAATCGACTGGCTGCACGACGATCAACAAGGTCTGCGGATCAGGCATGAAGGCAATCATGCTGGCCCATGACCTGATCAAGGCCGGTTCGGCCAAGATCGTTGTTGCCGGCGGCATGGAGTCGATGACCAACGCACCGCATATGCTGCCGAATTCGCGTACCGGTAATCGCTACGGCAGTTTCGAAGCCGTTGATCACATGGCCTGGGATGGCTTGACCAATCCCTATGATGGCCAGTCGATGGGCGTCTTCGCCGAAGCCACCGCCGACAAATATTCGTTCACGCGTGAAGAGCAGGATGCGTTCGCGATCGAATCGGTCAAACGCGCCCAGGCGGCGATCGCTTCAGGTGCCTTTGCCGACGAAATCACTCCGGTCACGGTGCGCACACGCAAGGGTGAGGCCGAGTTCGCCACCGACGAGCAACCCGGCAAGTCCGACATCAGCAAGATTCCAAATCTGCGTCCGGCTTTCCGCAAGGATGGCGGCACGGTCACTGCCGCAAGCTCTTCGAGCATTTCCGATGGCGCAGCGGCAACCGTCGTCATGTCTGCCGACGAAGCAAAAAAGCGCGGCCTCAAGCCACTGGCCACGATCGTTGCCCATTCCACCCATTCCCAGGAGCCGGAGTGGTTCACCACGGCACCGGTTGGCGCCATCCAGCATGTTCTCAAGCAGGCCGGCTGGAAGGTCGAGGATGTCGATCTGTTCGAGATCAATGAAGCGTTTGCGGTTGTCGCCATGACACCGATCCGCGAACTCGGCATTGCCCACGAGAAAGTCAACGTCAACGGTGGCGCTTGTGCGCTCGGCCACCCGATCGGAGCCTCCGGCGCGCGCCTCGTGGTAACCCTGATCAATGCCCTCAAGGCGCGTGGCGGCAAGCGCGGAATCGCCAGCTTGTGCATTGGCGGTGGCGAGGCGACGGCGATCGCCGTTGAGCTCACGTAACGAATTCTTACTGTTTACCGGATTAGAGTAAGCGGTTCGATTTTTAACCTGTTCAAGTTCTCAGGCAGTTGTGTGCCTGACCGCGGACGTAGCCAATGCGGCGGGCAACGCTCCGAATACCCTGATACGCCGCTATTTATTTCGAGGGGACACCATGAATTTCACACGTATTCTTCTGGCTTCAACACTGGCTCTCGGCCTGGCCGCTTGCGGCAACTCCCAACAGAGCGCCCAGGAAGCGGCCGATGCAGCAACCAAGGCTGCGCAAGACGCCGCCGTTGCAACTCAGAAGGCTGCCGATGATGCGGCCATGGCTGCCAAGAAGGCTGCCGAAGCAACCGGTGCAGCCGTCAGCAACGCTGCCGAGGCGACTGGTGACGCCGTAAACAGCGCTGCCGAAACCACCATGGATGCCGCCAGCGATGCCGCTGACGCCGCCAAGGAAACCGCTGCTGATGCCGCCGACGCCGTAGGCGATGCGGCAGACAAGGCCAAGGAGGCCATGGAAGAAAAGAAAGACGCGATGGAAGAGAAAAAGGACGACGCTGAAAAGCATTGATCTGACGACTCGCTACCGATTCGCGATGATCCGGCCGCCTTGTGCGGCCGGTTTCATTTTCAATACCAGATGCGGTTGGGCTGCACCGTCCGTTATGCTCTGACCCATTGATTCCCGACGCGCAAGACGGCCATGCCACGCATCCAGTCCCAGATTGATCCCCGCTCACCCGATTTCATTGCCAATGCCGAGCATCTGCGCGGACTCGTCGACGATCTCAAGCAACAACTGCGCACGACAGCCCAGGGCGGTGGCGAGAAATCACGCAACAAGCACATCGAGCGCGGCAAGCTGCTGCCACGGGAGCGCATCCGCGCCCTGCTCGATCCCGGCTCACCCTTTCTTGAACTGTCGCCACTGGCCGCGCATGGCATGTACGACAATGCCGCGCCGTGTGCGGGACTGATCACCGGTATCGGCAGGGTCAAGGGACAAGAGGTACTGATCGTCGCCAATGATGCAACGGTCAAGGGCGGCACGTATTTTCCGATGACAGTGAAGAAGCATCTGCGCGCCCAGGAAGTCGCGCTGGAAAATCGCCTTCCCTGCATCTACCTGGTCGATTCCGGCGGCGCCTTCCTGCCGCTGCAGGATGAGGTGTTTCCGGACAAGGAGCATTTCGGTCGCATCTTCTACAACCAGGCACGCATGAGTTCACTCGGGATCGCCCAGATCGCCGTAGTCATGGGCTCTTGCACGGCCGGCGGCGCCTATGTTCCGGCAATGAGTGACGAGACCATCATCGTCAAGGAGCAAGGCACGATCTTCCTCGGCGGCCCGCCACTGGTGAAAGCCGCCACCGGCGAAATAGTCGACGCCGAATCTCTCGGCGGAGCCGATGTGCATACCTCGGTATCGGGCGTCGCCGACCATTTTGCCGAGAACGACACCCATGCACTGAGCATTGCGCGTGACCTGATCGGCAATCTCAACCGCAGCAAGACGATGCCGCTGGCGCTTGCCGAACCACGCGAACCCGCCTACGCCGGTGATGAGATCTACGGCATCGTGCCGCGCGAAACGCGCATCCCGTTTGATATCCGCGAGCTGATTGCACGCATCGTCGATGGCTCGGACTTCAGCGAGTTCAAGGCGCGCTATGCGAAAACCCTGATCACCGGCTTTGCCCACATCCACGGCTACCCGGTCGGCATCATCGCCAACAACGGCATCCTGTTTGCCGAATCGGCACTCAAGGGCGCGCACTTCATTGAACTGTGCAATCAGCGCAACATCCCGCTGGTATTTCTGCAGAACATCACCGGCTTCATGGTCGGACGCAAGTACGAAAACGCGGGCATTGCCAAGGATGGAGCCAAGATGGTCACTGCGGTTGCCTGCTCACACGTGCCCAAATTCACCGTGGTCATCGGCGGCAGTTTCGGCGCTGGCAACTACGCCATGTGCGGTCGATCCTACGGCGCCCGCTTCCTCTGGATGTGGCCAAACTCACGGATCAGCGTGATGGGTGGCGAGCAAGCCGCGAGCGTTCTCGCCACGGTCAAGCGCGATGGTCTCGAAGCGGCCGGCAAGACCTGGTCCG
>NZ_DASSYD010000014.1:0-6853 GCF_035703485.1 Dokdonella sp. | reverse complement strand
CGCCAATGCCTGCTGATAAAGCGTTTCGGCCTTTTCCGCGTCGCCGGCATAGAATGCGATATCGCCCTGGAGCAACTGCAATGCCGCCATGGCGCGAGGGCGGATGCCGCGGTCTGAATCCGCTTCCGCGGCAGCGAGGAGGGTCTTGGCCCGCTGATTGTCTTCACGACGCAATGCAATGAATGCCAGCATGGCACGCACCTCGGTACGCAGTGAGGGATCGGCCGAGAATTCG
Organism: Dokdonella sp.; assembly: GCF_035703485.1. GTDB lineage: Bacteria > Pseudomonadota > Gammaproteobacteria > Xanthomonadales > Rhodanobacteraceae > Dokdonella. Next base: position 6,618 of record NZ_DASSYD010000014.1, on the reverse strand, counting down.
ATATCGATACCGTCAGAGGCGACATCGAGCAATGCATCCACCGATTGCACCGCGCCAGCGCTGCCGCGAGGATCGGCTGCGGCAAGCGTCTCTTCAAGGAATCCGAGCACCTGATCCTGGCGCCGGGTTTCGGCGACCGCCTGCGCGGCGGATGTTTGCGCAGCGTATGTGGCCGCGCGCAGGTTCCGATTCTGCTGCCAGAGTGCCAGCGATCCGGCGCACAGCACCATCAACAAACTCGCGGCCAACGCCGAACCCAGCGGATTGCGTCGAAGGAAACAGCCCAGCCGATACAGCGGTTTTCCTTCGCGCAGGCTGATCGGTTCGCGCCCGCGCCAGGCGATCAAATCCGCACGCAATCCACCGAGATCGGGATAACGCTGCTCCGGGTGATCCGCCAGGCAGTGTTCAATGATGGCGTCCAGATCCGTGTCAATCTGCTTGTGCGTGTAGGCGTCGTTGCAACGCGCAAGAGCACGCAGATTGCCTTTTCGATCGGCTTCTCCGCGCAGGCCATTGGCGAAGATGGCACGCGCGAGCAGGCCGATCTGGTATTGATCCGACGCCACTCCCGGTATTTCGCCCCGGCCTTGCTCGGGGCTGTTCCAGCCCGGTGTCACGGCGGCAGAAGGCGCACTGCCGTGATCTTCGACCAGTGACCGTGCAATACCAAAATCCAGTACGCGCAGTCGTCCATCGCTTTCGACCATCAGGTTGGCCGGCTTCAGATCGCCGTGCACCACCAATTGGCGATGGGCATAGCCAACGACGTCGACCAATTGCAGCAACAGGGCAAAGCGGGCTTCAAATGGCGGGCGTGCTTCCAGCAGGTGACGATCCAGTCGAACGCCGTCGATCATCTCCATCGCCAGCCATGGATAACCGTCGTCGTCGATACCGCCATCGAGAACCGTCGCCAGACCCGGATGACTGAGTCGGGCCAGCAGTGCTCGCTCGCGGGTCAGATGTTCGGCAGCCTGGGCGCGATCCAGAAGCGGCGTATCAAGGATGCGCTTGATGGCGACCGTTTGCTCGAACTGGCCATCAAAGCGGTGCGCGGCGTAGACCTCGCCCATGCCGCCGTGACCGAGAAGCGCATCGATCACGAACGCGCCGACTCGCGTGCCCGCCTGCAGCGGAAGCGCGGTCGTCAAATGCTTGATCGCGGCCCCCGTTGGTGTGGCATGGTCGTCTTGTGCTTCCCAGGCCTGCAACAAGTGAATCAGCCGATTGGCCAATGCTGGCTTTTCCAGATACAGCCGTTCGAGCTCAACTGCGCGTTCGTCCGGTGCCAGCGACAGCAGACGCTCAAGCAGCGCGTCCGTCTGTCGCAATTGCTCGTCGTCCGACGTATTCGGGACAGGTCTGGTGGAATCGGTTGGTAAATTCATCGTCGAAAGCATAGCTGCAGCAGGCTCTGATCTAAACTGCTGGTCGAAGCGTGGGCAAAAGGCCGCGCCAGACTGACCGTGCGTTCAACGAGTGGAGCCCTGTCCATGAAATCCCATGACACGCTGATCCGCGCATGGCGCGATGGCGACCCGAAGGCAGCCGAGCAACTGTTCTCGTCGCTTTATCCGGAGCTGCAAAAACTGGCGACACGAGCGCTTGCCGCACACCGGCGCGGCCCCACGCTGGATACCGGTGCGCTGGTACAGGAAGCTTGCCTGCGCCTGTTGGGCTCGACAAGGTCGTCGCAATCCGCGTTGCATCTGCGCGCCATCGCCGCATCGGCGATGCGTCAGATCATCGTCGACCATGCACGCCGCCATCTCGCCGCAAAGCGTGGCGGAGCCTGGCTCCAGGTCACCCTTGGCACGGCCATCGACGAGGAAGAGCTCAACGCGCTGAGTCCGGAGCAAATCGTGGACACCGATCTCGCGTTGCAACGACTTGCTGCGCTGGGCAAACGTCCGGTGCGCGTGGTCGAATGCCGATACTTTGCCGGATTGAGCGAGATCGAAACGGCCGAAGCCCTGTCGCTTTCGCGCAGCACGGTGCAGCGCGAATGGCGGCGTGCTCAAGCGTGGATGAAAGTGTTGAGCGACGAGGCACGTTGATCCGTAAATCAGCTCGTGTTCCGGATTGCGCACCGAATCCTGTCCTTTCGGCATGGACCGTGACGCTTTTTTCCTGCGGTTTGCGTACTCCGCAACAAGTCCTGCTGCGGAGTCAACGTTTTGAGAGCTTCATTCCCATTCAGATCCATCGTAATGTCCGGCGTCACCCTTGCCGCCGCGACAGCAGTTTGCAGCGCCAGTGCACAGGCGCCCCATGCGAATTGGCTGGCGAATCCGTGTTCCGCCATCCTCGCTGCCGATCTTGGTGCCGTATTGCCGGGACCCGAATCGGCCATCACCCGCAAGCCGCGGTCGGGCAAGTTCGAGTCCGAATGCCTGTTTGCCGATACCGCCTCGCATCGATCCCTGCGTCTGGTGCTGCACCCGGCCAAGGACACCGCACGCGTGACACGTCAGCTTGAACGCTTGGCCAACGGTGAGTCGGCCGGCCAGCGAACCGACATCAACGGCTACGATGCCGTACTCAGTCCGGATGGCCTGCAGATCAGTGTTGGCGTCGACCATTGGCTGGTGACATTGATCGCCTCGAATCCGATGCCGACCGACACCGCCCACTCACTCGCCGCGCGGGTCGTTGCGCGGATCGGCGCCATGGAAGCTGCGCCATGATGCGTCGCACCGGCTTGATCCTCGCCCTGTTGATCGCCACCGGCACTGCGAACGCCGCCAACTGGACGGTCACTCAGTCCGGACCGAGTGGCGTCGGTTCTTTCACCTGGGCCTTGACCCAGGCCAATGCGGCCGATGCCACCGAGCAGCAGATCATCGAGTTCGATCTGCCGATCGGCCAACGCCGCATCCGGCCGCTGGTCGCCAGCCCGTGGCCGTCGATCAATCATCCGGACGTGATCATCGATGGCGGTGAGCCCAGCGACCTGTTTTCCAGCGATCGCATCACGCTCGAAGCGGTCCGCGGCAATGGCTTCACGTTTGCGAATACGCTGCTGCATGTCGGACCCGATGCCCGGCGCCTGAAGTTGCGCGATCTGTCGGTTATCAGTGGATTCGGGCGAGGACTGGGGAATTGCCTGAATGCCCAGTTGGCCAGAGCGGATATCCAGATCGAGATCGATCGTGTGACGTTCGCTTTCTGCCAGTCCCAGGGCAATGCCATCGACGGCACCGGTGCCTTCGGCGGCGCGATCTTTTCGGTGGGTGGGCTGACCATTCGCGATAGTCTGTTCTATCGCAACGAGGCGAATACCGGCGACCAGCTCGGCATCGTGCCGCCCAACTCGGTTAGCGCCGCAGGCGGTGCCATTGCGATCTACTATGGCACCGTGCTGATCCAGCGCACCGGCTTCATCGAAAACAAGGTACTGTCCAACGAGCATCAGGCCTGGGGAGGCGCGATTGCTTTTCTGAGTGCCGAGGCAGGTTACCTCACCATTATCGACAGTCACTTCCAATCCAACAGCATAGAGCGCGTATCCGCCATTGCGCAGAACCTGAGCCGGATCGGCGGCGCCATCCATTCGCTCGCGGCCAAGACCCACATCAATCGCAGCAGTTTTGTCGACAACAGCGCGCTGGCTGGCGGTGCGCTGGCAGCAAGCAACGCCGGTGCCGGCGGCCAGACGACGGCTGAATTCAAGATCGAGAATTCGCTGATCGCGTCCAACACCGCCGAGCTTGATGGCGGTGGCGTCTACTTCGACTGGCCTGGGCTGCGCTACTCGCAACGCAATGCGACCTTCGTCGACAACGATCTGGTGTCCGGCATTCGCGGCAGACACATGGCGATCCGCGCCGGAAGCCTGCTGCAGACATCGCACTCGATCATCTTCGGCGATAGCGGCACTGCCGGGGTCGCCAGTTCGTGTGAGTTCGAGCCCGGCGTCGTGCCGATAGACGCCTCGGTGGGCAACAGCCTCAGCATCGAGGAGGGCTCGTTTCAAAGCTGCTCGGCCGCTGGCGCATTCCCGGTTGCCGACAACGACGCGATTGGCCTGTCACCGGCTGGTCCGATTTCCACCGCGATCGGCAACCAGTACTGGCCGCTGGTCGCGGGAGGCCTGGCGATTGATGGCGGCGCGGCGGGCGCGCCGAGCGATTCGGACTGGTCGCGTTGCTCGCCATCGGATGTGCTTGGCACGGCACGCCCGGTCGATGGCGACGGCAACGGTTCGGCCCGCTGCGATATCGGCTCCTTCGAGTACCGGATTCCCGAAGCGCCCATTTTTGCAAATGGTTTTGATTGAGCGACGAGGTGATTGCCGGTGTTCAGTTCAGTCTTGCTGGAGCGCTGAAATCAGGGCCTGACGCGGCAACTTGCCTGTCTCGTTGCGCGGGAGGCGATCGACGATGCGCAACGGTCTCGGCAGGAACACCGGATCGATTTCCTTGCGCAGCATGGCCCGGAGCTCCTTGTCCGAGCGCCCCGGTGCGACAACCAGCGCGGCGATCCGACGCACGTTCGACGTCTCGGAAGCATCGAGCTGGAAAACCACGCCGTCATGCACGCCTTCCAGCGCATTCAGGCGCCGGGTCAAGTCGGCGAGCGAGGCGCGTTTGCCGGCGATTTCGAGCAAATCTGCATTGCGCCCGGACAATGTGAATTGTCGATCCGCATGCAGTTCAACAATGTCCTGTAGCCCAACCGGGTCGGAGAGATGTCCGGCATTGACCACGGTTCCATCGGGAAGCGGACTGAGATTCACATCCGGATACAGGTGCCACTTGGCTTCTGCTGCCGTGCGACGATGGGCAATGACGCAAGTCTCGGTTGAGCCGAACAACTCGATGACTTTCGTTGCGAACCTCGCTTCAGCCGCCTTCGCCAACTCGCTCGTCAACGGAGCGGTAGCCGAAACGATGGCCGCAATGGAAGGCAGATTCAATGGTGCGCGCAACAAGGCCTGCAGATGAACAGGTGTGGTCACAAGCACGCGTGGCATGGGAAGTGTCTCCAGCTCTGCGGCGATGTCGGCTGGAAACAAGGGTCTTCCGGAATGCACGGAGAATGGTCCGAACAGCGGTAGCAGTACCGACAGTTCCATGCCGTACATATGCTGGGGCGGAACCGTGGCGAGGACCTGAGCCGTTTCGCCTGCTTGCAACGTCAGCACCGAACACAACGCGTCGATATTCAGCGCACTGCCGAGTCGAAAGTTTTGCCAGGTCTTGATGTTGGCCTTCGGTTGGCCGGTACTGCCCGAGGTGAAGCCGATGGCCGCCGCTGTCGTCTCAATGACCGAAGGATGCGGGTTGGGGCATCGTGAGAGACCGGTTGCCGAGTCGAACCGGGGCAGACAAAACATCTCACCATGGGCGTCACCGCCATGCGACTCACCAAGCAGGTAGGTCCCCGCATAGTTCGCGCGGACATCGGCGATGACCTGCAAGGCTCGTGACGAGGGCAGCAGACTGATATGACCACGACTGGCCGCCGCACAGAAGCCGACCAAGAACAGATAGCGATCATCACAAAGGTTGATCGCACTACCAGTTTCGGGCAACAGCGCAGCCGCGTCGGCGACATCAGCAAGAAACTCACGCACGCAGACCGGACGACCGTCGCGCCAGGCAAAAACGCGCTCACTGTCTGCGTGCCCCAGAAGCAGCAACTCTCCTGCGGGATCTGCAACTCGCCCCGGAACAACAACAGCGGACATCATCCATCCCTCAGTGACGCAGCACTTTCCCGCTGATAGCGTCGCGTAATACGGTTGGGCGCTCAAGGCCCCCGAGTGGTCCGCTGACGATGGCATCCAACTGATCGCCAAACGTCAGTCGCACCGCCTCTTCGCTTCGGGCCGCTTCCTGACCGTGGGTATTTGCACTGGTCGAAACAATCGCCGCACCATACGCGACACACACGGCGCGAGCTATCGGATGGGAAGTGATTCGGACCGCGATGCCGGCATGTTCGCCGACGATCCATGCAGGAACGTCATTGTTTCGCGGAAAAATCCAGGTGTTCGGTCCAGGCCAACTGGCCATGGCGCGCGCTACGACCTCGCTGGAGCATTCTCCGAGAAAGGGCTGGATCTGCGAAAAATCAGCTCCAATCAAGATCACTCCGGCACCTTGCGGGCGCTGCTTCAAGGCAAATATCCGACGAACGGCGACTTCATTGTGTGGATCGCAGCCCAGCCCCCAGACCGCCTCGGTCGGGTAGGCGATGACCCCGCCGGAGCGGAGCGCAGCAGCCGCGGCAGCAATGGATGCTTCCATCAACGTTCGCTTGCGGAGGGCGCGCTGTCGGCAGACTTCTTGATTGCAGTTTTCTTGACTGCTTTCTTCGCCGCAGTCTTTTTACCTGCGGTCTTCTTGCTTGCCGTCTTCTTTTTCGCTGCCTTCTTCACGGCCTTCTTCACGGCCTTCTTCACGGCCTTCTTCGCGGGCGCCTTTTTCGCCGCAGTTTTTTCCGCGGTCTTCTTGCTCGCTGCCTTTCCTTTGGCGCCCTTGCCGAACCCGCGCTTGGGTCGGAACGGGGCCGCTGCAAGCAATTCGACGCACTCAGCCTCGGTCAGGGTTGGCGGTTCGCGATCCTTCGGGATACGCGCGTTCTTTTCACCATCGGTGATGTAGGGTC